>NZ_DRGY01000034.1 GCF_011049865.1 Marinobacter antarcticus | reverse complement strand
GTATCCGCCTGTTGGGTGGCGAGTTACGCATCCCGGAATAGCCGTAGCCTGACGATCGCGCGTCCTCTCATTTGCTCACGCTGCTGAGAGGGCCATATACTTCCGAAAGAACACCCGGCGCTGCCGGGTGTCAGGGCTTTCAACATGAATGATATTGAACCCGGCGGTGCGCGTTACATGACACAGTTGTTTGGTGAGAAAAACAAAAGCGGGCTGACCCGGAAACTGATTGAAGCACTTTTCCCCATGTTCGAGGAAGCCAGTGCAGGCGCGATTGCTGTCGATCGCGAGGCCCGTATTACCTGGATAAACAGCAGCTACTTGCAACTGCTCGGCTTGAAAGACCCGGCCGGCGTTATCGGTCGCCCGGTGCGGCAGGTAATTCCCGAAACCCGCATGCCCGAGGTTGTCGAAACCGGCAAGCCTCTGCTTCTGGATATTATGGAGTACCAGCAACAGCAGTTGGTGGTCACCCGGCTTCCTTATTACGACGATTCAGGAAACATCGTCGGCGCCGTTGCATTTGTGCTCTATGATGATTTGCAACCCCTCACACCGTTGGTCAGCAAATACCGACGGTTACATCAGGATCTGGCGGCGGCTCGCAAGGCGTTGGCAAGAAAAGCCAGGAGCACGCGATACAGCCTCGGCGATTTTGTCGGCGCCAGCCCCGGAGCTCTTGAGGTCAAACGCAGGGCCCGTCTGGCGGCCGGCCGTGAGATGGCGGTGCTGCTGTTAGGCGAAACCGGCACGGGCAAAGAAGTGCTGGCCCAGGCAATCCACTCCGTCTCCACCCGCGCAGAAAAGCCTTTTGTGGGTGTGAACGTGGCGGCCATTCCCGATAATCTTCTGGAAGCCGAGTTCTTCGGTGTGGCACCAGGCGCCTACACAGGTGCGGATCGTAAGCTCCGGGAAGGGAAGTTCCAGCTGGCTAACGGCGGCACGCTGTTCCTGGACGAAGTGGGTGACATGCCCTTGGCGCTGCAGGCCAAACTGTTGCGGGCACTGCAAGAAGGGGAGGTCGAGCCTTTGGGCTCCAACACGATCACATCGGTCGATGTTCGGGTTATCGCGGCAACCAGTCGAAACCTGGAGGCCATGATTGCCGACGGCAGTTTCCGCTCGGATCTGTATTACCGGCTCAACGTGCTGGAAATTCCCATACCACCGCTGCGAGAACGCCTTGCTGACCTTGGGTTGCTGTGCGAAACCCTGCTTTGGGACATCAGTGAAGGGCTCGACATGCGCGCGGAAATCACCGATGCCGGTGTGGCGGCCCTGGCCAGCTATGACTGGCCAGGGAACATCCGTGAGCTGCGTAATGTGCTGGAGCGAGCTCTGACCATGAGTGAGGAAGGTGGCATGCTGGATGCCGACGCCATGTTCAAAGTGCTACCCCGGGTTGGCGCGCGCCCCGCCTCGCAAATCGCATCGCGGCCCGTTAGGCCATTAGCCGTAACACTGGCAGAGGCTGAAGCTCAGGCGGTGGAAGAAGCACTGGTCGCAAGCCGGGGTAACCGCACCAAAGCCGCGCGATTACTGGGTATTTCCCGCTCAGTACTGTACGAGAAACTGGCAAAAATGTCCTGATTTCCGGACATGTGTCTTGATATCTGTACAAGTACCTACGACTAATGAATTAAAGTGTTCGAAATTCCGGACAGGTGTAGGTCAACGAATTCTTTAAATTTATATATATCATTGATAAATATAATAAAAAAGTTCTTGGCATAATCTCTGCTGATCCTGGGATGCAGAACGTCAGAATAACGCTGAAAACAAGATTGACGCTTTTGTCAGACCCGAAACTTACAAATGTCCGTCTCGTTTTCTGTGATGTCTGACTAGACTCAGACTAAGCCATCGGGAAAATTATCTTGCTGGCCAAATAAAACAACAATGCTAGGAGACTCGCCAATGAAACTCTTAAAGGTCCTTACCGGTATCGCCGGTGTGATCGCCCTGACTAGCGGATCGGCTTTCGCGGATGACTTGCGCTGGAAAATGCCAGTTGCCTTCGCCACTAATCTGCCCGGCCTGGGTTCGCCTGCCGCCTGGGTTGCTGATAGCCTCAACACCGCTTCCGATGGCCACGTCCAGGTTCGCGTCTATGAGCCAGGCAAGCTGGTTCCGGTATTCGATATCTTGCAGGCTGTTTCCGATGGCAAGGTTGATGCAGGTTACACCTGGATCGGGTACGACCAGGGCAAGGTCCCTGCGATTCCTCTGTTTGCGGCTGTACCCTTTGGTATGAAGCCTTGGGCCTATACCGGCTGGTACTACTACGGCGGTGGCCATGAAATGCTGCAGGAAGTCTATGCCAACAAGGGCTTCAAAGTGCACGCTCAGCTGTGCGGTATTATCGGGCCTGAAACAGCGGGCTGGTATTCAGAAAAAATCGAAACACTGGAAGACTATAAGGGTCTGAAGATTCGCTTCGCGGGTCTGGGTGGCAAGGTTCTGGAAAAACTGGGAGCCTCGGTCACCATGATTCCCGGTGGTGAGCTCTATCAGGCACTGGAAAAAGGCACCATCGATGCCACTGAATTCTCCATGCCCGCCATCGACCAGATCCTCGGCTTTGATCAGGTGGTCAAGTACAATCTGTTCCCGGGCTGGCACCAGCAGTTTACTGCCCAGTACATGCTGATCAACAAGGACGCATGGGAGAAAACGACCAAAGCGCAGAAAGCGTTGGTTGTAGCCTCTTGCACTGCCGCAACAACCATGGCCCTGGCTGAGGGTGAGTACAAGAACGGCAAGGTTCTCGCTGGCTTCCAGGAAAAAGGCGTTCACGCTGACCAGATCCCCATTGACGTTCTTAAAGAGCTGAAAAAAGTCACCGGTGAAGTGCTGGAAGAAGAAGCCTCCAAGGATGCTGACTTCAAGCGCGTCTATGAAAGCCAGAACGAGTTTATGAAGAGCTACAAGGTGTGGGATACGCGCGCCTATGTTCCGGCTGACCTTTAAGGATCGGAGCTGACCTTGAGACATCGGAAGCAATTCCGGTGTGCTCTGATCAAGTCTGGATGGCCCTTCGGGGCCATCCTTGTTTCGCAACAGGCTTTTTAAGCGGGGAAGGTTCCCATGACGGTGTCTGATCAAGACTCACCGCGACAAACACGGGCATCAATGCCCGACATTGATGACTTGCTTCACCACCACACCGAGCTGCCGACCACGGGTATCAGCGAGTGGTTCGACCGGGTGGTCTCAGCTATTGGCAAGGGCGCATCCTGGCTCTGGCTTGTGGTAACCGGAATCATTATCTGGGCGGTTGTAGGTCGCTATGCGTTTGGCCAGGGATCGGTCTTACTCGAAGAAGTGCAGTGGCACCTGGCGGGCATCGGCTGGCTGCTGGGGCTGGGCTATACGCTGGTCGTTGATGACCATGTGCGGGTGGATGTCATTCACGAGCGATTGTCGCTGAAAGCCAAGGGCTGGATTGAACTGTTGGGCCTGATGTTCCTCCTGCTGCCTTTTCTCTGCCTGGCAATATACGAGATGGTGCCTTATGCCATCAGTTCCTGGGAGGTTGGCGAGACCAGTCAGGCACCGGCAGGGCTGCCTTATCGCTGGGTGCTCAAAAGCGTTCTGGGGTTGGCGTTCATGCTGATCCTGGTGGCTGCCGTATCGCGCCTGCTCAAGGTGACGGCGCTGCTGTTCGGTTTTCCAAAGGCAATCCGGATCGAATCCGGGAATATCAAGAAAGAGGATGCGTCCTGATGGAGCTCGAAACCCTGTTTGTAATCGGCATGTTCCTGACGTTCGGGGCCTTGCTGATGACCGGTTATCCGGTTGCCTGGGTGCTGGGTGGCACGGCGGTGATCTGGACGTTGATTGGCGTTGTCGCCGTTGAAGACTTTGGTGCCAGCCTCTGGTTTGATTACCCGTCGTCCCTGGGGCTGGTGCCCGAGCGAATTTGGGGGATAGTCGCCAGTGATACCCTGGTGGCGCTGCCGATGTTTATTTTCATGGGTATCATGCTGGACAAGTCCGGCGTTGCCGAAAAGTTGATGAACAGCATGGTCAAGCTGTTTGGCAACGTTCGGGGCGGCTACGCGGTTACGGTGATTGTGATCGGTGTTCTGCTCGCCGCCACCACCGGTATTATCGGTGCCTCGGTGGTTCTGCTTGGTATGCTGTCGCTACCGGTGATGATGGAGAACAATTACGACAAGGGCTTTGCCGTGGGTACCGCGTGCGCAACCGGCACGCTGGGCATTCTGATTCCTCCGTCGATTATGTTGGTACTGATGGCAGACCGGTTGGCCGTGCCGGAGGCGTCGGTAGGCGATCTGTTTATGGGCGCCTTCCTGCCCGGGATTCTTTTGGGGGCCATGTATGTGGCCTACGCAATGATCCGCCCGCTGCTCCAGCCGCATATTGCTCCGGTGCCGGAAGGCCTTGAAAAAGTCAGTTGGGCGGTGGTCTGGGAAGTGGCCAAGGCGGTTCTGCCGACGGCGGCTTTGATCCTTGGCGTTCTGGGTTCCATCTTTGCCGGCATTGCCACGCCCACCGAGGCGTCCGGTGTTGGCGCCCTCGGCGCCATGGTGCTGGCGCTGATGGCGCGCAGACTGAACATGGACGTGCTGCGATCATCGCTGTATCAGACCACCCGCACGTCTGCGTTTATCTTTGCAATTTTTCTTGGCGCAACGGCCTTCTCTGTCGTGCTGCGGGGACTTGGTGGCGATGAGGTGATCAAAGACGCGCTGCTGGGGCTGCCATTTGGACCCTATGGCGTGATATTGACGATTTTGTTCGCCGTGTTCCTGCTTGGCTTCTTCTTGGACTGGGTTGAGATCACCCTGATTATTCTTCCGCTGGTGGCGCCGGTTGTGCAACATCTCGGGTTTGACCTGGTGTGGTTCACCATCCTGTTCGCCATGTGCCTGCAGACGTCGTTCCTGACCCCACCGGTTGGTTTCGCACTGTTTTACATCAAGGGCGTAGCGCCGCCGGAGATCAAGGTTACGGATATCTACCGGGGCGTTCTGCCATTCATTATCATTCAGCTTATCGCGCTGGCCATCGTGTTCCTCGTGCCGGAAATTGCCACCTGGCTGCCCGGCGTGGCTTACGACTAAGGAGACAATACCCATGCGTTTGAAAAACAGCATTGCCCTGATCACCGGGGCGGGTCGTGGTATCGGCCGGGCGATCGCCGAACATTATGGCCGTGAAGGCGCTCGTGTGGCGGTTGCAGACCTCACGCTTGAAAGCGCACAAGAAGCCGTTGAGGCCATTGAAAAAGCGGGCGGCACGGCGATGGCGTTGGCCATGGACGTAACAGACGAGGCCGCCGTTGATGACGGTGTTGCCGCAATTGTAAAAGCCTGGGGCGGGCTGGATATCGCCGTGGCTAATGCGGGCATTCAGCACATAGACCCGGTGCACAAACTGGCGTATGCGGATTGGCGCCGGGTGATGAACGTTCATCTTGATGGCGCCTTTCTGGTTACCCGGGCGGCTCTCAAACAGATGTACGCCAACGGTGGAGGCACTGTGCTGTACATGGGGTCTGTGCATTCACTAGAGGCATCGCCGCTGAAAGCCCCCTACGTGGCCGCAAAGCACGGTATGCTGGGATTGTGTCGTACGGTTGCCAAAGAAGGTGCCGAATACGGCGTGCGCAGCAACATTATTTGCCCCGGTTTTGTGAGAACGCCGCTGGTTGACAAGCAGATACCAGAGCAGGCAAAAGAGCTTGGCATTTCCGAAGAAGACGTGATCAGCAAGGTTATGCTGAAAAACACCGTGGACGGAGCGTTCACCACGTTAGAAGATGTTTCCGAACTGGCGGTGCATCTGGCGGCTTTTCCTTCCGCTGCCCTCACCGGCCAATCTATTGTTGTCAGCCACGGCTGGCATATGCAGTAAGCAACAGGAGCGACGGATGAGCCACACAGAACAATCACCCGTAGTCTGGTCTCCTTCACAGGATATGCTGGACAACGCCCGGATGGGCCAGTTCAAAACCTGGCTGGAAGGCCAGGGCTATGGCCCCTTTGCGGATTATCACGCACTGCACCGGTGGTCCGTTGAAGATCTGGAAACTTTCTGGGCCAACGTCTGGGATTATTGTGGTTTGATTTGCGAAACACCGGCCACCACCGTGCTGGGCAAGCGGGATATGCCCGGTGCCGAGTGGTTCCCGGGTATGAAGCTGAACTTTGCCGGCAACCTGCTGCGCCTGGCAGGGGGCGAGCATGCCAGCCATGAAGCAGTCGTCGCCTACTGCGAGACGCGCCCGGTTCTGCGTCGTACCTACGGCGAACTGAACGACGATGTGGGCGCGTTGGAAGCGTTTTTGCGCAGCAAGGGCGTCGAAAAAGGCGACCGAGTAGCGGGAGTTGTCACCAACGGCTACGAAGCCCTCGCCGGCATGCTGGCAGCAACCAGCCTCGGCGCCATCTGGAGCTCCGCGTCACCGGACTTTGGCATTGGTGCCATTCTTGACCGGTTTGGCCAGATTGAGCCTGCCGCCTTGATTGTGGTGAACGGCTACGGATACGGCGGCAAGACCTTCGCCCGTCAGAACGATTTTGCGGAACTGATTGCCGGCCTGCCTACGCTCAAATGCGTTGTCAGCGTTGAGCAGCTTCCGGGAGAAGCTGCGGTGCCGGGCGATCTGGTTACGCCGTGGGACAAGGCCATTGCTTACGGTGCAGGCCAGGCGCCTTCGTTTACGCCTGTCGACCCGGATCATCCCGTTTACATTCTGTATTCCTCCGGCACCACCGGCAAGCCCAAGTGCATTGTTCACGGCACCGCCGGTCTGCTGGTGAACCACGCCAAAGAACTCATGCTGCATGGCGATGTAGGCCCGGAAGATCGCTTCCTCTACTTCACCACCTGCGGCTGGATGATGTGGAACTGGCAAGCCTCCGCCCTGTTAACCGGCGCCGCCGTCATTACCGTAGACGGCTCACCTGGCTACCCCAGCCTGAGCTTCCTGTGGGACACCGTAGCCGAAGAACGCGTTACCCACTTCGGCACCAGCGCCCGCTTTATCGCTGGCTGTCGCAAAGCGGGACTGACGCCGGCAGACACGCTGGATCTGGATAAACTCAGGGTTGTGTTTTCAACCGGCTCGCCCCTGCTCCCGGAAGACTACGACTGGATGTACAGCCATGGGGCCCCCAAAGCGTTGCTCGGTTCAATCGCCGGCGGCACCGACATTTGCGGTTGCTTTGTGGGCTCCACGCCCTTGTTGCCCGTGCGCCGGGGCGAAATCCAGTGCAGCTTGCTGGGCGTTGACGCCGTTGCCTACGGCGATGACGGCAAACCCGTCGACCAGGGCCGAGGCGAGCTTGTTTGCCGCCAGCCCATGCCCTCCATGCCCGTTGCCTTCTGGGACGACGCTGATGGCGAACGCTACCGCGCCGCCTACTTCGACACCTTCCCCGGGGTTTGGGCCCACGGTGACTTTATCGAGTTCACCGAGCACGGCGGCGCCATCATCTACGGCCGCTCCGACGCCACACTCAACCCGGGCGGTGTGCGCATAGGCACAGCAGAAATCTACCGCCAGGTAGAAACCGAAGCCGCCATCAAAGACAGCCTGGTAGTAGGGCGACAGATCGAAGGCGACGTGGAAATCATACTGTTCGTAGTGCCCGCAGAAGGCCACGAACTCACCGACGACCTGCTGAAACAGCTCAGAGCCCGAATCCGCCAAGGCGCCAGCCCGCGTCACGTTCCCAAACACATCGTGCAGGTGCCAGATATCCCCTACACCCGCAGCGGCAAAAAAGTGGAACTGGCCGTCGCCCGCCTGATCAACGGCTCCAGCAAAGCCGACAACCGCGATGCCCTGGGCAACCCGGAAGCGCTGGACCAGATTCGGGACCGGCTTGCTGAGGAGAATTTGCTGCCGAAAGGTTAGTTTTAATCTCGGAAGGCAATTTGGAACCTCGAGAAGTGGCGGGGTTAATGCTTCCCAAAACTGTGCGGAGCCATGGATGGCGGAGCCCAAGCGCCACACGGATGTGCTTGAGCGGGTTTTGGGAAGCATTAATCCCGACACTTTTGCCCCAAGTCCGCAGATCAGAATGCTAGAGAATGTTAGAAAGTTTCGTAAATTCCCACCACTTTATCGCCCTGTCACCGAAGATCCGCAGTCGTTAGTCCGTTCTTATACTAAGATCGTAACCAGAGATTACGAAAAAATGGTATCGTAGTAGGTCTATCAAAAGTTCCGAAATCAGTCATGGCGAAGGTCGGATGTCCACAAGACGCACAATCTCACCATGGCCGTCCTGAACTCACCTAATAACCTGAGGACGAAAATGAAGCCATCCAAAGCCAAAATCATCTACACACTGACCGACGAGGCGCCAGCCCTCGCGACACGGTCCCTCCTTCCAATCCTTGAAACCTACGCCAAGCCGGCCGGTATCGAATTCGAAACCAGCGACATCTCACTCGCAGCCCGAATTCTTGCAACCTTCCCTGATCATCTTGAGCAGAGCCAGCGGGTTCCGGATGCCCTCTCGGAACTGGGCGAATACACCAAAGACCCCGATGCCAACATCATCAAGCTGCCGAACGTTTCTGCCTCCATCCCGCAGTTGCGCGCCGCCATCAATGAGCTGAGGGAGCAGGGTTACAAACTTCCCGAGTACAAGGAAAACCCTGAAACCGACGAAGAAAAAGAGATCACCGCCCGCTACGCCAAAGTGCTCGGCAGCGCCGTGAACCCGGTTCTTCGTGAAGGCAACTCAGACCGCCGCGCGCCCGCAGCCGTCAAAGCATTTGCACGCAAATACCCCCACACCATGGGCGAGTGGAGCCCGGCGTCGCGCACCCACGTAGCGCACATGAGCGGTGGCGATTTCTATTCCAACGAACAGTCCCTGACTCTCGACAAGGCGACCAACACCCGCATTGTGTTTGAGAACAAGAAAGGCGAGCAGACCGTACTCAGAGCCGACCTTCCATTGCTGGAAGGCGAAGTGCTTGACGGCATGTTCATGAGCAAAAAGGCGCTTTGCAAATTCTTTGAAGATGCGATTGAAGACTGCGAGAAAACCGGCGTTATGTTCTCGCTTCATGTGAAAGCAACCATGATGAAAATCTCTCACCCGATCGTGTTCGGTCACGCGGTGAAGATTTACTACAAGGAGCTGTTTGACCAGTACGGCGATCTGTTTGAAGAAATCGGTGTAAACCCGAACAACGGCTTGTCTTCCGTACTTGAGAAAATCAAGTTGCTTCCGGAGTCCAAACAGGAAGAAATCCAGGAAGCTCTGCATAAAACCTACGAGCACCGCCCGGAAATTGCCATGGTTGACTCCGTGAAAGGAATCACCAACCTGCACGTCCCGAGCGACGTCATTGTTGACGCGTCCATGCCTGCGATGATCCGCAACTCCGGCAAAATGTGGGCTCGTGACGGCAAGCTCAAGGACACCAAGGCGATTATGCCTGAGTCGACCTACGCCACCATTTACCAGGAAGCGATCAACTTCTGCAAAACCCACGGCGCGTTTGACCCGACCACCATGGGCACCGTGCCAAACGTGGGCCTGATGGCGCAAAAGGCAGAAGAATACGGCTCCCACGACAAGACCTTTGAAATCCACGAAGATGGCGTGGTGCGCGTTATCGCCGAAGACGGCACGGTGCTGACCGAGCACAACGTGGAGAAGGGCGATATCTGGCGCGCCTGCCAAACCAAAGATCTGCCGATCCGCGACTGGGTCAAACTCGCCGTCAATCGCGCCCGCGCTACCGGCACGCCTGCGGTGTTCTGGCTGGACGACGAGCGTGCGCACGACGCCGAGCTGATCAAGAAGGTTCATACTTACCTGAAAGATCATGACACCGAAGGCCTCCATATTCGCATCGAGTCGCCGGTTCGCGCTATTCGCTGGACCATGGAACGCCTGATTCGTGGTCTGGATACGATCTCGGTCACCGGCAACGTACTGCGTGACTACCTCACCGACCTGTTCCCGATTCTGGAGCTGGGTACCAGTGCCAAAATGCTGTCAATCGTGCCGCTGCTGAACGGCGGTGGTCTCTATGAAACCGGCGCTGGCGGTTCTGCACCCAAGCATGTGCAGCAGCTGCTGCAGGAAAACCACCTGCGTTGGGATTCGCTGGGTGAGTTCCTGGCCATTGCCGTGTCGCTGGACGAGTTGGGCGAAAAGCACGACAACCACCGGGCACGCCTGCTGGGCCAGACACTCGACAAGGCCACGGAGCGCTTGCTGGAAAACAACCAGTCGCCTTCCCGGGTGACCGGAGAGCTGGATAATCGTGGCAGCCATTTCCACTTGGCCCGCTATTGGGCAGAAGAAATGGCAAGCCAGGATAGCGACAAGGAACTCAAAGAGTTCTTTATGAAACTGTCAGCGCAGCTGGAAGAGAACAAGGATAAGATTCTGGAGGAAATGAGTGTTGTCCAGGGTAATCCTACGGACATTGGCGGCTACTACCACGCGTCTGCAGCCAAAGTGAAGGCGATCATGCAGCCAAGTGAAACCCTCAACCGGATTATGGAAGATGCTCGCGCATCGGTGAAGTAATCCCGGATGGCAGGCGGGCATGTTGCCCGGCCGCCTGAGGTAGAAACCCGGAGCGCCTCGATACGGCGCTCCGGGTTTTTTTATTCCTGCTGCAGCGGTACCAGTTGGCCGCCGGTGAGCTGGGCCAGATCTCGGGGCGAAAGCTCAATCTCCAACCCCCGTCGACCTGCGCTGATATAGACGGTGTCAAAGGCTCCGGCCGATGCATCAATAAAGGTTTTCAGCGGATTCTTCTGTCCCAGAGGGCTAACGCCCCCCATCACATAGCCGGTGCGGCGCTGAACCTCTTGCGGGTCGGCCATTCCGGCCTTTTTACCGCCAGCGGCCTTGGCGATTCGTTTCATGCTCAGCATCCCGGTGACCGGGACCACACCGACCACAAGCGTTTTGCCATCAACCGTAACAACCAGAGTTTTGAATACCCGAGCCGGGTCAACGCCCATTTTTTCCGCGGCTTCGTGGCCGTAACCTGCGCTGGCAGGGTCGTGTTCGTATTCATGGACCTTGTGGGAAATGCCGGCTTTACTGATAGCATAGATACCGGGCGTCATGAGTTGCTCCTGAAGTTGCTCGTTTTGTTCACGGTTAACGGCCCATGATAGCGCGGGCGCTGGCCTGCCCGACGTTAGAATAAAACAGTCACCATTACGAAGGCGTATCCGATGAACCCAATAGCCCGTCGTGCACTGCACAGTTGCAAGGTTCCCAAGGATCTCTCTACCGTTACTTATCGCGATGTTGCCGGCGAAAAGCCGGAAGCAGCCGGCGTGGATAGTCGTACTGTAGACACTATCTGGAAAAACGTCGAAGCCTTGTATCGGACCGGTGTACACCCCGGCATCCAGATATCAGTGCGCCATCGTGGTGAACAGATACTGCATCGTGCAATTGGCCATGCGAGCGGCAATGGTCCCCACGATTCAGCCGACACGCCCAAAATAGCCATGACCACAGAAACGCCCATCTGTTACTTCTCTGCATCCAAAGCCGTCACCGCTTTGCTGATGCACATGCTCGTTGAGCAGGGTCTCGTCAACCTGATGGATCCGGTATCGTATTATTGCCCTGAGTTTGCGGCAAACGGAAAGCGCACCATCACAGTGCACCAGATTCTGTCGCATCGTGGCGGTATTCCGGCTATTCCGAAGGAAACGCCCATTGATGTTCTGTGGAACCAGGATGAAGTCTGGCGTTTGTTGTGCGAATCCAGAGCTGCAGAGGTGAACGGATCCAAGGTTGCGTATCATGCGATTACCGGCGGTTATGTGCTGCAACGAGTGCTCGAAAAGGTGACCGGTGACACGATCGAACACTATCTTGATAAACATCTGCGCCAACCTATGAACATGAAGTGGTTCACCTACGGGATTCAGGCGGAGAAGCTTCACGAGCTGGCGACCAACTATACAACCGGCCCGACACCCCGCTTTCCGGTATCCTGGATCGTTAACCGCGCGCTGGGTGGCAACATTGCAACGGTGGAAAAGGTAACCAACGATCCCCGCTTCCAGGAAGCCGTGATCCCGGCAGGCAATCTGTGCGGCACGGCTGAGGAAATGGGGCGTTTCTTCCAGATGATGCTCAACGGCGGCCTCTGGAACGGGAAGCGTATTTGCAGTGAGATTACCGTTCGCCGGGCCGTTCAGCAGTTTGGTTCGCTACAGATTGATCGCACGATGATGATGCCCATGCGTTTCAGCGCTGGCATGATGCTGGGCGGCAACCCGGTGGGGCTGTGGGGTCAAAAAAGCCGTTATGCGTTCGGGCATGTGGGATTGATCAATAAACTCTGCTGGGCCGATGCGGCGCGGGATATCTCGGTGAGCCTGCTCAACACCGGGTTTCCTATCGTCGGGCATCATATCCCTGCGTTGGGTAAGTTTGTCTACACCATTGCTCGCCAGTTCCCGCTGCGCCCCGAAAGCGAACGCCCCGTGTTCGCTGCCTGAGACGAAGGCTCACAGAGTGAGGAGTTGAGCTTCCAGAATGCCGAGCACGGATGACAGAATATCCCGGAAGTCTGTCAGCGTTTGTGTGCGCTGAATGATTTCTTCGCGGTGTTCATCCAACCGCTCCAGCGTGGGCACAACACGGCGAATGCCCTCGGTGATCACCTCATAAGGGTAGTGGTGGTCCTGGATGCTGAGTTTGTTTATCTCGGATACTTCCTGACTGAAAATACTGATGATGTCATACAGCATGTCTTTGTGCTGTATATGGGAGGCCTCCCAATAGGCATCGTCTAGCAGCTCAAGCAAAGAAAGATATTCCCGGAGGGTGTCGGCAACCGATGTCTGGCTCATAAACGATCCTGATAGCTGGTAAAGAAACGGTAAAGGGAACTGCAAAGAGAACTATAGCAGTGGATTCGTCCGGATTCCTTGGGCTTGAGCTTGAGAGCAGTCGCCGGGTTATGATGTAAAAGTGAAGCTCTGTTCATTTTGTTGCACTTTGGTAACCAGTTGTGCAAACTGTTTACGTAAAGGGAAACACTGCCACTCAATGGATGAAAGACAAAAATGCGCCCGCCCGCCTATCCCCACCGCGACGACACTCCCACGGCCAGAAACGTTCGACTGGATCACCACGACAGTGTGCGACTTCACGTTCTTCATCGCGTCAGCACAGAAGTCGAGCGGCTTGAACGCCGTGTTGAAATTCTGCGCCTGGCCAATGCTCCCCACGTAGCCATTATGATTTCAGCCTATGAGCGAATGATTGATCAGAAAAAAGACTTCCTGCAGAACTGGGATCTAGATGAGCAGTCACAAACCCAATCCGCCTTTGCACTGTTATAATACGCCCTCGCTGTTCTCCGGACGTAACAAAGCCACTTACTTACGTTGCCTGCCGGGTATTTAATTCAAGACCGTTCGCCAGGAGCCTGCATGTCTGACACCGTTGTTGTAATTTATTCCGGAGGCATGGACTCATTTACCCTGCTGCATCGGGCACGCGCCAAAGGGATGCGGGTTCATGCATTGTCGTTCGATTACGGTCAGCGCCACGTTCGCGAACTGGACGTTGCTCGCGCCGTTTGTACTGACTTGGACATTCCCCACAAGGTTGTCGATATTCGGGCGATGAGTGAGGTCATGGCGGGCTCCGCGTTGACCTCCGGCGAAGACATACCCGAAGGCCATTACGAAGAAGAAAGCATGAAGGCCACGGTGGTACCCAATCGCAATATGATCCTGCTTTCTCTGGCGACAGGCTATGCGGTAACGGTGAATGCCACGGCCGTTTGGTACGGTGCCCACGGTGGCGATCACGCCATTTATCCGGACTGTCGACCGGAATTTGTGGATAAAATGAATGCCGTCTGTCGGATAGCGAACTATGAGCCCGTCGGTATCGACGCGCCTTTTATGCACATGAGTAAGGGCGACATTCTTGCCGAGGGCCTTGGGATGGGACTCGACTACACCCACTCCTGGACGTGTTACAACGGACGGGAGAAAGCATGCGGGCTATGTGGTTCTTGTGTAGAGCGGCTCGAAGCCTTCTCTGACAACGGCCTTGCAGACCCCCTGGCCTATGAGGTTGCGCGCTGATGTACCGCGTCAAGGAAGCCTTTTATACCTTGCAGGGTGAGGGCGCTCAGGCGGGTCGAGCGGCGGTGTTCTGTCGTTTCAGTAAATGCAACCTGTGGACCGGCCGGGAAAAAGACCGGGCAACGGCGGTGTGCAATTTTTGCGACACAGACTTTGTGGGCACGGATGGCCAGAATGGCGGGGCCTTTGCAACCGCCGAGGCGTTGGCGGCCCACATTCGCAGCCTCTGGCCAGATGCACCCGGAGCACCCTATGTGGTGTGCACCGGCGGAGAGCCCTTGTTGCAGTTGGATGGCAAACTGATTGATGCGCTGCACCAACAGGGGTTTGAGGTGGGCGTAGAAACCAATGGCACCTTGCCCGCGCCGGCTGGCATTGACTGGCTGTGCATGAGTCCCAAAGCCGACGCCTCTGTGGTGATTGAAACTTGCGATGAGCTCAAACTGGTGTACCCGCAATCGAAAGCCATGCCAGAACGGTTCAGTCACATAAAAGCCCGTCACTTTTTCCTGTCACCCATGGCGTCACCGTCAGCTCCGGATGGCGGCGAAGACCCGATCAAACAGAGTAACACCCGCAAGGCCACGGATTACTGCCTGGCGCATCCTCGCTGGCGCCTGACCTTACAGATGCACAAAATCATCGGCATTGACTGATCACCGGTTAACCCGTGTGCGAGTGAGCTGAGAATCCGCTAAAGCCTGATGTCAGTAATTACCGGATTGTGATCGGAAGAACGCCACGGCGACGCATCGGTATCCGAAAGGCTGGTTTTGTATCCCGCAGAAGGCGGTTCGTCGGTATTGATGTTCCAGGTTCTGGCACCGAGAATTCGGGGCTTGAGTGATGGCGAGGCGAGCGCGTAATCCAGCGAGCCCTTTTCACCCTTGTACCGATAGGTGTAATGATCGCATTGCTGTGGCGTGCAGGGATGAAAGTGATGCACCATGCTGGTATACCCTGCGCGCCGCAGAACGCTCAGCGGCGCCTCCCGGAAATAGCTGTTGAGATCCCCGGTGATCAGAGTGCCTGCCAGAGCAGGAGCCTGCGGCAGCTGCTCAATCCATTTCACTATGGCGTGCGCGGTCTCTGTGCGGCGCCCGGCGTAGCACCCCTGACCATCGTTTCTGTTTCGGTTATCACCGTTTGCGCCCCGGCAAGACTTTGATTTCAGGTGTGACACCACGACCTGAATGGCAAGCCGTTGGCCCGTAGGCCGGAAAATCTGCGCCAGCGGCGGGCGGCCTCTGCTGCTGAAGACGCCGCTGTTCAGGCGTTTCGGTGGGGCCTCGGCGTCGATACGATCGCGACGATACAGTAACCCCGTGCGGATCTTGTCCTGACCGTCGGCGCCAGGGGTCTTGACGAAGGCCCACTTTGGCCCGAGCGCATTGGCCAGTTGTGCTATTGCGCTGTTTTTGCCGTAACCGTCATTTTCGAGTTCGGTCACCGCCAGAATATCCGGGTCTGGCCGTCGGAGTGCTTCCACCAACCGCCTTTGTTGCACCTCAAAAGCCATAGCCGTTGGCGCGCCTCGCGCTGTCGGAAAGCCGCCGCCGGCACCGTCGCCGTTAAAGTAGTTCTCCAGATTCATGGTCATGATCCGGACATGGGGCTCCGCCGGCCGGCCCGGTGCGGGCGGTCTTGCGTTAACCGATCTGAAAATCGGTGGTTCCCCGGGTTGTATCCGCCAGGCGTCAAACCGGTAATCAAGAATGCCCGAAAGCTCCCGAATTTCATCCCCGCTACGAAAGCTGTTTTCGGCACCCAGGCCGCCGGGTGGCCAGGGTATCGGCCGGGGCTCGCGAACGCCTCGACCATCGTCCAGCATCAATTTTCGCTGCCGGTTTCGATCTGCAAGTTCTTTTGCCTGTGGGCCTGGCTCCAGATATTCCGTAGGGATCACCTGCTCGCCGGAAGCCAGTGTGAGCTCGCCGTAACGGGCGAGGTTCCAGGAATCGACGATCGTCAGAGGCTGGTCCACCCGCACGCGCATGTTTTCGAGAGACTCCAGAGCTTCTGGCCAAAGCAGTGTCAAAATTCGTGCGTGGGGAAGGGGCGCCAAACCGCAGGCCACTATAGTTTGGATGTCGGTTAACTCGGTGAGACCATGAAATTCTTTTACAGTGCCCGTGACGCGCAAGCGTTCACCTGGAGCACCGGTCTTTTCGCGGGTATAAATGAACAGAGCTTCGGAGGTTTCGGGATTGGCGTCGGTTTCGCCATCGGCCTGTTGTATGTAAAAACCGTCAAACCCGCCGTCGATGCGAGCGTCGAAGGTGAGCACACCTTCTACCGTAACGCGGTCGCCTGCGAGCGGGGAGGTGTCACCCCGGCCCTGAATCTCAGAGATTGGCGTCGCCTGAGCGCCACAGACGTTGGCCGCCAAACCCTGTGAGGCCGGCAGCAACAAGGCAATGAGCAGGGTCCATGGGGCCACGCTGTCCAGCTTAACTGTGCCCGGCGACGGCTTTCAGGGCGCGTTCGCGTTTGCTGCCGAACCCGAGTTGATCCGGATTGGTCAGTTCAAGTTGCTGTATCAACGGATCAGGATGATGATTGTCCAGCGTGATGCCGAGCCGTGAGAGTACATAGGGTGCCAAGGCAGCCCGGGTATCAACATCGAGGCGGTCATTTTTCATACCGTAATCAAGAGCGATGATCTTTTGCTGCGCTGCCGTCAGGCGGTGATCGGGTGAGATCGTCATGGTGACGTTACGATTCCAGTCCTCGTCCTGCTCGCTGGTGTGCTTTGCTTTTTGCCGCAGCGCTGTGGGGGCCGTATGAAAACGGCTAAGCGCAAAATCCCGGAATTCGCGATTGGAGTCGCTCCAGGCGCGCAGGTGCCAGTTATTGCCGGTGCACACTAACGTGTGCGGTTCCAGAATACCCTCAACCGCTTCAGGACGGCTCAGAGAGGCGTAGCTCGCTTTGAGTTGACGACCATGGCGGGTGGCGGCAACGACGGCGCGCATGGTTTCAGGTGCGATAACCCGATTGAGGCCGAATACAACCGTGCTGTCGGGCAGGCCGATATCGAGCTCTTCAAAGGTGTTGCTGAGGTTTTGCTGGCGTGCCAGCAAATCCTGATATTCGCTGACGTTCCCCCGGGTTACAACGGGCCGGTAATGGGGGGCCGGCACGTAACCCTTGAGGTGACGGTCATAGACAAGATTGCCCGGGGCCAGCTCGCGCAAATACGTGTTTATGTCCTTGGATGCCTGCTGCCGGCCAATACCAAAGCTGTGACAAATGTGGTTTGTGGTCAGTCGACCTTCCCACAAAGCAATGGTTTCAATAAGTCGGTAGCGAAGCAGCAAATCCCAGCGGATGGGCCAGTCCGTTTTTTTCATAACCAAGCGCTCACGGTTTTATTAAATAACTGTCGCTAATGTTACCTTCTATGTTACGCCGGGTCTGTTACGGCACATTAATGTGAAACATTGTGAAACCGCGTCATAGCCGCGTTTGACGCAATGAGCTTCGGCGCTGAACTGCGGGAAGTGCGTAGTAGTCACGCCGTTGAGGTGCTGTTGTAATATGGCTGCAGTAAAGTCCGGATAGAGCAACTACGCTCGTTTTCAGCCCCACCAATCCGAATCGTCAAATCCGGAGTTTTCGCAATGGCCCGAATGGTCACTTCCCTGTCAGCTTTGCTTCTGAGTATCGTTCTGCTTGTCAGCGGAAACGCTTTTCTGATGACCTTGTTGGGTATTCGCCTGAGTATCGAATCGGTTTCCCCCGATATTATCGGCTGGGTGCTGGTGTGCTATTCCATCGGTTTCGTTCTGGGCACTCTTTACGTACATCATATTATCGGCCGGGTTGGCCATATCCGTGCGTTCGCGGTGTTTGCGGCGGTTGCTGCCGTAACTGCACTCTTGTATCCCATGGCTATATCCACGGAATTCTGGGCGGTTCTGAGGGTGCTTTCGGGGTTCAGCATCGCGGGCGTGCTGGTTGTTATCGAAAGCTGGTTCTCCAGCCGCGCCAGCAACAGTAATCGAGGCGCCCTGTTCGCCGTTTACCAGATCGTTTTTTACCTGTCTGCCGCTGGCGGCCAGCTCATTATAAACTTGGGCGATCCGGCCAGTTTCATGCCTTATTCTCTGGCCGCAATTCTGCTGGCGCTGGCGTTGATTCCTTTGTGTTTGACCCAAATGGAAGCGCCGATTATCGAAAAGGTTCAGCGCATTTCCTTTTTCACCCTCGGGCGTGAATCGTTTACCGGGGTGTCCGGTGCTGTGATCTGCGGTGTGTTGATCGGCGGGTTTTATGCGTTGGGGCCGGTTTACGCAACGCTGATGGGGCTTGATGTTGCCAAAACCTCCACGTTTATGGCCTGCGCCATTATTGCGGCCATGATTCTGGCCTGGCCGTTGGGGCGGTTGTGCGACAGTTTTGATCGCCGCCGCGTTATGTTCTGGGTCGCGTGTACGGCCGCGCTGGCGGCGGTGGCTGTCAGTTTGTTGGGCACTGGAAATCTTTGGCTGCTCATGGTTCTAGTGGGGCTGTTCACCGGCCTTTCGGCAATGATTTACCCCATATCCGTTGCAATAACCAACGATCGCATGGAAAGCACCCGGATTGTGGCGGCCAGCGCCACCCTGCTCCTCAGTTACGGTGTTGGCAGCGTTATTGGCCCTATTGTGATGGCTGAGCTGATCAACATGATGGGACCGAAAGGCTTGTTCCTTGGTAATGCGGGGTTCCTTTTTGTGCTTGCGGTGATCACGTCTTTGCGCATTACCTACACAGACGATGTGGCGGTGGAGGATCAACAAGACTATGTGCCAGCCATGCCCGAAACCTCCTCTGTGCTGACGGAATTGGATCCGCGCAATACGGAGTTCCATATGTCTTCCGTGACTGACGACACGAGTCAGGAGCCCGCACGGCAGCAAAGCTAACAGCGCGGCTGTGCGGAAGAAAAGGTATCGTTCGGTTCATTACCATTCTGTTTTGCTTGCACATCTGTTTTTGTTTGAATTGTTAGCTTACTATTGGTATCTTTCCCGTAAAGTAAGCCTTTTGATGGGTGCTGCATGATTCGCGAATGGCGATTCCGACCCAGAACGGAGTATTAACAATGAAAGATCAGTTTCCCTTTGCCGTTGCCCGGGTCACCCGCCGTTGGCGTAAGTTATTGGACGAGCGCCTGAAAGACCTGGGCGTCACACAGGCCCGCTGGACCACCATGGTCTACCTTCAGCAGGGTGGTGAAGGTCTGACCCAGCGCGAGCTGGCCAGCCTGATGGCCATTGAAAACCCGACGCTGGTTCGCCTGCTCGACAGCCTGGAACAGCAGCATTTGATTGAGCGCCGCGCTTGCCCCAATGATCGCCGGGCCCGGCGTTTGCATCTTACCGATCCGGGTAGGGAGTTCATGGACGTGCTGTCCGCTCGGGCTAACACGCTGCGGGACGAAATGCTTGACGGTATTAGCCTTGACGATATCGAGAGTTCTCTGAAAGTGTTCCAAAAAATCATGAGCAACGCTGAAAAGCAGAAATAACCCGTCCGAGACCGCTTCGATGTGGGCTCGGGCGTGCCTTATTCGATCGGTTGCCATGGTTGTGATGATTGTTTAATATGCAGTTCTTCTCTTCAGGGGAGTAGTCTCCGCGCCCGGCACCCGGTAGCGGACGTTGGTCAACATACTTGGGGCACAATCCCCATGGCCATCGTGTTTCGTCAGTATATCGATGAAATTGGCAAGACCTGAGGCAGACTTACCTCCAAGGGCGGAAGGTAATGCTGTCTCCTGTCTGACTATCCGCCCCGGACACATCCATGGATGCACTTTTCACCTCTACCCTCGCCGTTGCGGTTGCAGAAATCGGCGACAAGACCCAATTGCTTTCGCTCTTCCTTGTAGCTCGTTACGCCCAACGTTCCGCCATTATCATGGGAATTCTGGTTGCCACCATTCTGAACCACGCACTTTCTGCCTGGTTTGGCGCTTGGGTTGCCGCTTGGATTCCGGCTCCGTGGCTGCCCTGGATTCTCGCGCTCAGTTTTGTGGTTATTGCACTGTGGCTGCTGATTCCAGACAAAGACGACAGCGAAGACTCGCGCTTTCTGGGCATGGGGGCCTTCATGGCGACAACCGTGATGTTTTTCCTGGCAGAGATCGGTGATAAAACCCAGATTGCGACCGTAGTGCTGGCGGCGCGTTTTACCGAAACGTTCTGGGTGATTGTCGGTACAACACTGGGGATGTTGCTAGCGAATATACCGGTTATCATGGCAGGACACTGGTTGATGGATCGTTTGCCACTGGCGACCGCTCGGGTTTGTGCAAGCATTCTGTTCGCGATCATGGCCGCTGTGACCCTTTCATCGGTCGTTTGGAACTCTTGAGAGCGACGGCTGTCATGGAATGCGAAGATGCAGGTTTTTCTGGAATGAAAAGTATGGGATTTAAAAAGTATTCAGCCCTGATGTTGCTAGCGGGTACCCTGGCTTTCCAGCCCTTGTGGGCGGCAGAGCAAAGCAGCACGCCTGAAAAGCCTGGCCCTGTTACGGCGCCTGATCGCAGCCCCCGGGTGCCAACGCTTGAAATAAAGGGAGATCTGGCCGGCCATTTGGGTGTGTATACCACTCATTATGAAGATACGTTTGCCGAAGTGGGCAGTCAGCTTGCCTTGGGTTATCTCGAATTGGCGAAAGCGAACCCGGGTGTGGATCCATGGCTGCCTGGTGAAGGCACCACCATTACCTTGCCGCGCCACTACGTGATGCCCGATGCGCGCCGGGAAGGCATTGTTATCAACCTGGCGGAATACCGGCTTTACTATTTTACAGGGAACAGCGTGCAGGTTTACCCGGTGGGTGTCGGCACCGATGACAACCCGTCTCCGCTGACGGATGCCAAGGTAACCATGGCCCTGGAATCGCCCGCGTGGTACCCCCCCGCCAGCATTCGTGCGCAATACAAGGCCTCGGGCGATTTTTTGCCGCGAATGATTCCCCCTGGCCCGGAGAATCCGTTGGGCAGTCATGCGTTGATGCTTAGTGAGAAGGGCTATCTGATTCACGGCACGAACAAACAGTTTGGCGTAGGTATGCAGGTCAGTCACGGCTGTTTTCGCATGTACAACGACGACATCTCCCGATTTGTTTATCAGGTGAGCAAGGGCACGCCCGTTCAGATTGTGAATGATCCGGTAAAAATGGGGATGTCCGGCGGCGAGGTTTGGCTTGAGGTTCATCGCCCCCATGAAGACTATAGTAAGAAGGATCGGGATCGCTTGTGGCGGGAAGTGACCTTGGAAGTGGAAGCGTTCCGACAGAAGCACCCGAATGTTGAGGTTCAGCGTCAAGCAATAGAACTGGCTGTTGACCAGGCAGACGGAATTCCTGCCATGGTGGGTGAACAGGTTGTACGTATGGCCGCTGACGAAACGCCGGAAGACAAGCAGTCTTCCACGCCGGATAAACCGAAGCAGACGCTGTATTTTTGATTGATTTTTTGGATCCGGGGAGGCGATATGCTGTCTTACCATCCTGTGAAATCAGACCGCCAAAAAAGGTGGTTCGGAATATGGCTCACGGTTTTTCTGGCCGGTACGCTGCTGGTTTTGGCTGCCCTGGCTCATCAGGCTTTCGCCCAACAACAAAACAAGGGAAGCGCGCTTGTTTTAACGGTTGAGGGCGCTATTGGCCCTGCCACGATGGATTACGTGATACGCGGAATTCGCCGAGCTGAAGCCGAAGGCTCAAAGCTGGTGGTTCTCGAGATGGATACGCCTGGCGGCCTCATGGACTCCATGAGGGAGATCATCAAGGCCATTCTTGGATCTGACGTGCCAGTCGCGACTTATGTAACACCTCAGGGCGCACGTGCTGCCAGTGCCGGCACTTATATCCTGTTCGCCAGCCACATTGCGGCGATGGCGCCTGCTACTAATCTGGGTTCCGCAACGCCGGTTCAGATGGGCGGCTCAGCGCAAAATGATACCGACAAGAATGGCAAGCGCCGGGGCGAAACGCCCATGGAGCGAAAAATTCTGGAGGATGCGGTTAGCTACATCCGCGGTCTGGCAACGCGTCATGGCCGGAATGCAGATTGGGCAGAAGAAGCGGTCCGTGAGGCTGTAAACATTGGCGCCCGCGAAGCATTGGATAACAACGTTATAGATGTTGTTGCGGCGGACCTGCCAGATCTGATGCGCCAGATTGACGGGCGCACTGTGCGCATGGGGTCTGGTGATATGACCCTGCGGACGGCCGCCCTTGAAACAATCCGAATGCCGCCGGGCTGGCGTACCCGCCTGCTCTCTGTGATTACCCACCCCAACGTTGCCTATTTCCTGATGATTATCGGGTTCTACGGCATTATTTTCGAGCTCGCAAGCCCAGGTGCGGTTGTGCCAGGTGTTGTTGGCGCAATCTGTTTGATTCTGGCTATGTTTGCATTCCAGGTGTTATCGGTTAACTACGCTGGCCTGGCACTGATACTTCTGGGGCTGGGGTTTATTGTCGGAGAATCCCTGGCGCCCAGTTTCGGTATTCTCGGGGTTGGCGGCCTGGTTGCGTTTGTGATCGGATCGGTCATTCTCATGGATGGCAGCCGCCGGGCGGTCTCGCTTCCCGCGATTGGTGGTACGGCGGCCGTAGCGGCGGGTTTTATGCTATGGACCGTTACCCGGCTTGTCAGTTTACGCAAAAAACACCCGGTAAGCGGTGCCGAACAGCTCGTCCATGAAAAGGCGCTAGCTCTGGATGACTTCCTTGGGGCAGCTGACAGCGGTTACCGGGGACATGTGCGCCTGACGGGAGAGCGTTGGAGGGCGATCAGCCAACACCCTGTTTATCAAGGTGATGCCTTGCAGATCACCGGAATTGATGGCCTGACGGTCAGTGTAAAGCTGTCCAATGATCGGTCAGACCCGATGCACAGTAAGCAACCGTGAAATGAGGAGGCTGTATGATTGGTAATCTGATTTCCTGGGCAACACCCATTGTGGTGTTGTTGCTGATCTTGGGCGCTTCAATAAAAATCCTGCCGGAATACCAGCGTGGCGTGGTGTTTTTTCTGGGTCGGTTTCAGGGGGTGAAAGGGCCAGGATTACTTTTCATACTTCCTGGTATTCAGCAAATTGTTCGGGTGGACCTTCGTTTGATCACCCTGGACGTGCCCAGTCAGGATGTGATTTCTCGCGACAACGTAACGGTGCGAGTGAATGCCGTGCTTTATTTTCGAGTGGTTGACCCGGAGCGGGCCATCATCCGGGTTGAGGATTTCAACTCGGCGACCAGTCAGTTATCCCAAACCACGCTTCGATCTGTGTTGGGCAAGCACGATCTCGATGAAATGTTGTCAGAGCGGGACAAGCTCAACGTCGACATTCAAGAGATCATTGATGCTCAAACCGAAGAATGGGGTATCAAGGTTGCTAACGTTGAGATCAAGCACGTAGACCTTGATGAATCGATGATCCGGGCTATTGCACGCCAAGCTGAAGCGGAACGTGAGCGAAGGGCAAAGGTGATTCACGCAGAAGGCGAACTACAGGCTTCAACGAAGCTGGTGGAAGCGGCAAAGGTCATGTCTGCAGAACCGGGTGCCATGCAGTTGCGTTACTTGCAAACCCTCTCAGACATGAGCAATACCAATTCCTCCACCATCGTGTTTCCGCTACCCATCGACGTGTTGAAAACGTTCATGGAAAAAAAGCCCCAGGCGTAATGTGAGGGATCGAGTAGGAGGCGGGATTACTCCCGCCGTCCTCTCACACCACCGTACGTACGGTTCCGTATACGGCGGTTCATGGTCGGCACTGAAGCCGTAATACTGTATCAAGCAACGACACGAGTCCCCATTGGTCAAAGACCTTCTT
>NZ_DRGY01000033.1 GCF_011049865.1 Marinobacter antarcticus | reverse complement strand
TTGGTGGAGACGGCGGGGATCGAACCCGCGTCCGCCAGCACTATGCCTTGAGATCTACATGTTTATGTCCTTCTATTGATTTAACCTCGAGCGACCCGAAGGCCAGGGTGCAAGAGGCGAGTTCTTTAAATCTTAGCCGTTAGCCAGTGAACTCTGGATAACGGAGCATCCCGTAAGCGATGACGTCCTGAGATGTAGCTCTGGGCTACGGGCGACCCAGTCAGGACGACTAGCAGCTTACGCTGCTAGTGAGTAGTTTTCGTCGTTTGCGACTATTGCGTTGCAGCTTTGGATTAACGAGATTGGCTGCCATCTCGACATGCACCCAAGGGTTCGCCACCAGCGTCGAAGCCATGTCGTCCCCTTATGAACAGTATATGCGGCCCCAGTCTGCAAACTCAAGGCCTAGCCAGCTTTGTTTTGGGATTGCAGCTTCAAGAGGCGTTGTTTTCCCGCATAATGCGTTGCTTCTGGCGATCCCAGTCGCGCTCTTTCTCGGTTGCGCGCTTGTCGAACAGTTTTTTGCCTTTCACCAGAGCGATTTCGCATTTTACTTTATTGTGCTTCCAATACATCGCCATGGGCACGCAGGTTTGGCCGGCCTGACTTGTTTCTCCGATCAGCTTGGCCAGTTCTTTGGCGTGTAGCAGCAGCTTGCGGGTGCGGGTAGGATCGGCGATAACATGGGTGGAGGCTTCGGTGAGGGGCTGGAAATGCCCGCCTAGCAGGAAGGCCTCACCGTCTTTCAGCAAAACATAAGCGTCTGTTATCTGCGCTTTGCCAGCCCGCAGTGATTTTACTTCCCAGCCAAGCAAAACCATCCCCGCCTCGAAGCGTTCTTCTATGTGGTATTCGTGTTTCGCCTTTTTGTTCAGGGCGATGGTACTGCTCGGCGTACCGGGCTTTTTATTGCTCATGGATCAAGTATCCGGGTTCGGACGAATGAACGAGCCGACCGGAATCGGGTCGGCAAAACGCGTATTGTAGCCCAGTATTGCAGGGCCGGTCACGAAATGGCCTTCGGCGGCTTGTTCGGGTCGTACGTATGCAAGCCCTTCGGCTACAATGACGGGCCAGACACTTTCAGGGTCGAGAATGCCTAAGCCGTACCGTACACATATCGGGTCATTTGCCCGTAAATCAACCTTTTTCTGGGCCTCAGTTGGTGCAACTGTGGGTCTGGCTAATCTTTGGCAATTTCCTTATCTGGCGAGCGTGCACGGTGGCGGGTTGTTTATTCTGCTGTATCTCGGCTGTGTGCTCTTGGTGACATTGCCTTTGATGGTTACTGAAGCCTCTATTGGCCGGTATGCGCGCCATGGAATTGTGCTGGCAATGGATAGTTTGACTCGCAGTGCCAAAAGCTCAAGGGGGTGGATGGCCGCCGGGCGGCTTAGCATAGTGGCGGCCTTTCTGGTGCTGTCGTTTACGGCTGTTTTCGGTGCCATCGCTCTGGCCTATGTGTTTTTTGGCGCTTTGGGGCGGTTCTCCGGTGTTGGTCAAACGGAGGCCACCGAAATTCTTGCAAAGATGGTGTCTGACCCAAAGGCTTATCGCGTGTTTATGGGTTGGCATTTGTTCTTTCTGGTCACCGTATTGTGGGTCTCTGGGCAAGGTGTGGTCGGAGGGCTTGAGCGAGCATTCAGAATTGTTGTGCCGGGCACGCTGATACTCTTGCTCGCATTGTTCGGGCTTGCGGTTTGGTATGGTCGCATTGACGGCGCTATCAGTCAGATTCTCGAGATGCACCCGGAGGATCTTACCTGGGCCAGTCTCAGTGCCGCGTTGTTCCATGCGTTTTTTACCTTGGGCCTGGGAATGGGAGTCTGGGCGGTTCTGGGCGCCTATACGGCACCGGAAACACAGCTAAAGCGATCCATTCTGGCCGCTGTACTGATGGATACGCTGGTTGCAATTCTGGCCGGGCTGATGATTTTTGCCATGGCAACGGAAAACAGCGCTTTTGACGGCGAGCGAGGGCTCAGCTTGTTGTTTATTTCGCTGCCCGTGACGCTTGCGGAGTTACCGGCAAGCCAGTTCGTTATCGCGGCCTTTTTTGTAGTGGTCGTGATGATTGTCTGGGCGACGGCGTTGGCGCTGTTGGAACCTGTTGTTGGCTGGTTTCGCGAATGGACCGGCGCCCCGCGTGGGCGGTCTGTTGCGTTGGTGGGACTGGCAGTTTGGCTCGCAGGGTTGGCCTCCTTATGTTCGTTCAACGTGTGGGCGGATTACCGGGCCGGTGGCGCAACAATTTTTCGATGGCTGGAACTGCTAACGGGCGGATTGATGATTCCCGTTGTGGCGATTCTCATCGCACTTTTTACCGGTTGGTGTCTGACGCACAATCTCTCAAAAACCATGCTTGGCGGCGCCCCGAAGCTTTTCGGAACAATCTGGTTCTGGGTTATGCGTCTGGTGTTACCTCTGGTTGTTGCCTATATCGGTATACATTACACCGCAGTTTCTTTGATAAACCTGTGCGATAGCGGCAGCCAGGCGCTGTGGTGTGAGCCGGAGGAAGATCTGGCCCCGGCAGGGCAAGCGCTTACAATTAACGGCAACACACCGCCATTGCAGTCTGAAAATGCCCCTGAAGACGACAATATCCTTTATCATAGCGCTTGATTGCCGCCACGTTTGCAAGCAGGACAACCGGTTCCAATGCCCCATCAGATTGATAAGACAGCCCTGGTTATGCACTCAGCCGAGCGCATGTTCAACTTGGTGAATGACGTTGCCCGTTACCCCGAATTCCTTCCCTGGTGTGCAAGTGCAGAAGTTCACCAACAGGGTCCGGATCAGATTATGGCGTCGCTGGAAATAGCCAAGGCAGGAGTGCGGCACACACTGACTACTCGCAATCAGTTGCAGATGCCGGAAGCGATAGAAATGAATCTGGTTGATGGTCCCTTCCGCAACCTCACGGGCCTTTGGCGCTTCAAGGCGCTGGGTGAAAATGCCTGTAAGGTGACTCTGACGTTGGAGTTTGAATTCTCGGGTTCGCTGTCGCGTATGACCTTCGGGCCGGTGTTCAATCAGGCTGCAACCTCCATGGTAGATGTCTTTTGTCGTCGCGCAGATGATCTCTACAAAGGCGATGCCTGATGCCTCAGGTTGAAGTGGCGTACGCGCGGCCAGACAAGCAGCAGATCCTCTGTGTACGCGTGCAGGAAGGCGCAACCGCTATCACAGCCGTCAAGTTATCCGGGATTGCCGTCATCTTCCCGGAAATTGATGTGGACACGATCGATATGGGAATATTCGGGAAAATTATCAAAAATCCTGCGGATCATAAGCTGCGTGACGGGGATCGGGTAGAGTTGTATCGCCCGCTCCGGATTGACCCGAAACAGGCGCGCCTGAACCGGGCCAACAGGAAATCCGCGCCACGCTCAGATCAGTAGGCTGGCGTTTCGTCCAATAGTTGGGCTTCATAGTGGGAGTAAAGGTTGTCGTCGTAATACACGATGAGGCGTTGCTCTTCGATATCACCGCCTCGGCGTTGGAACGTGTAAACATAGTATTCGCGAGAGCTGTCAACCGGATTCAGCATGAGTGGGCTGCCAAGCAGTGCCCGCACCTGGCTGCGAGGCATACCCTCGTTGAGTTTGGTCAGCTCTTCATCGGTAACTATGTTGCCTTGCTGGACGTTGATCTTGTAAACGCCCGGGAAAGCACAGCCGGACAGAATAAGGGTGAGAATGAGAGCTGTGAGCTTTTGCATCGCCGGAGGAAATCCTCTATCTTGAAATCGCCTGCCAAGGGCAGGTGTGGCACGGGTTAACCGTAAAATGGCGGCTTCATCATACCGGAAGCCGTGAGGCACACCAAAGAGTGAATGGTAACATGGCATCTGAAAACGCCGAACTGCGAAAAGTCGGTCTCAAAGTCACTCTGCCAAGAGTGAAGATTTTTAACATTCTGGAAAACGCCAAGGACCATCACCTTAGCGCTGAGGACGTCTATAAGCGGCTTCTGGATCAGGGAGATGACGTAGGGCTGGCCACCGTATATCGGGTGCTCACACAGTTTGAGACGGCAGGTCTGGTGCTGCGGCATAATTTTGAAGGCGGCCATGCGGTGTTCGAGATGGCACGCGAAGATCACCACGATCATATGGTGTGTACTCAGACGGGGCAGGTGATCGAGTTTGTTGACGACGTAATCGAAGAACGCCAGCAAAAAATAGCGAAAGAACACGGCTATGAGATTGTAGAGCACAGCCTGATTCTTTACGTTAAGCCCATCAAGTCTTAAGCATCAAGCAGCTCCCCCCCGTTAGTGCAAAAAAAGGGGCAGGCCATTAAGCCTGCCCCAACAGCTCTCAGGGGCGAGAGGGGGAATGGTGACTGCCACCACGTCAGTGGTGGGTTGCCTGTCCTTTGGAAAACATCTCTGTAGCGTGGGCAATGGTGTGGTCAGTCATATCTACGCCACCCAGCATTCTTGCAACTTCGCTGATTCTTCCTTGGTCGTCCAGCGATTCGATTTTTGAGTAGGTTGTGTCTTGCAGGGTGAACTTGCTGACAAACAGATGCTGGTGACACTGGGCCGCAACTTGTGGCAAGTGGGTTACACAGATAACCTGGCCGTTGTCGCCCAAAGCCCTCAGCAGTTTGCCTACTACCTCTGCGGTGCCGCCGCCAATACCGACGTCAACCTCGTCAAAAATCAGGGTTGGCGTTGTCGATGTCTGCGCAACGACTACCTGTATCGCAAGGCTGATTCTTGATAGTTCACCACCGGAAGCAACCTTGGCCAGTGGCCTTGCCGGTTGCCCGGGATTTGCGCTGACCAGAAACTCAATTTCTTCCAGGCCGTGAGACGCTGGATCGCCCTGATTGTTGCGATTCAGGTGCGTGACAAACTGCATTGTTGGCATGCTCAATTGGGCCAACTCGCCCGCAATACGCTGGTCCAGTTCCACGGCGGCCTTGGCCCGGATTTCAGAAAGCTGACCGGCCAGTTCGTCAAAGCCTTTGCGCTGGCTGTCCAGTTCCGCTTCCAATTTCTCCAGGCTGCCCTCTCCGCCATCAAGCTCCGCCAACTCCTCGCGTAACCGTTGTTGGAATTCCGGTAGCTCCTCAGGGTTGATGCGGTGCTTGCGCGCCATTTGGTAAATGGCGCTGAGCCGTTCCTCGACGTCTGTTAAGCGTGCGGGGTCTGCTTCATAGTCATCAACAAAATGCCGGAGGTTATCGCCGGCTTCAGTGATCTGAATCTGGGCTTCACTGAGCATCTGAATGGTGTCGGCCAGTGCAGGAATCGCGACCGGAAGCTGTTCCAGTTGCTGCAGCGCTTGGCGAATCAGGTACGCTGCGCTGGTTTCATCTTCGGTACACAGAAGCGCTGCCTGATGGCTGCTATGCAGAATTGTATCGGCCTGGCTCAGCTGCGCCTGTTCTTGCTCCAGTTGCGTTTGTTCGCCAGTCTCAAGCGCCAAGCGATCCAGCTCTTCTACCTGATAACGCAGTAATTGCAGTCTTGCTTCGGATTCTTCTGCGTTCTGCTGGCGCTGGCTCAGTTTTGTTCGAATCTGGTTCCAGGCTTTCCACGCCTCGCGGGTCTGTCCGGCTAGGTCTTCTGCGCCTGCGAATTCATCAATCAGTTTGCGATGCGTTTCTTTGCGCAAAAGTGACTGATGTTGGTGCTGGCTGTGAATGTCCATCAACAGTCCGCCCAGGTCTTTCAGGTGGGCGAGGGGGCAGGGCTGGCCGTTGATGTAAGCCCGTGATCGCCCGTCTTTGCTGATGACCCGGCGCAGAATGCAGTCGCTGTCGTCATCCAGTTCATGGTTTTCCAGCCATTGGAGGGCCTCGGATATGCCCGAGACATCAAAGGTGGCGGTTATGTCCGCGCGCTTCGCGCCATGGCGTACAGCCCCTGCATCGGCGCGGCCACCCATCGCAAGCCCCAATGCATCCAGCACAATGGATTTCCCCGCGCCCGTTTCGCCCGTGAGCGCCGTCATGCCTTTGTTGAATTGCAGTTCTACTCTTTCGGCAATTGCGTAATTGGAAACTGTGAGCTGTGTGAGCATGCAGATAACCTCCGCCTTCAAAATATACTGTTCGTGCATACAGTTACTGTTAATATATACAGTGATTTTCCGGTTTGCAAACACTTGAGCGTGATTTTTTCAGGGATGCGCGCTTTGATGGTTGAAACCTGAGTGCTGAACCCCATATTCATTCGCAATAACATTCTTTCGGCTCTGCGGGGCCGAAGCCTATGTTCAATTGGCCGCGTTGAAGCCGGCCACCGAAGATCTGGCAGGAGTAGTCATGAGCACTGAGGAAAACCGCAATGAGCAAGCAGAAGAGTTGAAAGATGCCGCTGAGGCGTCGGTAGAAGAAGTGCTTGCGGGCGAACAGGACACGGAGCAAGGCGAGGTTACTGAGCTGGATTCGCTAAAAGCGCAGGTTCAGGAGTTTCAGGAGCAGATGCTGCGCACCCAGGCCGAAATGCAGAACATTCGCCGCCGGGCTGAGATGGACGTTGAGAAGGCGCACAAGTTTGCGCTGGAAAAGTTTGTCAAAGAGTTGTTGCCGGTTGCAGATAGCCTTGAGAAGGCAGTTGAGAGCACTGAGGGTCAGGAGAATGCTGGTGATCTGGTCGCATCGATCCGGCAGGGCGTGGGTATGACGCTGAGCTTGCTCGAGTCGAGCCTGAAGAAATTCAACGTTGAACCGTTGAATCCGGTTGGCGAACCGTTCAATCCCCAGCAGCACGAAGCCATGTCGATGGTTCCGGCACCGAATGCTGAGCCAAACAGCGTGGTGGCTGTGGTGCAGAAAGGCTATCTGCTGAATGGCCGTGTGGTTCGCCCGGCAATGGTGATGGTCGCGAAGGCTCAGGATGCACCAAAAATTGATGAGCAGGCTTGAAAAATCAGGTTAAGCGCCAATATAGCCATTAAACAGCAGTAGCCGGAGTAGACGTGTCCGGGCAACTATTCAGTACAGCATTCAGAAGAACGGAGTGATTCAATGAGCAAGATTATCGGTATTGACCTTGGAACGACCAACTCATGCGTAGCCATCATGGATGGCGACAAAGTTCGGGTTATTGAAAACGCGGAGGGCGATCGTACCACCCCGTCAATCATCGCTTACACCGATGACAGTGAAATTCTGGTAGGCCAGTCGGCCAAGCGCCAGGCGGTCACCAATCCGAACAACACGATCTATGCCATCAAGCGTCTGATCGGTCGCCGTTTTAAAGATGACGTTGTTCAGAAAGACATTAAAATGGTGCCCTACAAAATTGCCGAAGCGGATAACGGTGATGCGTGGGTAGAAGTGAAAGGCCAAAAAATGGCACCGCCGCAGGTGTCTGCAGAAATTTTGAAGAAGATGAAGAAGACGGCGGAAGACTATCTGGGCGAGAAAGTGACCGAGGCGGTTATTACCGTGCCGGCTTACTTTAACGACAGCCAACGTCAAGCGACCAAAGACGCTGGCAGAATAGCCGGCCTAGACGTAAAGCGCATCATAAACGAGCCGACGGCTGCGGCCCTGGCTTATGGTCTGGACAAGAAAACCGGTGATCGCACCATAGCGGTATACGACTTGGGTGGCGGAACCTTCGACCTTTCCATTATCGAAATTGCGGACGTTGACGGTGAGCATCAGTTCGAAGTTCTGGCAACTAACGGTGACACGTTCCTGGGTGGTGAAGACTTCGATATGAAAATTATCGAATTCCTGGCTGACCAGTTCAAGAAAGACAGTGGTATTGATTTGCGGGGCGATTCCCTGGCCATGCAGCGCCTGAAAGAAGCGGGCGAGAAGGCCAAGATCGAGCTGTCCAGCAGTCAGCAGACCGACGTAAATCTGCCGTACGTTACCGCAGATGCCAGCGGTCCTAAGCACATGAACGTGAAGCTGACCCGCGCCAAGCTTGAATCGCTTGTCGAAGATCTGGTTCAGCGCAGCCTTGAGCCATGTAAAGTGGCGCTTAAAGATGCGGGCATGAAGGCGAGTGAAATCGACGAGGTTATCCTGGTGGGTGGTCAGACCCGCATGCCGCTGGTGCAGGAAAAAGTTAAAGAGTTCTTCGGCAAAGAAGCCCGTAAGGACGTAAACCCGGACGAAGCCGTTGCCATGGGTGCAGCGATTCAGGCGGCCGTGCTCTCGGGTGATATAAAAGATGTGTTGTTGCTCGACGTGACTCCGTTGACCCTGGGTATTGAGACCATGGGTGGTGTTGCTACGCCGCTCATCGACAAGAACACGACGATTCCGACCAAGAAGTCGCAGACGTTCTCGACCGCGGACGATAGCCAGACGGCCGTAACCATTCACGTGGTTCAGGGCGAGCGAAAGCAGGCGACGCAAAACAAGTCGCTGGGTCGTTTTGATCTAGCCGATATTCCGCCCGCACCGCGCGGCGTCCCGCAAATCGAAGTGACCTTCGATATCGATGCTAACGGTATTCTGAACGTTTCTGCGAAAGACAAGGCGACGGGTAAAGAGCAGTCCATTGTGATCAAGGCGTCTTCTGGCCTGAACGACGATGAAATCGAGAAAATGGTTCAGGATGCTGAGGCTAACGCCGACGAAGATCGCAAGTTTGAAGAGCTAGTCCAAGCTCGCAACCAGGGCGATGCCATGGTTCACGCCGTACGCAAGACTCTGAAAGACGCAGGCGACAAAGTCAGCGACAGTGAGAAAGAGTCTATTGAAGCGTCGATCAAGGATCTGGAAGAGGCATTGACCGGTTCTGACAAGGACGACATCGAAGCCAAAACCCAGAAGTTGACGGAAGTGTCGGGCGAACTGGCACAAAAGATGTACGCGGATCAGGACGGTCAGGCGCAGCAAGCTGACGGTCAGGAAGGCGCGCAGTCGCAAACTGCTGACGATGCAGTGGACGCCGAGTTCGAAGAAGTCAAAGACGACGAAAAGAAGTAAATCTGACGTACATCAGGTAGTTGGAAAACGCGGATCAGCTCCGCGTTTTCCGCGTTTAAAAAACAGGGTTTTAAAGCATGGCCAAGCGCGATTATTACGACATTCTCGGACTTTCCCGGGACGCGGATGAGAAAGAAGTCAAGCGGGCGTATCGGAAGCTCGCGATGAAGTACCATCCCGACCGTAATCCGGAAGACAAAGACGCCGAGAACAAGTTTAAAGAGGCCAGTGAAGCCTATGAAATACTGGCGGACCAGTCCAAGCGAGCGGCTTATGACCAGTTCGGTCATGCCGGCGTGGATGGTCAGGCCGGAGGTGGCTTCGGCGGTGGCAGTGGCAACTTCTCTGACATTTTTGGCGATGTGTTTGGCGACATTTTTGGCGGTGGCGGTGGCGGCGGCCGTGGACGCAACACTCGTGGTTCTGACCTGCGTTACACGCTGGAGCTGGATCTGGAAGAGGCGGTTAAGGGAAGAACCGTAGAGATCACAATCCCCGGACACCGGGAATGTGGCACGTGTGACGGCAGTGGCGCTGAAAAGGGCTCTCGTCCTGAAGCCTGCAGCACCTGTAAGGGTATGGGGCAGGTGCGAATGCAGCAGGGCTTCTTTACCGTGCAGCAGGCTTGCCCTACCTGTCGGGGCGCCGGCCAGATTATCAAAAATCCCTGTAAGGTTTGCCACGGTCAAGGCAGAGTTCAGGAAGAAAAGACGCTTTCCGTCAAAGTGCCCCCGGGCGTGGATACCGGCGATCGTATTCGCCTCTCTGGTGAGGGCGAGATGGGCGTCGAGGGCGGCCCCTCCGGCGATCTGTACGTGCAGATGTCGGTTCGTGAGCACTCGATCTTCACGCGCGATGGTCGCAACCTGTATTGCGAAGTGCCGATCAGCATCATCGATGCCACGCTGGGCGGCGAGTTGGAAGTGCCGACGCTGGATGGGCGCGTGAAGCTTCGTATTCCCGAGGAAACCCAGACTGGTAAACTCTTCCGGCTGCGCAACAAGGGCGTCAGCCCGGTTCGCGGAGGCCCCTCCGGCGATTTGTTGTGTCGTGTGACGGTTGAAACGCCGGTCCATCTGACCAAGCGCCAGAAAGAACTGTTAGAGGAGTTTCAGACAACCCTGGATGGTAGCAACGGCACGAACCACGCGCCAAAGAAAACGTCCTGGTTTGAGGGTGCCAAGAGCTTCTTCGACGAAATGAAATTCTGACCAGCTGCATATAGGGAGCAAGCCATGAGGGTAGCAGTCATTGGCGCCGCCGGGCGCATGGGTAAAGTGCTCATCGAAGCGGTTGATGGCACAGAAGGGTTGGACCTCGGTGCGGCCGTCGTTGAGCCTGATAGTAGTCTTATTGGCGCCGATGCCGGCGAGATGAGCAGCATCGGTAAAACCGGCGTCAAAATGGCAGGTACCCTTGAGGACGTGAAAGACGATTTTGATCTGCTTATTGACTTCACGTTCCCGGATCTGACGCTGGAAAATGCCGAATTCTGCAAAGCAAATGGCAAAATGCTGGTCATTGGTACCACCGGTATGTCAGACGCCGAAAAAGCACAATTGGCTCTTGTGGCAGAATCCACACCGATCATGTTTGCGCCCAACATGAGCGTCGGCGTCAACGTGATGCTCAACCTTCTTCGTACCGCGGCAGCGACGCTGGGGGACGACTACGACGTCGAAATCATCGAAGCTCACCATCGCCACAAAAAAGACGCGCCCTCGGGTACAGCCCTGCGCATGGGCGAAGTGGTTGCCGACGCGCTTGGCCGAGATCTTAAGGAATGCGCCGTTTATGGCCGTGAGGGCTTCACGGGCGAGCGCACCCGTAAAGAAATCGGTTTCGAAACTATCCGTGCCGGTGACGTGGTGGGCGATCACACCGTGCTTTTCGCCACTGAAGGCGAGCGCATCGAGATTACCCACAAGGCGAGCAGCCGTATGACCTTCGCCAAAGGTGCCATGCGGGCCTCGCTGTGGCTGGCGGATAAGCCTTCCGGTTTGTACGATATGCAGGATGTTCTATCGTTGAAGTAGTGTCCCGTGAACATTTTACATGGACAAAAAGCCGCATATTCCATACAATAAGGCGGTTTAACTGCACCAAGCGTAGGCTTCGAAAAGCCCAAGGAACAAAAGACAGTTCCTGGATAACAAAAAGCGGGACGGGGTTTTTACTCCCTCTCGCTTTTTTGCGACCTGGATTTGCGCTTGCGTTCCTGTTCGTGGAAAACCGATACGTCGTGAAAAACCGATACGCCACTCGATGAGGATACAAGCCTTGAGCACACCTGCAATTCTTGCACTCGCAGACGGAAGCCTGTTTTACGGCACCGCTATTGGCGCTAACGGCGAAACCAGCGGTGAAGTGGTGTTTAACACCGCCATGACCGGCTATCAGGAAATACTGACCGACCCATCATACGCCCGCCAACTCGTTACCCTGACCTATCCCCACATTGGTAACACGGGAGTCAATGAAGAGGATGTCGAGTCCGGCCGCATTCAGGCCGCCGGTCTGATTATTCGCGACCTGCCTCTGATGGCCAGCAACTGGCGCAGCACCGGGTCGCTGGATGAGTATCTGCGAAGCAACAATGTTGTCGGAATGGCTGATATAGATACCCGGCGCCTGACACGGATTCTCCGAGACAAAGGCTCGCAGAACGGCGCCATTGTGGCGGGTGCCGATGCGACCGCTGAGCGCGCTCTGGAGTTGGCCAAGGCGTTTCCGGGGCTTAAAGGCATGGATCTGGCCAAAGAAGTGACCTGCGACAAAATCTATAACTGGACCCAGGGAGAGTGGACGCTCGACAAAGGCTACGGTGAGGCGGGCGAAACCAGGTTCAAGGTTGTGGCGTGGGACTACGGCGTCAAGTTCAACATCCTGCGCATGCTCGCGTCCCGCGGCTGCGATATTACCGTTGTGCCGGCGCAAACCTCGGCTTCGGATGTGCTGGCGATGAATCCGGACGGCATATTTCTGTCCAACGGCCCGGGTGACCCTGAGCCCTGTGATTACGCAATCAAGGCAATTCAGGAAGTGCTGGAAACGGAGATTCCGGTGTTTGGTATATGTCTGGGGCACCAGCTTCTGGCACTGGCCAGCGGCGCGAAAAGTATGAAAATGAACCACGGTCACCATGGCGCCAATCACCCGGTTCAGCGTCTTGAAAACGGCACCGTCATGATTACAAGTCAGAATCACGGTTTTGCAGTGGATGAGGCTTCCTTGCCTGCGGTGCTGGAAGTGACCTACAAGTCACTGTTTGATGGCACTTTGCAAGGCGTTCGTCGCACTGACAAACCAGCGTTCAGCTTTCAGGGGCACCCTGAGGCGAGCCCTGGTCCCTGCGATGTAGCCCCCCTGTTTGATGAGTTTATCCGCCTGATGGAAGTCCGAACGGGGTAGCTGGCATACGCACAGTTGCACCATCCCAGGCACGCGCTGCTTTTTGCGCTACAAGAATTTAAATGCTGCTGACAGGTTTACCAAGACATGCCAAAACGGACCGATATTAAAAGCATCCTGATTCTAGGCGCAGGCCCGATTGTGATCGGGCAGGCGTGCGAATTTGACTATTCCGGAGCGCAAGCGTGTAAAGCCCTGCGCGAAGAGGGTTATCGGGTCATCCTGGTTAACTCGAATCCGGCCACCATCATGACGGATCCGGTGATGGCGGATGCCACCTACATTGAGCCAATTACCTGGCAGACCGTCGCCAAAATCATCGAAAAAGAAAAGCCCGATGCTTTGTTGCCTACCATGGGCGGCCAAACAGCACTGAATTGCGCGCTGGACCTCGAAAAGCACGGGGTTCTGGCTGAGCACGGCGTGGAAATGATCGGCGCCAACGCCGACACTATTGATAAAGCCGAAGATCGAAGCCGTTTTGACAAGGCCATGAAGGCCATCGGCCTCGAGTGTCCTCGTGCCTCTATTGCCCACACCATGGCAGAAGCCTGGACAGTCGCTGAAGACATCGGCTTTCCATGCATCATTCGGCCGTCGTTTACCATGGGTGGATCTGGCGGTGGTATTGCTTATAACCGGGACGAGTTTGAAGAAATCTGTACCCGAGGCCTGGATCTTTCTCCTACCAGCGAATTGCTCATCGACGAGTCGCTGATCGGCTGGAAAGAGTATGAGATGGAAGTGGTCCGCGATAAGGCAGATAACTGCATTATTGTTTGCGCGATCGAGAATTTCGACGCCATGGGCGTGCACACCGGTGATTCCATCACGGTTGCGCCAGCTCAGACGCTTACCGATAAAGAATACCAGATCATGCGCAACGCCTCTCTGGCAGTGCTGCGCGAGATTGGGGTGGAAACCGGCGGCTCCAACGTACAGTTTGGTATCAATCCGGACAACGGCCGCATGGTTGTCATTGAGATGAACCCAAGGGTTTCGCGCTCATCGGCATTGGCCTCCAAGGCAACCGGTTTCCCGATTGCCAAAGTGGCGGCCAAGCTGGCGGTTGGCTACACGCTGGACGAACTGCGTAATGAGATAACCGGCGGTGTGACGCCTGTGTCGTTCGAGCCCAGTATCGACTATGTGGTTACCAAGATTCCCCGGTTTACCTTTGAAAAATTTCCGCAAGCCGACGCTCGCCTGACCACCCAGATGAAATCGGTGGGTGAAGTCATGGCCATTGGCCGCACGTTCCAGGAATCTCTGCAAAAAGCCCTTCGGGGTCTGGAAGTGGGTTCGGACGGTTTTGACGAGCAGCTTGAAGAGTTCACCTCGGAAAGTTCCCGTGAAACCCTCACCCGCGAGCTCAGTGTTCCCGGTGCCGAGCGTATCTGGTACATAGGTGACGCCTTCCGGGCTGGCCTGAGCGTTGATGACGTTTTCGAATACACCAAGGTGGATCCCTGGTATCTGGTGCAGATCGAAGATCTGATCCGAGAGGAACAGGCTTTGAAATTCGCCGGTAAGGCGGATATGGATCATGCCACCCTTTTCCGCCTCAAGCGCAAAGGTTTCTCCGATGCCCGGTTAGCCAAACTGTTGGGCATAACCGAAGTGAGCCTGCGCAAACTGCGGCATGAGCTGAACATTCGTCCGGTTTACAAACGGGTCGATACCTGCGCCGCAGAGTTTGCCTCTGACACCGCTTACATGTACTCCACCTATGAAGAGGAGTGTGAGGCGAATGCCACCGACCGCGAGAAAATCGTGGTTATCGGGGGTGGTCCTAACAGGATCGGCCAGGGTATCGAATTTGATTACTGCTGCGTGCATGCCGCGCTCGCCATGCGCGAGGACGGTTATGAAACCATCATGATCAACTGCAACCCTGAGACAGTATCAACAGATTACGACACCTCAGACCGATTGTATTTTGAGCCGGTTACGCTTGAGGACGTGTTGGAAATCATCAACGTTGAAAAGCCCAAGGGCGTTATCGTTCAATACGGTGGCCAGACCCCTCTGAAACTGGCCCGTGGCCTGGAGGCGGCAGGCGTGCCCATTATCGGCACCAGCCCGGATGCGATTGACCGTGCGGAGGATCGTGAGCGGTTTCAGCAGATGATTAATCGCCTGGGGCTCAAACAGCCGGAAAACGCGACGGTGCGCAGCCATGAGGAAGGTATTCTGGCGGCCCGTGAAATCGGTTATCCGTTGGTGGTGCGCCCGTCTTATGTGCTGGGCGGTCGAGCCATGGAAATCGTGTACGCAGAGGAAGAGCTGACGCGTTACATGCGCAGCGCTGTACTGGTCTCAAACGACAGTCCAGTGTTGCTGGATCATTTCTTAAATGCCGCCATCGAGGTGGATATTGATGCCATTTGCGACGGCAAGGACGTGGTCATTGGTGGCATCATGCAGCATATTGAGCAGGCCGGCATTCACTCCGGTGATTCGGCTTGTTCCTTGCCGCCCTACACGCTGCCGCCCGACGTCCAGGACGCTATGCGTGAGGCCGTCAGGAAAATGGCCATCGAGCTGGGGGTTGTGGGACTGATGAATGTTCAGTTGGCCTGGCAGGATGACGAGATTTACGTGATTGAAGTTAACCCGCGCGCTTCGCGGACAGTGCCCTTCGTATCCAAAGCGATCGGCGTGTCGTTGGCCAAGGTGGCTGCACGGGTCATGGCCGGGACTTCTCTTGCGGATCAGGGTTTTACAAAAGAAGTGATACCCAGCTACTACGCTGTGAAAGAGTCGGTATTCCCGTTCAATAAATTCCCGTCGGTTGATCCGATTCTGGGTCCGGAGATGAAGTCCACAGGCGAGGTTATGGGGCTTGGCGACAGCTTTGATGAGGCTTTTGCCAAGGCTTCACTGGCCATTGGAGAGCGGTTGCCCTCCACAGGGAGGGCGTTCATGTCGGTTCGCGATGTGGATAAAGCCGGCGCCATTCAGGTCGCCCGGGATCTGGTAGACACAGGCTTCAAGCTTGTAGCCACCACCGGCACCGCGAAGGCCCTTCGCGAAGCGGGTATTGAGGTGGAGCGAGTTAACAAGGTGGGCGAGGGGCGTCCCCACATAGTGGACGCTATCAAGAATGGACAGGTTCAACTGATTATTAACACAACAGAGGGTCGCAAAGCGGTGTCAGATTCGGCACAGATTCGCCAATCGGCTTTGCAGACCAAAGTAGCTTATACAACAACGCTGGCCGGCGGCGAAGCTTTCTGTCGGGCCATCAAGTTCGGCCCGGAGCGCACAGTACGCCGCCTGCAAGACCTTCACGCAGGGAAGTATGATCATGAGTGAAAGAGTACCTATGACAAAGTTGGGCGAGTCCCGTCTTCGTGAGGAGCTTCGGACGCTGAAATCCGAGGACCGGCCCCGGGTTATTGCCGCGATTTCGGATGCACGCGAGCATGGTGACCTGAAAGAAAATGCCGAATACCACGCGGCCCGTGAGCAACAGAGCTTCATTGAGGGGCGGATTCAGGAAATTGAAGGCAAACTTTCCGACGCTCAAGTGATCGACGTTACTGCGATGGAAAACACGGGCCGGGTTATCTTCGGAACCACCGTTCACCTGATGAACATGGATACGGATGAGCAGGTGGTCTACAAGATCGTTGGTGAAGACGAGGCAGACATCAAGCAAGGCAAGCTGTCCATTTCATCACCGATTGCCCGCGCGCTGGTCGGCAAGAGTGAAGACGATGTGGTCGCTATTCGCGTGCCATCGGGCACCGTGGAGTACGAGATCGAAAAGGTGGAGTACATCTGACTCTGTTTTAGCGCTGCAAACAAAAAACCGGCTGTGTTTAGCGCAGCCGGTTTTTTTATGTTCAGGGGGCGTCAGTGTTTGTGGCGCAGAAGGTTGGACAGCTTTGGGTTGGGCTTCTTTGACCGGCGCATAATCACCGCAATTTTTCCGATGGTTTGCACAATTTCTGCGCCACTGGATTCGCAGAGGGCGGTGATCGCTTCCTGGCGCGCTTCACGGTCCTGGTTAGCCACCTTGACCTTGATAAGCTCGTGGTCGTTCAGGGCGCGCTCCAGTTCTTCCTGAAGGCTCTCCGTCAGGCCCTTGTCACCCACAATAATGACGGGTTTCAGGTTGTGGGCGATAGCCCGGTACTCCCGGCGTTGCTCCGGTGAAAGGCTCATGATGTAATCTCTTTATCGGTGCGATTAACAAAAGGTCAGCGGCATATTCGCTGGCGACGACGTATAATTTGCGGATTGTAACAGACAACCTCGTGTAACCGATCACCCTGCGGGAGTTGTAATTTTCGAGATGGGGCCCACATACAAGTAACAAGAGGATTTGTCTGGCGTTCAAGAGCGTCTGCAGATTGATCCGCAGCTACGTTTTTCTGCGGCTGGTACGAATAGGCCGTTTCTGGTGGATAGACGTACAATTGGTGTAAGGTGTCAGTAAAGGGCGGTGCTTCAGGCCTGCTTTTCAATTCACAGGTGATGATCCTTGAACGATATGGCAAAAAATCTGGTTCTTTGGCTAATAATAGCCGCAGTACTGTTGATGGTGTTTCAGAATTTCTCTCCCACCACCAGCGGTCAGCAAGTCAATTATTCCCAATTCGTTGAAATGGTCCAGCAGGGTCAGGTCAACAAAGTCACCATTGATGGTCTCGAAATTCAGGGCACCCGCGGCGACGGTTCCCAGTTCGAGACAATTCGCCCGCAGGTGTCAGACAATAAGCTGATGGACGATCTGCTGGCGAACAAGGTAGAAGTGATTGGTAAAGAGCCGGAGCGTCAGAGCTTGTGGACTCAGTTGTTGGTCGCGGCGTTCCCGATCCTGATCATAATCGCGTTGTTTGTGTTCTTCATGCGCCAGATGCAGGGCGGCGGCGGTGGCAAAGGCCCCATGTCGTTTGGCAAGAGCAAAGCAAAGCTGATGAGTGAGGATCAGATCAAGACCACCTTTGCCGATGTGGCCGGTGTTGATGAGGCCAAAGAAGATGTGAAGGAGTTGGTCGACTTCCTCCGGGATCCCAGCAAATTCCAGCGTCTGGGCGGCAGTATTCCCAAGGGCGTTTTGATGGTGGGGCAGCCGGGTACCGGTAAAACACTGCTTGCCAAGGCTATCGCTGGTGAGGCAAAGGTTCCGTTCTTCTCGATTTCCGGTTCCGACTTTGTTGAGATGTTCGTAGGCGTTGGTGCATCCCGTGTGCGGGACATGTTCGAGCAAGCCAAGAAGCAGAGCCCCTGCATTATCTTCATCGACGAGATCGATGCGGTCGGTCGCCATCGTGGTGCCGGCATGGGTGGTGGTCACGATGAGCGTGAGCAGACATTGAACGCGCTACTGGTTGAAATGGACGGCTTTGAAGGTAACGAGGGCGTTATCGTTATTGCTGCGACCAACCGCCCGGACGTACTTGATCCGGCACTTTTGCGCCCTGGCCGTTTTGACCGTCAGGTCGTGGTTGGGTTGCCCGACATCATCGGTCGTGAACAGATTCTCAAAGTTCACATGAAGAAAGTCCCCCTGGATGAAAATGTCGAGCCCGCATTTATTGCGCGTGGCACGCCAGGCTTCTCCGGTGCGGATCTTGCAAACCTGGTTAACGAAGCAGCGCTGTTTGCGGCTCGTCGAAATATGCGCCTTGTCTCCATGGAAGAGTTTGAGCTTGCGAAAGACAAGATCATGATGGGCTCTGAGCGTAAGTCCATGGTTATGAGCGAAAAAGAAAAGCTCAATACGGCTTATCACGAGTCAGGTCACGCTATTGTTGGTCGATTGACCCCCGAACATGACCCGGTTTACAAAGTCAGCATTATTCCACGTGGCCGTGCTCTCGGCGTGACGATGTTCCTCCCTGAGGAAGATCGATACAGCCACAGCAAGCGCTTTTTGATCAGTTCTATTTGCAGCCTATTTGGTGGCCGTATTGCCGAAGAGCTGACGCTGGGTTTTGACGGTGTCACTACCGGTGCATCGAATGACATCGAGCGCGCTACCAGCATTGCCCGTAACATGGTTACTCGCTGGGGGCTGTCTGAGAAACTCGGGCCATTGCAGTACGATACTGACAGTGAAGAACCGTTCCTCGGACGCTCAGCCGGTCAGGCTCAAACGGTTTACTCGCCCGAAACGGCACAGCGTATTGATGAAGAAGTTCGCAACATCATCGATACCTGTTATGAGAAAGCCACGCAGATTCTGGTGGACAACCGGGATAAGCTGGACAACATGGCCGGGGCGTTGATGAAGTATGAAACCATTGATCGTCATCAGATTGACGACATCATGGAAGGCCGCACACCGCGTCCGCCGAAAGGCTGGGACGACAGAGGTTCCGCCGGTGGTGTCAAGGCCGAGGATCCGGAGCAGGCTCCCGCAGCAAAGCCTTCTGATGATGGCCAAAGGCCAGATGTTGGTCGGCCGGCGGGAGAGCGTTAACGCTCCCGGATTCAACTGATCTGAGTCGTTTTATGTTGCATCGCGCCGCCCTGATTATGGGCGGCGTTTGCTTTTATTCGGCGTGGTTTTTCAGCTTTTGGTGTGCGTGCGCGGGAAAGGTTTGTTATGGAAATGACGTTTGGCCGGCGAATGCTGGATATGTCTCACTGCCATGTAATGGGCGTTCTTAACGTTACGCCGGATTCGTTTTCCGACGGTGGCCAATACAACCGGCTGGATGCAGCGCTTTTCCGCGCCCGCGAAATGGTCAAACACGGCGCTGCGTTTATTGATGTGGGTGGGGAGTCTACTCGCCCGGGCGCCGCCAGCGTTTCAGTTCAGCAAGAGCTGGATCGGGTCTGCCCTGCAGTAGAGGCTATTGCCCGGGAATTGGATGTGATCGTATCGGTAGATACCAGCACGCCCGAGGTGATGGCTCAGGCGGTGGGGTTGGGCGCAGGGCTGATCAACGACGTGCGCGCGCTGCAAAGAGACGGCGCATTGGTCGCGGCAGCAAGTGCAGGTGTGCCGGTGTGTATCATGCACATCCAGGGTGAGCCTGAGACCATGCAGAACCGGCCCGAGTATCAGAATATACTGCGCGAGGTCAGTGAATTTCTTACCCTGAGGATCCGTGCTGCGGAACAAGCCGGCATCCCCACGCAGAATATCATTCTGGACCCCGGGTTCGGGTTCGGGAAAAATATCGAGCATAATCTGCGGCTTCTTGCTTCGCTCGAGCAGTTGCAGGTTCTTGGACATCCCCTTTTAGTGGGGCTGTCGAGGAAATCCATGCTTGGCCAGATCACGGGCAGGGACGTTGATGAAAGGTTGCCGGCGAGCCTTGCGGCCGCGACAATATCGGCTATGAAGGGTGCAAGCATTATTCGCGTGCACGATGTCAGGGAAACCGTTGATGCCGTCAAGGTAGTGATGGCCGTAAAGGAGACAGTTTGATGGCCGGAAGAAAGTATTTTGGTACGGATGGAATACGTGGCAGGGTAGGTGAACACCCGATTACCCCGGAATTCATGCTGCACCTCGGATGGGCTGCGGGTCAGGCCTTCAAGAAGGCGGGTCAGCGTAACAGCGTACTGATTGGCAAGGATACCCGGTTGTCGGGTTACATGTTCGAGTCTGCTTTGGAGGCCGGGTTGTCGGCGGCCGGGGTGGATGTAAAGCTGTTGGGCCCTATGCCAACACCGGCCATTGCCTATCTGACTCGCACGTTTCGCGCTTCGGCGGGAATCGTTATCAGCGCCTCTCACAATCCGCACCATGACAACGGCATCAAGTTTTTCTCCGCCGACGGCACCAAGCTCGACGACGCCCTGGAGGCCGAGATTGAGCGCTGGTTGGATAAGCCTATAGAGGTTTGTGGCGCCGGCGAGCTGGGAAAGGCGTCGAGGGTGGAAGATGCGCCGGGGCGCTACGTCGAGTTCTGCAAAAGTACGGTTCCGAACCAGTTCACATTGGATAACCTGAAAATTGTTCTGGATTGCGCTCATGGGGCGACGTATCACGTTGCCCCGAAAGTGTTCCGTGAGCTGGGCGCGCAAGTGTCTGTTATCGGAGCGGAGCCGGACGGGCTCAACATCAATCTGGATGTCGGTTCTACGCATTTGGGTAGGCTCAAGCAGGCTGTTATTGATAAGGGTGCAGACTTGGGCATTGCCTTTGATGGCGATGGCGACCGGGTACTTATGATTGATCGCGACGGTTCAGAGGTCGACGGTGATGAGTTGTTGTATGTGATCGCGTCCCAGCGATTTGCCGAAGATCGCCTCAAGGGCGGCGTGGTTGGCACGCTAATGACCAATCTGGGTGTTGAGCTGGCCCTCACAGAAATGGGCATTACATTCGAGCGTGTGAATGTCGGAGACCGTTATGTGATGGAGCGCCTGCTGGCTAACAACTGGGTTCTGGGCGGAGAGGGTTCTGGTCACATGGTCATCCGCGATTGCACCAGCACGGGCGACGGCATTGTGTCTGCGCTTCAGGTGCTGCTGTCGATCGGGAAATCGGGTAAAACTCTCGCCGAATTGCGACAGGGTATGAGCAAGTTGCCCCAAACAATGATCAACGTGCGCGTTGCCCAACGGTTTGACCCGTTCAGTCGCGCCGATATTGTTTCGGCGGTTCGCAAGGCGGAATTGGAGTTGGGCAGTTCTGGCAGAATCCTGCTGCGGGCCTCAGGAACAGAGCCTCTCATCCGGGTAATGGCAGAAGGCCAGAGTGCGGGCGATATTCGTCGCGTTGCAGAAGCGCTCGCCAAGATTGTGGAAAACTCAACGCCCTGATTTTGTTGGTTTCGGGCGGTTGTCTGTTACGAGGGACTGCTGTATAGTGCGCCCTCCCTTACATATGGGAACTGTTATGCGACGCAAGATTGTAGCCGGCAACTGGAAAATGAACGGGTCGAAAGACCTCTCGGAAAAGTTGGTTGGTTACGTGCGGTCTGAGTCTGTATCTCTTGATAAAGGCGTAGAGGTTGTTATCATTCCTCCCGCCATTTATATCGGAGATGTGGTGAGAGAAGCTCAGGGCAACATCTCAGTAGGCATTCAAAATGTAGCCCGGTGGCAGTCTGGCGCCTACACGGGGGAAGTGTCCTCGGAGATGGCGAAAGATTCAGGGTGTTGCTTTGCGCTTGTAGGCCATTCCGAGCGCCGTCAGCTTTTTGGTGAAACCGACAAAATGGTTGCCGAAAAGGTTTCGATTGTTGTTGGTAGCGGTTTAACAGCGATCGTGTGTGTGGGTGAAACGCTTGAAGAGCGAGAATCCGGGCGGGCTGAAGTGGTCGTTGCGGGTCAGGTGCGCGAAGGCTTGTCATCAGTCAAGCAGGGTGATTGGCAAAATATCGTATTAGCCTACGAGCCAGTTTGGGCGATAGGCACCGGTAAAACAGCAACATCTGATGACGCCCAGGCAATGCACGCTGCCATACGCGATGTTTTGAGAGATATGGGTGCACCGGCTGATGAGATTGCTTTGCTTTACGGTGGCAGTGTAAAGGCCGATAATGCAGCGGATCTTTTTTCAGAGCCGGATGTAGACGGCGGTTTAATTGGCGGCGCATCGTTGGTCGCAAAAGAATTTATGAGTATCTGCCGGTCTTTGTCGGCAGGCACCTAAAATTAAAGGTTCGCGAGAGTCGATATGGATTGGATAGAAACACTGGTAGTCGTTGTGCACGTGGTAATCGCGGTGGCGCTGGTGGGTCTGGTGCTGATCCAGCAGGGTAAAGGTGCAGACGCTGGCGCAGCCTTCGGTGGTGGCGGCGCGTCTCAAACCGTATTCGGCAGTCAGGGCAGTGGCAATTTTCTGACCCGCATGACAACGTTGCTCGCACTGGTATTTTTTGTAACGAGTTTCTCGCTGGCGGTGTTTGCCAAGCAGCGTGCAGAGGTTGCAGGTGAGGCAGGTATTCCGGTCGTTCAGGAATCCAGTCAGGTGCCGGCCCCAGACGCTGCTGACAATGGCGAAGGCGTCAAAAGCGAAACCGGGGACGGGAAGTCTGATCTTCCTGCACTCGAGTGAGGAGTTTGCCCAAGTGGTGGAACTGGTAGACACGCTATCTTGAGGGGGTAGTGGCGAAAGCCGTGCCGGTTCGAGTCCGGCCTTGGGCACCAATTACGAAGTAAAGCGGCTTGGATTTTCCAGGCCGTTTTTTTGGTCAGTCCTTGACCAGCCCGTTCAGCGTCTCTATACTCCGGCCGATATTGGAGTCTGACATTCTTTATTGTCGGGTTTTTGGCAGGCAAGGTGCCTGTCAGCAGGAAGCGGTATACCGGTTTGCTTCTTGCGAGTTCTCGCAACAAAAAGCCTCGGTTACCGGGGTTTTTTGACTAAGGGGCCTGACGCAGCGGCCCTTGGTGCGTAAAAAGGGCTGATTGAACAGCCCTTTTTTTGTTTTTAATGCCGGTAAATTTCACAACGGAGACCGCCTAACTTGTCAGGCAAGCTTAAACAACTGGAAGACATTCTTCGGCCTGTAGTGGAAGGTTTGGGATATGAGTTCTGGGGCATCGAGTACCGCTCCCAGGGCTATCAATCGCTTCTTCGAGTCTTCATAGACGATGTCGAAAACGGCATTGGCGTCGATGATTGCGAAAAAGTCAGCCGTCAGATCAGCGGCGTGATGGACGTCGAAGATCCTATCCAAACCGAGTACACACTGGAGGTTTCTTCCCCAGGCATGGATCGTCCCCTTTTTCGGCCTGAACAATATCAGGAGTTTGTGGGGCATCAGGTACAAATCCGTTTGCGAATGGCGTTTGAAGGCCGTCGCAAGTTTCAAGGGCTTATCAAGGGTGTGGAAGGCGATGATGTGGTTGTGGTCGTTGACGATCACGAATATCTGTTGCCTTTCGATAGCATCGACAAAGCTCAAATCATTCCGGTATTCGAGTGAGCCAATTGAATAACTCAGTAGATGCACAGTTTTATTTCCAGAGCAGGGCAATCCAATGAGTAAAGAGATCTTGCTGGTCGTTGAGGCCGTCTCGAACGAAAAAGGCGTCGAGAAGGAAGTCATTTTCGAAGCGATCGAGTTGGCGCTGGCCACCGCTGCCAAAAAACGTTACGACGATGAAGAGTCAGACGTGCGCGTATCGATCGACCGTCGCACGGGTGAGTATGAAACCTTCCGCCGTTGGCTGATTGTTGATAACGATGCTGTGCCAGCACTGGGCACCGAGCTGACGTTTCAGGAAGCCGAGGAAATTGATCCTGCGCTGAAGCCGGGCGATACTTACGAAGAGAAGGCAGAATCTGTTGCGTTCGGCCGTATCGGCGCACAGGCTGCGAAGCAAATCATTTTCCAGAAAGTCCGTGAAGCCGAACGCAGCAAAATCGTCGACAGCTATCGTGATCGCGTAGGCGAATTGGTTTCCGGTACTGTGAAGAAGGTGACTCGCGATAACGTCATCGTAGATCTGGGCGCGAACGCCGAAGCCTTGCTGCCAAGAGAGAACCTGATCCCCCGTGAAACCTTCCGCATGGGCGACAGGGTGCGCTCTTTGCTGCTGGAGATTCGCACTGATCACCGTGGCCCTCAACTGATTCTGAGTCGCTCTTCATCACAGATGCTGATTGAGTTGTTTCGTATTGAAGTGCCAGAAATTGCAGAAGAACTGATTGAGATTCGGGGCGCAGCCCGGGATCCCGGCTCCCGCGCAAAGATTGCGGTGAAGACTAATGACCGTCGTATCGATCCGGTTGGCGCCTGCGTTGGTATGCGCGGCTCCCGGGTTCAGGCTGTATCCAATGAACTGGGCGGCGAGCGTGTCGACATAGTGTTGTGGGACGACAACCCCGCGCAACTGGTTATAAACGCAATGGCGCCAGCAGAAGTGGCCTCCATCGTGATGGATGAAGACGGCCACACAATGCAAGTCGCTGTTGCAGAGGATAATCTGGCGCAGGCTATTGGGCGTAACGGGCAGAACGTGCGCCTGGCGACCGAGCTTACCGGCTGGACCCTGAACGTGATGACCGAAGAAGAAGCCGGTGAGCGCCAGGAGCAGGAGTATAATACGTTGGTTGAGCACTTTACCGCTCACCTCGACGTGGATGAAGAATTCGCCGGCGTGCTGATTGATGAGGGCTTTACGTCCATCGAAGAAGTCGCTTATGTACCTATGGATGAGATGCTGGCAATTGAAGGTTTTGATGAAGATACCGTCACTGAATTACGTCGCCGTGCCAAGGATGCTCTGTTGAATCAGGCCCTGGCCAGTGAAGAAGCCCTCGACGGCGCCGAGCCGGCCGAAGATCTTCTGGGTATGGACGGAATGGATCGCAGCCTGGCGTTCAAGCTCGCAGGTATGGGTGTGCGGACCATGGAAGATCTGGCGGAGCAGTCGGTAGACGACTTGCTCGATATCGAAGGTATGGATGAAGAGCGTGCAGGTCAGCTGATTATGACTGCACGCGCCCCCTGGTTTGAAGACCAGGCTTAATTCGGGAGGAGACCAATATGGCTGAAGTAACGGTAAAACAACTGGCCGAAGATGTAGGCGCTCCCGTGGATCGTTTGCTGAAGCAGATCGTGGAGGCAGGCTTGAAGGCCCGCTCGGAAAGCGACGCTGTATCCAGCGATGAGAAACAGCAGTTGCTGGCCTATTTGAGAAAAACCCACGGTGAAGCAGACGCTGAGCCGCGCAAGATTACGTTGAAGCGCAAAACCACGACCACGCTCAAGGCAGGTAAGGCAAAAAGCGTCAATGTGGAGGTGCGTAAACGTCGCACCTACATAAAACGCGACGAGCCGACGGCCGAGTCGGAAGCCGATGCTCCGGAAGTGATTCATGAAGAGCAGAGCGCAGAGCAACCGCAGGCAGAACCGGTCGTAAGTGCCGCAGTTGATCAGACCCCTGAGGTTGGTGCTGAGGCGCCGGCTGAAGCAGCAAAGGCAGAAGAGCCCGTTGCTGAAGACAAGGTGGTTACCGAGAAAGCTGAGCCGAAAAAAGCGCCAGAGCCGAAGCCTGTTACCGTTCCGGAAGATATGCCGATTCCGCCACCGGCAGATGGCGAAGGCAAGGATCGGAAGCCGAAGAAAAAGAAAGAAAAAGTTCGTGAACGTGGCGACGAAACGGACGATGGCAAGCCCAAGAAGAAGCAGGCCGGCCACCGTGGCCCGCGTGGTCGCTCCGCAGACGAACCGCTGGTGATTTCGGACGACGACGATGACACCACGTTGCGCAAACCACTGCGTGCGAAAAAGAAACCCAAAGAGAAGCGTCATGGCTTCGAGAGGCCGACCAAACCAATGGTCAGAGAAGTAGAAGTTCCCGAAATTATTACCGTTGGCGATCTTGCCCAGCGGATGGCCGTCAAATCCGGTGATGTCATCAAAACGTTGATGGGCATGGGCGTGATGGCAACCATCAATCAGCCGCTTGATCAGGCAACATCAACTCTGGTGGTTGAAGAGTTGGGCCATAAGGCCAAGCCGATCAGCGACGATGCCTTCGAAGAAGGTGTGCTCAGCGAATTCAGCGTTGAGGGTCAGGTCAAGTCCAAACGTGCTCCGGTCGTAAGTGTAATGGGGCATGTTGACCATGGTAAAACATCGCTGCTGGATCATATCCGGCGCACCAAGGTGGCCTCAGGCGAATCAGGTGGTATTACTCAGCACATTGGGGCATACCACGTAGAAACCGACCACGGCATGATCTCGTTCCTGGATACGCCGGGCCACGCGGCTTTCACCTCAATGCGCGCCCGTGGCGCTCAGTGCACCGATATCGTTATCCTTGTGGTTGCGTCAGACGATGGCGTGATGCCGCAAACCAAAGAAGCGGTTCAGCATGCCCGCTCTGCGGGCGTGCCGATCGTTGTTGCCATCACCAAGATGGACAAAGAACAGGCAGACCCCGACCGCGTGAAGAACGAGCTCGCGGCAATCGACGTTATCCCGGAAGACTGGGGTGGCGACGTTCAGTTTGTACCGATCTCCGCTCACTCAGGTGAGGGCGTCGACAATCTGCTGGAAGCCGTGTTGCTGCAGGCTGAGATTCTTGAGCTGCAAGCATCGCCGGACGCGCCTGCTCAGGGCGTTGTGGTTGAATCCAGCCTCGAACGTGGTCGTGGCCCCGTTGCGACAGTGCTGGTGCAGAATGGTACGTTGCGCCAGGGCGATATGGTTGTTGCAGGCGCCTGCTTCGGCAAAGTGCGTGCAATGACTGACGAAGCTGGCAAACAAGTAAAAGAAGCGGGACCGTCTATTCCTGTTGAGATCCTTGGCCTCAATGGCACGCCGAATGCGGGCGACGAGTTTTTCGCAGTCGCCGATGAGCGCAAAGCCAAAGAGCTGGCGGAGTTCCGTCACGTTCGTGAGCGCGAGCAGCGGTTGCAGCGCCAGCAAGCTGCCAAGCTTGAGAACCTGTTTGAAAACATGGGCAAGGATGAAGTTAAAGCCCTTAACGTTGTTCTTAAAACAGACGTTCGCGGCTCCCTTGAGGCGATTACCAAGTCGCTGATGGATCTGGGTAACGAAGAAGTTCAGGTCAAGATTGTGTCTTCTGGTGTTGGTGGTATTGCCGAGACGGACGTAAGCCTTGCGATGGCAACCAGCGCCGTGATTTTCGGCTTCAACGTGCGTGCTGACACTGCGTCTAAACGTCTGGTTGAGCAGGAAGGCCTGGATCTTCGCTATTACAGCATCATCTACAACCTGTTAGACGATGTGAAAGCTGCGCTGACTGGCATGTTGGCACCGGAATTCCGCGAAGACATCATCGGTATTGCAGACGTTCGCGATGTGTTCCGTTCACCGAAGTTTGGCCAGGTTGCTGGCTGCATGGTGATCGAGGGCAATGTCTATCGGAACAAGCCGATCCGTGTACTGCGTGATAACGTGGTTATCTTTGAGGGTGAGCTGGAATCCCTGCGCCGCTTCAAGGATGACGTGCCAGAAGTTCGCAACGGCATGGAATGCGGTATCGGTGTGAAAGGCTACGATGTGAAGGTCGGTGACCAGATCGAAGTCTTCGACCGTGTCAGAGTCGAGCGTAAACTCGAATCTACGGGGGCCTGATGCCTAGAGAGTTCAGTCGTATTGATCGCATTGGCGATCAGATGCAGCGAGAGCTTGCCCAGCTGATTCAGCGCGAGGTCAAGGATCCGCGGTTAGGCATGGTAACGGTCAATGCAGTCAAGGTCAGCAAAGACCTTGGCTACGCTGATATTTATGTCTCGCTGCTGACCACGGAGGAGCTCACGGCTGAGTCTCCGGAGGTCAAGGACTCGATCTCGGTACTGAACAGGGCTGCGGGGTTTCTTCGCGGCCAAGTGGGAAGAGCGATGAAGCTGCGGGTCATACCGCAGCTTCGGTTCCACTTTGATGCGCTGCAGGGCTACAGTCGCAGAATGGACAGTCTTATCCGTGAAGCGGTTGGTGATAAAACAGCTGTTGAGCAGAACGATAACAACCCGAATGATCCGGAGTCGACCGTTTGAGCCGCAGACGCAAAGGCCGTGATGTTAATGGCATTCTGGTGATCGACAAGCCGTTGGGTATTACCTCCAACGGTATCCTTCAGGAGGTCAAACGTCTTTACGGCGCAGCCAAGGCGGGTCATACCGGTGCACTGGATCCGCTGGCGACCGGCGTGCTTCCTCTTTGCTTTGGTGAAGCGACCAAGTTTTCGCAGATGATGCTGGACAGCGATAAAGCATACATTGCAACCGCGCGGCTCGGCGAGCGCACAGAAACCGGTGACAGCGAAGGCGAAGTGGTTGAAAAAAGACCCGTGCCGGCTGGCTTGTCCCCAGACGTGCTTGAACCAATGCTCGAGCAGTTCCGGGGCAATATCCAGCAAATCCCCTCTATGTATTCCGCGCTCAAGCACAATGGACGTCCGCTTTATGAATATGCCCGTGAGGGTATTGAAGTGGAGCGCCCGGCGCGCCCTGTCACCATTTACGAGTTGCGCTTGCTTGACGTGCGTGAAAACGAAATAGACATCGCCGTAAAGTGCACCAAAGGTACGTACATCCGCTCACTCGTTGAAGACATAGGCGAGGTTCTGGGCTGCGGAGCTCATGTGATCGAACTGAGACGCACGCTGGCCGCCGGCTTCACTCTTGCCAACGTGCACGCAGTGCCGGATCTTGAGGCAATGCGGGAGCGTGGCGAAAGCCTGGATAGCCTCCTTGTTGCGCCGGATGCAGCGCTTTCCATGTTTCCTGAGCACCGTTTGTCAGGACAGCCATTGGTGTCGATATTGAACGGGCAACCGGTTAGAATACCGGGCCGGGCCTACGAGGGCTTCGTGCGAATTTATGGCAACGAAGGGTTTGTAGGGTTGGCAGAAGCATTGCCGGAAGGCGAGGAAACCGAACTGGTGCCTCGTCGTCTGGTAAGTAGCAGCGGCAAACACTAGTTTACCGCTGCTTAGCCGGGCTGTAGAGATGCGCGGTTCGGCCGGATTTAACAGCATCGCAAACATGAGGTGATTTATGGCATTAGATGCCAATGAAAAAGCACAGATCGTTCAGGATTATCAGCAGGCTGATGGTGATACGGGTTCCCCGGAAGTGCAGGTTGCACTGCTGAGCGCCAACATCAACAAACTGCAGGGTCACTTCAAGATCAACAAGCAGGATCATCATTCCCGCCGTGGTCTGATCCGGATGGTAAACCAGCGTCGTAAACTGCTGGACTACCTCCGCCGGAAGAACGGCGATCGTTACCTGGAGCTGATCAAGCGCCTGGGACTACGTCGCTAAGTCCGGTCTTGCGACCTGACGGCTGCTCCGTATTTTTCGGTTGCAGCCACCAGCCGGTGGGCTCCCAAGGGGGCCAGCCGGTTGTGTTTTTCATCACCGCATCATGTATTTCAGTGAATCCGGAGTTTCCTGTCGTATTGGAAAGCCGAAATTTGATAGCAGGTTGTTGAAAGCCCGGGCGTTACGCAGTTTATGCGTGACAAAGGCCTGGCCGGGGTTTTGCAACAGCCTGTTAGCTTTCAGGCAGAGCACTTTCAGGGTCACACTTTCATCATTCTGAACAGATAACGCAGGAGTTCGTTGTGGATCTGCAACCGCGTAAAAAATCATTTGAATTGGGCGGCGAAACCGTCACTCTGGAAACGGGCCGTATCGCTCGCCAGGCTACAGGTTCCGTTCTGGTCACCGTGGGTGATATTTCGGTTCTGGGTACTGTTGTCGGTGCCAAAACAGCCAAGCCGGGCCAGCCGTTCTTCCCGCTGACCGTTAACTACTTTGAAAAAACCTATGCCGTTGGCAAAATCCCGGGTGGTTTTTTCAAGCGTGAAGGTCGTCCTTCAGAGAAAGAAACACTTACATCCCGTCTGATCGACCGTCCGATTCGTCCGCTGTTCCCGAACGGCTACATGAACGAAACGCAGGTTATCTGCACGGTTATGTCGTCCAGCAAGAACCAGGATCCGGATATCGCCGCTATGCTGGCCGCTTCGGCCGCCTTGGCGATTTCTGGTATTCCTTTCGCGGGTCCAATCGGCGCTAGCCGTGTTGGTTACACCAACGAGAAAGGCTACTTCCTGAACCCAAGCTTCGAAGACCTGAAAACCTCCCTGCTGGACATGATCGTTGCCGGTACTGAGGACGCGGTTCTGATGGTTGAGTCAGAAGCCAAGGGCCTGAGCGAAGATCAGATGTTGGGCGGCGTTCTGTTCGCTCATCAGGAAATGCAGACGGCGGTTGCAGCAATCAAGGAATTTGCCGCTGAAAACGGCAAGCCTCGTTGGGATTGGCAGCCAGACGCTGAAAACACCGAACTACTGGGTGCGATCAGGTCCGAATTTGCCGGTGCTATCGAAGAAGCCTATGGCATTCACGACAAGATGGCTCGCTATGCGCGTCTTGGCGAAATCAAAACGGCCGCAGTTGAGAAGCTTGCGGGCGAAGAGGAAGGCCAGCCTTCTGCAGACGACGTCAAAAAGAACTTCGGCAAGATCGAGAAGTCAGTCGTTCGCCAGCAAGTGATTGATGGCAAGCCACGTATCGACGGGCGTGATAACAAAACCGTTCGTCCGATCGAAATTGAAGTGGGCATTCTGCCCAGCGTTCACGGTTCTGCGTTGTTCACCCGTGGCGAGACTCAGGCGATTGTTACGACGACGCTGGGCACCTCCCGCGACGTGCAGACAATCGACGCGCTGGAAGGCGAGCGTAAGGATCCGTTCCTGTTCCATTACAACTTCCCTCCTTATTCGGTAGGTGAAGCTGGCCGTGTTGGCACCCCTGGCCGTCGCGAAGTGGGTCACGGTCGTTTGGCCAAGCGCGGTGTGATGGCGGTTATGCCGACCATGGATGAGTTCCCGTATGCCATTCGTGCGGTTTCCGAGATCACGGAATCCAACGGCTCCAGCTCCATGGCGTCGGTTTGTGGTTCCAGCCTCGCGCTGATGGATGCGGGTGTTCCGCTGAAAGCGGCCGTAGCCGGTATTGCCATGGGTCTGGTTAAGGAAGGCGACAAGTTTGCCATTCTGACCGACATTCTGGGTGACGAAGACCATCTGGGTGACATGGATTTCAAGGTTGCCGGTACCAAAGACGGCATTACTGCTCTGCAGATGGACATCAAAATCCAGGGCATTACCGACGAGATCATGGAACTTGCGTTGGAACAGGCTCACGGAGCCCGTCAGCACATTCTGGGTGAGATGAACAAGGTTATCTCCGAGTCGCGCACTGAGCTTTCTCCGCGTGCTCCGAGCATTACCACCATCAAGATCAACCCTGAGAAGATCCGCGACGTTATCGGTAAGGGCGGTTCCATGATCCGCTCAATCTGTGACGAGACCGGTGCGTCTATTGATCTGGATGATGACGGTAACGTAAAAATCTACGCAGACAACATGGAAGCGGCCCAGGCGGCGGTTAACCGTGTTAAGGAAATCACTGCCGAGATCGAAGTGGGTGCTATCTACAAGGGTCGCGTTGAGCGGATTGTGGATTTTGGTGCTTTTGTTAACATCCTGCCTGGCAAGGATGGTCTGGTGCACATTTCCCAGATCTCCGATCGCCGGATCGAGAACGTAACTGACGAGTTGAAAGAAGGTCAGGAAGTTCTGGTCAAGGTTCTGGATGTGGACAATCGTGGCCGTGTGAAGCTGTCCATGAAGGAAGTGAAAGAAGGCGAGCAGCCGACTGATTTTTCTGACTGATCGCTAGCAGCTACTAAAGACCCGCCTTTCCTCTGGATTGGCGGGTTTTTTATTATTCCCGCCTTAGAAACTCCAGCACAGAGTGTTTGTAAGCAGGAATGATGAATGTTGCCGCATGGGGTGTATCCGTTTGCAGAAATTCCTTTGGCTCGCCGGCGGCTTCATAAAGTGCCTGGCCGTGGTGGAAGGGAATGATGCCATCGCGGACGCTGTGGATGAGCATGAGGGGGACGGGACTGATGTTCGCAATCTGGTCGATACCTTCGTATTCGTCCGGGATGGTCCAGCTCAGGGGGATCTGGAATGGCCAGGTGAGCCAGAAGCTCCCGAGCTTTTCACGCGCGATCCGGCGGTAGCCGGAAAAAGTACCGTCAAGGATCACACCGCTGAGTTCAGGTTTTTCGTTGCGTTGAACCCATTCGCTTGCGAGATTCAGTCCTAGGGCGCCCCCAAGGCTTTGGCCAAGGAGGAAAACGGGCGTGCTCAGAGCATCAGGCTGGCTGACCAGCCAGCGCAGGCCGGTTTCGGAATCGTGCAGGGCGCCTTCTATATCCGGCGCGCCGGTGGATTTTCCGTAGCCCCGGTAATCGATCGTGAACACGTTGTAGCCTTCAGCAGGCAGCCACGCGACGTTGAGCAGGTGACTGCTGATGTTCTGGGCATTGCCGTGGAGGAAATAAACGGTGCCGTTGGACTGGCCCTCAGCCGGTAACCACCAGCCATGAAGGGTTTCGCCATCAGTTGTGTCCAGATAAACGTTCTCGTATTCGAGATTGAGGCGATCGGGCGTTATGTAGGTGGTCTGGTCGGGAAAGAAGAACAGGCTGCTGCAACCGCTTTGCAGGAGCGCAGCGGCAAAGACGCCCAGTGCCAGTAAGGGCGTTTTCAGCCTGGAAGCTTTCGTTCCTGAAGCTCTGAGCCACGAAATCCTCAGAAATATGCGTGCAGCCCTGCTTGCCATGTGCTCTGGTACCTGTCGTAGTGATCTACACGGGTGAATTCGGCGAACAGGCTGAACTCGCGGCCAATGTGCCAACTGGCTTTGGTATACAGCTCATCCTGCCGATACTGACTGCCGGCGATCCAGGCTTTGGTTTTTACTCCGCCCGCGAAACTGAATCGGTTGCTCTGGTGCAGCACTCCAATATCGGCCCCGGGCGCCAGGTCGTAACCACGGCGCAGGTCATCGTCGATTTCCGCATCTGCGGTGGCAATGACAAAGGCCTGAGTTCGTAGGCCAAGGCTCCAGCTACCGCCTGCACCGCCCTCCAGATACGGGGCCAAAACCCGTTTTTCCCCGGTATCGGTGCGACGGGCGCCAAAGCCAACTTGCCAGGATAACGGTGAAAAGAATGCATTCCTTGGGCTCAGGGAGCGGATTTCCACGCCGGTGAGCTGTTCTATTTGCAGCTCGTTGTTGTCGGTGTAATAGCGCGCATCCAGGCGAAGAAACTGCAGTTGTGCGCCACGGCGATACCCGGCAGGCGGGTCGAGAATGTCATGGTAGGCGGGCCGGAACGTCAATTGCGTAAATTCCCGGTGCGCCTGCTGCCCAACGCCTAAGCTTACCCTAAACGTATCATGGCCTTGATCGTCACGAACTGTCGGCTCTGGTGGTTGTTCAAGTGGTGCAATGCCATCAATCTTACTGCGAGCCCGCAACAGGTTGTATGAGAGTGGCGCCGCAATCTCCCTTGGCCAACTGTCTGCTTCGCTTCGGTAGCGCACGTAATCGTAAGTGGCATCGAGCACATGAGCCCGTTCTTCGGGTGGAAGCGCGAGCACCTCGTCGCTGTCGGGTTTTACGTAACCATCGGCTATGGCGGCGGCAAGCGTCTGGCTGGATGGGGGTAGCGCCGACAGACTATGGGCCACGGCGCTGGCCGCCGATGCGCGATAGTGCACGTTCTTTACCAGATTTTTGTCGACTACCCAGCGAACGGTGTCAGACGGAATGGCGTGAGTGGTTACCTCGTCCAGTAGATTGGTTCCGGGGCGGGCGATGTCGATCAGCGCAAGCAGTCGGTAGGCGCAATTTTCATCGAAAAAATAGTAGTCGAAATTTATATCCCGAATTTCCCACGCATGGGCCAGCATGAGCTCCACTTCCTGTTGGCCGAGATTCAGGGTGTACTCCCAAAGATCCCGATGTTCGATATCCGAGTAGAGGCGGATTTTTTCGTAATAAGGCTGCACCGTTGTGATGCCCGGGTAGCCGCCGAAAATGCCTCTGTAGGCGAACAGTAATTCGCTGTCATGGGCAGCGGCATCAGCGGCGTATGAAATAGTACTGGCAAGCAGCAGGTTGGTTTGCTGATCTTTCTGCGGCGGGTCCAGCCTCAGGAATGTGTGGCCGAACATCGATGATGGGCTGTTCAGGTAAGAGGCGGCAAAAACCAGCGTAACGCTTTGCGTGTTCAGGGTTTCTGTCCATTCTTTGTAAGCTGGGCAATCTGCTTTTTTTGCTGGCAGATCAAGATGCTCGCGGAGCCAGGTGTCTCTTGCCGGAAAGCGGCATCGTGCGTGTTCGTTCCCATCTCCTGGTTGCTGGATGGCCTTCAGGGTTGCCTCCAATTCCGCTTTCGGAGAGGTTTTGCCGTCTGCGCTCAGAAAAAACGCAGAATCATCGGCTTCACTGGTATAACCACCGCCAAATCGGTCGGGCTGGTAGTGAATGAGGGTGAGCCAGGCCGGGTCAAGGTGCAGCGGATTGTCTGCAACCCGCGCTTGAGCCTGCAGAGGTAAACTGATGATGAGCCAAAGCATCACTGGCCCAATACGAAGCGAGTTGCCCATGGGTAAATGCAGGTTCCAATCAGATCGGGAATGATAAATGGGAAAGCGCGCCATCCTTGGCGCGGGTGCATCCCTGCTATTGGGCTATCAGGCCGCTACGTATTTGCTCAGCGACTCATTCTTTTCCAGCAGGGCGACGATGGCGTCTACTGCTTCACCGGACGTGGTGTCGGACGTTGGAAAAATGGCCGCGAAGTTATCCTGCAGTACCTTGCTGAAAGCGCCGCGGTCTGCTGCTTCAACGCCCAGCAGAACGGCCAGGGTGTCCAGGTTTTCGCCGTTACCGCGAGACATATCACGGGCGACCTTGTCGATGTTGCTGTCCATGTACATGGCCATGGATTGCACTGACTCGTTGGTCTGGCAGCCAAGGGTACCCGTGGTCATGCCGAATGTCTGGTTGCCGAACGAACCGTTGGTTGTTGCAGCCAGTACGTGGGGAGCAATGCCGGATTGTCCTTTCCAGATCATGGCGCCCACGCCACAGCCCGGTTGGGCAAAGGCCATAGAAGAAGCACCCAGAAGAATTGCACCTGCGATCAATTTTTTCATTATCCACTCCTTTGTATATTTTTCAGTCGTCGCAAAATCAACATAGCCGATCCTGATGCAGGCTATGCAGTAACGGCCCTGACGTATTCCTGTGGAAACAAGTGCAAAGACCGATACAATCAGTATAGTGCAGATTCGATAATGGCAAGTCTACATTTCTGTGACTATTTGATTTTAACAGATTATTTAACGGGCCTCGGTAGCCAAGAGTATAAAGCCGGAGGTATAAAAAAACCGGAGCAGGCTCCGGTTTCAAGGTATTGCGACGGCGAATTCAGCCCCCCAGATACGCGTTTTGTACGTCCGGATTTTTAAGCAAGTTCTTGCCGGTATCGTGAAGTCTGATTTTGCCGGTTTCCAGCACATAGCCGCGATCGGCGAGGTGCAGTGCCTGGTGCGCGTTTTGCTCAACCAGAAATACAGTAATGCCTTCGTCGCGAAGGTGACCGATGATCTCGAAGATCTGTTTGATAATCAAAGGGGCAAGGCCCAGTGATGGCTCATCGAGAATAATCATGTTTGGTCGGCTCATCAGAGCCCGCCCTATGGCCAGCATCTGTTGCTCACCGCCAGACATGGTGCCCGCACGCTGCTGTTCACGTTCTTTCAGGCGCGGAAACAACTCGTAAACGTAAGCCTGGCTTTGGCGGATCTCGGATTTGGTGTTGAAAAAACCACCCATGTGCAGGTTTTCCTCTACCGTCAGGCCGGAAAATATGCGTCGACCTTCGGGTACGATTGCCAGTCCTGAGCGCATAATCTGGGCGGTGGGCTCTCTGGTGATGTCCCGGCCTTCCAGGATTATGCGACCTGACGTGGCCTGTGGCGCGCCGCAAACGGTCATCAGCAGAGTGGTCTTTCCGGCACCGTTAGCGCCTATTAGCGAGACGATTTCACCCCGCTTAACCTCAACAGAAACCCCGTGCAAAGCCTCGATTTTACCGTAATGAGTATGGACATCTTCCAGTACAAGCATTGTCATTTCTCATTCCTCGCCCAGGTAGGCTTTGATCACGTCGTCGTTCTGGCGAATTTCTTCCGGTGTGCCACAGGCCAGGGGGCGACCCTGATTGATGACGTTTATCCGATCGGAAATATCCATTACCAGGCTCATGTCGTGCTCAATCAGCACCACCGAAACGTTGTAGTCCTCCTTCAGGCTCACGATCAGCTGATTGAGTTCTTGGGTTTCCGCCGGATTAAGGCCAGCGGCTGGTTCATCGAGCATCAGCAGCTTGGGTTCGGTGACCATGCAGCGAGCTATTTCAAGCCGGCGCTGCTGGCCGTATGACAGGTTGCCCGCATCCCGATTGGCAGATTCCAAAAGCCCCACACGTTCCAGCCAGTAAGCGGCGCGATCCAGTGCTTTCTGTTCGCGTGCTCTGTAATTGGGCGTGCCTAAAAGCCCGGCCAGCATGTTGGTGTTGAGATGGCGGTGCTGGGCTACCAGCAGATTTTCCACTACGGACATCTGAGTGAACAGGCGAACATGCTGGAAGGTTCTCACCATCCCCAGCCGGGAAATCCGGTAATCGGGCTTGCCTTGTACTTCCTTGCCTTCGAAAAGGATTTTGCCGCCGGTAGGCTTGTAAAAGCCGCTCATGCAGTTGAATACGGTGGTTTTCCCGGCGCCGTTGGGGCCAATAATGGAAACAATCTCCCGCTCCTGAACGTTCAGTGACACCTGATCTACCGCCAACAGGCCGCCAAAGCGCATGGACAGATTCTGTACTTCAAGCATTGTCTGTCACTCCTGCCGGTTCAGTTTGATATGAATACGGCGCATAGGTAACAGACCTTGCGGTCGCCAGACCATCATTAACACCATGGCGGCGCCGAAAATCAGCATGCGGTATTCCGAAAACTCCCGTGCCAGCTCCGGCAGGATGGTCACCGCAATAGCCGCCAATATGACGCCGAGCTGCGATCCCATACCACCCAGAACCACAATCGCCAGAATGATGGCAGACTCAAGGAACACGAACGATTCCGGGCTGATGAAGCCCTGCTTGGAGGCGAACACGGTGCCGGCAAAGCCTGCAAAGAAAGCGCCAATGGTGAAGGCAGAGAGTTTAACGGCCGTGCGGCTGAGGCCCAACGAGCGAGCGGCGATTTCATCTTCGCGCAGAGCTTCCCAGGCTCGACCAACCGGCATGCGCATGAAGCGGCGAATGATCAGCGCGGTAATAACGGCCAGCACCAGAGCGATCAGGTACAAGAAAATGACTTTGTGTTCGCCGCTGTACGCAATGCCAAACGTCTCGTGGAAAGACGTGTTGCCTTCGCCTTTTACGCGTCGGCCGAACTCCATACCGAACAGCGTCGGTTCGGGGATACCGCCTATGCCATTGGGCCCACCGGTCAACGATGTCCAGTTATTAAGCAAAATACGAATAATCTCGCCGAAACCGAGGGTGACGATCGCCAGATAATCCCCCCGCAGTCGCAATACCGGGAAGCCTAGTAATAACCCGAACGTGCCGGCGAGCAGCGCACCCAGAGGCAGAGCCATCCAGAACGAAATGCCTGTGTACTGTGACAGCAGGGCGAAGGTGTAGGCGCCAACCGCGTAGAACGCCACATACCCAAGATCCAGCAGGCCCGCGAGGCCAACAACCACGTTAAGCCCGAGGGCCAGCATAATGTAAATCAGCACCAGCGTGGCCAGATCCACTGAGCCCCGCGACACAACAAATGGCCAGAACAGTGCAAGCACCACGATGCCGGTCAGTATCCAGGATTCAAGCTTTACCCGCTTGGATTGCTCCATGGGCTCTTTGTCTGCAAGCGGGTTGAGTTTCGGCAGTTTACCCAGCAGGCCCGAGAACGAGTCCCGGAACGCCTGAAAAACAAACACTGCTCCGGCGGCCAGGAAAATGGCAACAATGGTCGACGTTTTCGCCCCGGTAAGGGTAATGTTGACGCCTTGGGCCTCCAGGTTAAGCCCGAGGATTGGGAAAGAGATAATCAGTGTGACAATTGCGCAGAACACCGCGTGTCTGTAATTGTTGGAAGCCATCAGATTTTCTCAACCTCCGGTTTGCCAAGCAGGCCGGTAGGTTTGAACAGTAGGATGAGTATCAGCAAACCGAAAGAGACGACGTCTTTGTATTCGCCGCTGAGGTAGCCGGAAGTCATGCTTTCGGAGACGCCAAGAATCAGACCGCCGAGCATGGCGCCCGGAATGCTGCCAATGCCGCCGAGCACAGCTGCGGTAAAGGCCTTAAGCCCCGCGATAAAGCCGAACAGAGGATCAACCGAGCCGTAGTACATGCCCAGAAGCAAGCCAGCCACGGCGGCCAGTGCCGCACCGATTATGAAGGTGGCGGATATAATGCGGTTGGTATCAATGCCCAACAAGCTGGCCATGCCAAGGTCCTGTGAAACGGCCCGGCAGGCACGCCCGGTGCGGGAGCGCGAAATGAACAGTGAAAGTACGGTCATGCAGATCAGCGTGGTCACAAAAATTGTGATCTGCATATAAGACAGCGACATCTCGAAATGCCCGTCAGAGCCAAATTTGAATCCACCTTCAATAAGCAGGGGGAAACCAATGTTGCGTGAGCCTTGAGCGAGATGAACATAATTCTGCAAGAAAATAGACATACCGATTGCAGAAATCAGCGGAATCAGACGATGACGTCCCCGCACAGGGCGGTAAGCCACTCGTTCCACGGCCCAGCCCATGGTGCTGGAAACGATGATAGCGCACACAAGCGCAACGATAAGAATCAGCGGAAGCCAGGCAAGGCCGAGCGCAGTCAGGCCAGTAATGGCGATAAGCGCGGTATAAGCGCCGATCATATAGATCTCGCCGTGGGCAAAGTTGATCATGCCGATAATGCCGTAAACCATCGTGTAACCGATGGCGATCAGGGCATAGGCGCTCCCGATCGTCAGCCCGTTTATGAGCTGCTGGGAGAAATACAGGAGGTCTTGCATTGTTGTTTGACTCCGGAGGCCTGTTCCCTCCCCTGAGACACTCCAAACGCTGGGTAGCCGGGCTGGAAGTGAGGCAGGATCAAAAGGGTCCTAGAAAAACACCTTCTCCCGGATCGCGGTGAGAAGGTGTTCTCATGATTACTGTCTGTTAATGACTTGGCCTAGTTTACCGGAGTTTTGCTGCCATCTGAATGCCATTCGTATACAACAAACTCAAATGACTTCATGTCACCCGCTTTGTCGTACTCGACCGTTCCGATAGGCGTCTCAAACGTGCCGCTGCGCAGCGCTGCAGCAACGTCGAATGGGTCTTTGGATTGTGCAGCTTCGATACCGTCAGCAACCAGTTGAACGGCTGCGTAAGACGTCAGCACGAACGGGCCTGAAGGGTCTTCACCTTTGTCTTCGAACGCTTTTACCAAATCCTTGTTTTCTTCTTTTTCGTCGAAACTAGGTGGCAGAGTTACCAGAAGCCCTTCCGCTGCTTCACCGGCAATGGTGTTGATATCTTTGTTGCCAACGCCCTCAGGGCCCATGAATTTCGTATCCAGATCAGCCTGGCGCGCCTGGCGCAGAATCAGGCCCAGTTCTGGGTGGTAGCCGCCGAAATAAACAAAGTCCACATTGGCCTGCTTGAGCTTGGTGACCAGGGATGAGAAGTCTTTGGCGCCTGCGGTAACACCTTCAAACATCGCAATCTCGACGCCTTTTTCTTTCAAGGTGTCACGCACTGCGGTTGCGATGCCTTCACCATATTGCTGCTTATCGTGCACGATTGCGACGCGTTTGGGGTTCTGGCTCGCGATGTAGTTGGCTGCAACAGGGCCCTGCATGCTGTCGAGACCGATGGTGCGGAAGACCAGCTCGTAGCCGCGCTCGGTGATCTCGGGACTGGTTGAGGCGGGCGTGATCATCAGAATGCCTTCGTCCTCATAAATGTCTGAGGCGGGCTGGGTAGAGCTGGAGCACAGGTGGCCGATAACATAACGGACGCCGTCGTTAACCATCCGGTTGGCCACCGTAACGGCCTGCTTGGGGTCGCATACGTCGTCGTATTCGACGCCAACGAGCTTCTCGCCCATTACCCCACCGTTGGCGTTGATTTGCTCAATTGCCATACGGGCGCCGGAAAATTGCATGTCGCCGTACTGGGCAACTGGGCCGGTCATTGGGCCTGCAATACCGATTTTGATGTCTGCGGTTGCCTGGCCGGCGCCCATGAGGGCAACGGACGTGCTAACAGCGATTACGAGTTTTTTCAGTGAAGTTGTCATTGTGTCTGTCCTGTTTTGGTTCAGGGTTATTCTTATGTTCTCAGAAAGCTAAACAAACACTACACATCCAGACTTGTCAAGCTAGCCCGAGGCTTCTTTAAGTTTTAAACATCCGCCGGTCTGATCCCGGGGGTTTTCTGTATTTTTCTCAAGATGCTCCGGGGACGCCAGTGTGCGGAAGCTTTCATAGTCACGCAACTGCTTGGGGCTGATATTGCTCTACATATCGCTCCCGGTTCATTTACAGGGGAGATTGGGGGAAATGCGACTTGCATTCGAGAGTGCGAAGACCTCTAATCGTTAGTGGTGTAAACAAACGGCCGAAAGGCGTCAGCGGGGCAGTACACAGTGAATAATTATGAACATGTTCTGGTAGCGCTGAGGCGGGTGATCCGGGCAACGGATCTTCATTCCAAACGTCTTAGCAAGAACGCGGGGCTCACCGGCCCGCAGCTGTTAATCATGCGAACAATCCGTGATCTGGGTGAGGTTACCATCGGCACGATTGCCGACAAAGTCAGCCTGAGTCAGGCCACGGTTACCACTATTCTTGATCGGCTTGAGCATCGAAAACTGGTTTATCGGGTTCGCAGTACGCAGGATAAACGCAAAGTTCATGCGCACCTAACCGAGGATGGTGCAGATATACTCTCCCGTGCGCCGAATCCTTTACAGGAAGACTTCATCAAAAAATTCCAGAGCCTTCATGAATGGGAGCAGAACATGATTCTGGCGTCTCTTCAGCGGGTTGCGAACATGATGGATGCGGACCACATAGATGCATCACCGGTGCTGGATGTTGGCCCCATGTTGAAGGACGATGGCTGGAAAGAGAAAGAAAAAGCATAAGCTTTTCTTTCTCTTTTTCGCGTCAGTGAACGGACGACCCCGTCTTCGGCTTATGGCCAAAGCACACCTGAAACACATCGTTGTAATGCCGGGCGAAGTTGACGGTCAGGCCGTCCCTGAGATAGTCCGGTAGCTCCTCATAATCTCCGCGGTTCGCTTCTGGCAAAATAAGATTGCTGATTTTTTGCCGACGGGCTGCGATGACTTTCTCGCGTATACCGCCTACGGGAAGAACCTGTCCGGTGAGGGTCAATTCTCCGGTCATTGCGGTGTTTTGCTGAGGCACTTCACTGCGGGCAATAGACAACAGGGCCGTTGCCATAGTGACGCCGGCACTCGGGCCGTCTTTGGGTGTTGCGCCCTCTGGCACATGAAGATGTATGAACGATTTGTCGAAAAATCCGGGATCGCCCTTGTAGCGTTTCAGGTTAGAACTGACATAGCTGTGCGCGATTTCTGCCGATTCTTTCATCACATCGCCAAGCTGCCCGGTTAACTTGAAACCGCGTTGAGTGTTGTGCACCCGGGTGGCTTCTATACTGAGGGTTACGCCGCCCATGGCCGTCCAGGCGAGACCCGTGACCACGCCGGTACCCTTGAGTGATTTTTCTTTTCGGAAGGCCGGTTGGCCCAGGTATTCCTGCAGATCGGATATGCCCACTCTCACAGGGTCATTCGGGGCTTCCAGTAGTTTCACGATGCCCTTGCGCATGATCTTGTGCAGCAGCTTTTCCAGGCTCCGCACACCGGCTTCACGAGCATAGCCTTCAATAACCTGACGAATAGCGGCATCGGTAATGTTGAACTGCTTTTTCAGAAGCCCGGCCCGTTTCAAAAGGCGGGGAAGCAGGTGGTGTTTGGCGATCGTCAGCTTTTCTTCCCCGATATAGCCAGACAAGCGGATAACATCCATGCGATCCAGAAGCGGTCTCGGAATGGTGTCTAGCTGGTTGGCCGTGCAAATAAACAGTACCTTTGACAGATCCAGGCGAACATCGAGGTAGTGGTCCAGAAACTCCTTGTTTTGCTCCGGGTCGAGTGTTTCGAGAAGAGCCGAGGCCGGATCGCCGTGGTAAGAGGCGCCAATTTTGTCGATCTCGTCCAGCATGATGACGGGGTTGGCAACTTTGGTGTCTTTCAGAGCCTGTACAAACTTGCCCGGCATCGCTCCGATGTAAGTACGCCTGTGGCCCTTGATCTCGGCTTCGTCACGCATGCCACCAACGCTGAAGCGATAGAATTTACGCCCGAGCGCGTCCGCGACGGAATGGCCTATTGATGTTTTGCCCACGCCCGGCGGGCCAACAAGCAGAAGAATGGACCCGCTGATTTCGCCCTTGAACGTACCCTCTGCCAGGAATTCGATAATCCGGTCTTTTACATCGCCAAGGCCGTCGTGATCGCGGTTCAGTGTGCTGCGGGCCTTGGCCAAATCAAATTGATCTTCGGAGTGCACGCCCCAGGGTACATGAGTCAGCCAGTCCAGATAATTGCGGGTGACGCCATACTCCGGCGAGCCCTGTTCCAGAATCTGCAACTTCTGCAATTCCTCCGCGAATCGTTCCTGCACGGCCTCTGGGGGCTTGAGCTCGGCCATTCGGGTTTCAAAGCGCTCGGCGTCTGCCGTTTTGTCGTCTTTCGACATCCCAAGCTCGCGCTGGATAACTTTGAGCTGTTCTTTCAGGAAGAAATCACGTTGATGCTTTTGCACCTTCTCGTTCACTTCTTCGCTGATTTCAGACTGCAGGCGCGCCACCTCCAGCTCTTTGCGCATCAACAAAAGCACTTTTTCCATGCGCCTCAGCAACGGCACCGTGTTCAGGATATCCTGCAGTTCCTTGCCGGGAACGCTGGTCATGGAGGCGCCAAAATCTGTCAGCGGTGAACTGTCTTCAGGGCCAAAACGCGAGAGGTATTGCTTTACTTCCTCGCCATACAGCGGGTTGGTACGAAGGAGTTCTTTGATCGCACTAATGATTGCCAGGGTATAGGCCTTGGTTTCATCCGCATCTTCCTGAGGCTCTTGCGGGTACTCTACCTCCACCAGATACGGAGGCTTGCGGCGCAACCACTGCACAATGCGAAAACGCTGCAAACCCTGCGCAATAAACTGAACATTACCGTCTTTGTTTTGCGCGTGATGGATGCGCACTGCGCAGCCAACGGTGGCCAGCTCACTGCTCTGGGGCACCCTCTGCCCGGGCTGCTGATCATCCACAAAGCAGATGCCGAGCATTTTGTGATCGGTTTCGCTAACGCGCTTGAGTGTTTCCTGCCACGGGTTCTGGTTGACCACGACGGGTTGCACCTGTGCCGGAAAAAAAGGCCGGTTCGAGACAGGCAGTACATACATCCGTTTGGGCATGGATTGCTGGGGGAGGGCAAGATCCTTGCTGTGTTCGTTCTTGCCGATGTATTCGGTAAGGTCTTCTTCGAACTCTGCCAGCGAGTCGCTGTCTTTGTCGTGGTTCATGCCGTATCTGCTTCCTGATAGGAGAAGTGTCTCTTTACTAACTAGAGCCTAAAGTCCCATTTTCAAGCATAGTTGCGACTAATGCGTTGATTTGACGCTCTTGAATTCCGGCCCCGCGTGCCCCATCTAGGCTTTAACTCTTAATGAACATTTCAGGTGCCCGACATGAGCAGTTCTCCCCATATATTTGAAGCCACCATGGAAAACTTCCAGCAGGAGGTCATGGATGCATCCTCGGTTGCACCCGTCATTGTGGATGTATGGGCTGAGTGGTGCGCGCCCTGTAAGCAGCTTATGCCCGTGTTGGAAAAATTGGCACAGGAGTATCAGGGGGCATTCCGGCTTGCGAAGGTTAATGCGGATGAGCAGCAGGAGCTCACAGCCAGTTTGGGCGTACGCAGCCTGCCCACGATTATTCTGGTGAAAGATGGCCAGGCGGTTGATGGTTTTAGCGAAGCGCTGCCAGAAAGTGAAATTCGCAAGGTGCTGGAGAAGCATGTGGGTTTGCCCGCAGCGCTTCCTGAGGAAGATTCTTACGATAAAGCCCATCGAATATGGGAAGAGGGCGATATCGACGGAGCGCTGGAAATCCTCTCCGATATGAACCGCGAAGACCCTGAGAACCTCAAAGTGCTGATTGATCTGGCTCAGTTGAAAGCTGAATCCGGAGATCTTGAAACCGCTGAGCAGGTGCTTGAAAGCCTGCCACCAGAGGAAAAACTGCAGCACCAGGCAAAGCAGTTGGCGGCCAGAATAAAGTTTTTGAAGCAGTCTGCAGAGCTTCCGCCCGCAAAGGATCTGGAGATGGCGCTGGAACAGAATCCGAAAGACCCCAACGCCTTGCACCTGCTGGCACTTCATAGAGTGTTGCAGGAAAACAATGCCGATGCGATGGAGTTACTGGTTCGTCTGATGCAGGCAGATAGCAAATACAAAGATGAGGTGGCCAAAACCACGCTGGTTGAGTTATTTGAGAAGCTGGGCAACAGCAATCCGGACGTGCGTATTTATAGGCGCAAGCTTTATACGCTGATGCATTGATCGTAAATCAGTCAGAAACAAAAACGGGGGCGCCTCTCGGCGCCCCCGTTTTTGTTCAGCGATTGAAGTCGGAAGGCTTCAGCTATTTCCCTTCTTCATTTGCTCAAACCCATCTTCAAAGAAAAACGTCTCCTCACCAAAGGCTGGCTCCAACTCGTGCAGCCAGGTTGCGGTTTCGCTGTACTTGGCAAAGAACGGGCGCTGAACCCAGTCCGGATTGCGGCCCTGTAGAAAGCGCAGTACAAAAACTTTCTCGCCGCTCACATCGGCTATCCCTTGTATCTCCACTTTGCCTGGCCCGGCACTCATGCTGGGGCCACGAGCGGTGCGAGCCAGACCGCTGACTTTTTTCATGGCTTCGCGATAAATCTCAAAAGCTTCCGCCAGCGGCACTTCAAAGTAGTTCTTGGCGCCTGTGTCACGCTCTACAAACATGTAGTAGGGGATGATGCCAAGCTGCACTTCTTTTTTCCAAAGCCTGGCCCAGGCGTCTGCACTGTCGTTCACATGTTTGATCAGCGGGCCCTGTGCACGAATCTCCGCTCCGGTTGCGCGGATGCGGCGGATAGCCTCTTCGGCGATGTCGGTCGTGATTTCCTGCCAGTGGTTGTAATGCGCCATAATCGCAACGTGCTTGCCTGCGTCCACAAGTCTTGCGAACAGATCAATCAGCTCGTTCGCATCCTTGTCCGTCACAAAACGGTATGGCCAGAAGGTCAGGGCCTTGGTGCCGATGCGGATAGTTTGAATATGATCGAACTCTGGCTGCAATAGCGGCTCAAGGTACTGAGCCAGGCTCTTGGTTTTCATCACCATGGGGTCACCACCGGTCACCAGCAAATCGGTTACTTCGGTGTGCTCCTGCAAGTAACCGTGCAGCTTGTCGGCCTCGGTACTCGACATTTTCAGGTCTTTATCGCCCACGAACTGCGCCCAGCGGAAGCAGAAGGTGCAATAGGAGTGGCATGTCTGGCCTTGTGCAGGGAAGAACAGCACCGTCTCGCGGTACTTGTGTTGCACGCCGTCGAGCACTTCACCTTCCAGTTCCGGCATATTCATTTCCATCTGGCCAGCCGGGTGGGGGTTTAGCTCATCACGGATTTCTTTTGCGACGGCCTGAATCTCTTTTTTATCGGCGCCGTCCCGGTGCATGTGAGCCATGCGCTCAAAGTGTTCATCTTTGAGCATGCCTTTCTGCGGGAATACCAATTGATAGATGGGGTCGTTGGGTACCTTGTCCCAATTGATCAGTTCGTTGATCACATACTCGTTCACCCGGAAGGGCAACACGCTTGCGACCACCTTCATTTCAAACAGGGTGTCTTCCGGCAGGCTCTGGATAACCTCAATCTTGTCTAGTTGGCGGTCTGTGTAAACCTTGAAGCGTCGTTCCTCGAATTCCGTGGTGGGAATTCGGTTGGGAAAGGTAACGATGGAGTTCATGGTTCGCCCTCTGTGGTTGAAAGTCTGAAAATGCAGAAGGGCGAAAATGACACCGCTCCAATGGTCAAAAAATCGGCAGAGGAGTATACATAAATTGCTGTTTAGTTTCAGATCTAATAAAAGAAGCGGCAGAGACGATCGTAAATTTTTCTGGTTTGGTTTTTAAGCTATTGAAGATGTTGGGAATGTGTAAATTTTAACCGCTATTTCCCATGCCTATAATGCTTAGCCCAATAAGGATAAGAGGCGAACTGCTGGCTCTAAGACGTTGGTCGGGGTCAGGTTGTTTGACGGTGGAAAAAAGGGCATTATTACGTAACTAATCGTAATTATCTTTGTGGTTTGTCGGAAGGTCTCGGGTTTCGATCCAAATTTATGGGTAATGCGTAGTAAAAACACTACGAGAATTTGATTATATTTGGTGCGACCGGGGAGTTTCAAGGCAGAAGTTGGTGGTTCAGCAAGGACGGGTGGTGAAAGCTGTTCTATGCTTGATGAACACAAGCAGTGCCGTTAGCCGGCACTGCGTCCGGCAGACTATCCATAGTAAAACAGCTGCATTATGCAGCTTACTGATATCGCAAGCGCGGATGCCAAACTCGGCACCTGCTGCATTTTTTTGATGTGAAGGGGGAGGTTTGATGTACCAGGATGATGATCCCATTGAAACCGGTGAATGGCTTGATGCGCTCGAGTCACTGATCGAAAACGAAGGTATTGACCGGGTAAAGTACATTCTGGAGCGGCTCTCTGAGCGCGCAAGCCGGGATGGCACCGAGCTGCCTTATTCGATCACGACACCGTTCCGGAACACAATTCCGGCTGCACAGGAAGCTCGTATGCCGGGTGACCTGTTTATGGAACGCCGGATTCGTTCTTTGATTCGCTGGAACGCCATGGCGATGGTCGTACGTGCAAACAAGCGTCCGGGTGATCTTGGTGGCCATGTTTCCACCTTCTCGTCTGCAGCAACGCTTTACGACGTAGGTTTTAACTATTTCTTCCACGGTGGTGATGAAAAGCGTGAGTCCGACCTGGTCTATTTCCAGGGTCACGCGTCACCGGGTAATTATGCGCGCTCCTTTTTGGAGGGGCGATTCACCGAAGCGCAGCTCGATAAATATCGTGAGGAGGTGGATGGCGACGGGCTGTCTTCCTATCCGCATCCTTGGCTGATGCCGGATTACTGGCAGTTCCCCACGGTATCCATGGGGCTTGGGCCAATTCAGGCCATTTATCAGGCCCACATAATGAAGTATCTGGATGGCCGCGAACTCATTGAAATGGGTAATCGTAAAGTCTGGTGTTTTGTGGGTGATGGCGAAACCGACGAACCTGAAACCCTGGGGTGTATTTCCAAGGCCGGCCGCGAAAATCTCGATAACCTGGTGTTTGTGGTGAACTGTAACCTGCAGCGCCTGGACGGACCGGTGCGCGGTAACGGCAAGATTATCCAGGAGCTGGAGGGAGCATTCCGTGGTGCCGGCTGGAACGTTATCAAAGTGGTTTGGGGCCGGGTGTGGGACACTCTGTTTGATCAGGATGAGAACGGCGTTATGCAGCGGGCCATGGATGAAATCTGTGACGGTGATTTGCAGAACTTTACCCACAATGGCCCCGCGCATACCCGCAAGCATTTCTTCGGCAAGTACCCCCAGATGGCCAAGCTGGTCGAAGGCTGGTCAGATGACGACATCAACAAGCTGAATCGCGGTGGTCACGATCCTTATAAGGTTTATGCTGCCTATCAAAAGGCCGCAACCGAGACCAACGGTAAGCCAACGGTAATTCTTGCTCACACCATCAAAGGCTATGGCTTTGGCGCGGCGGGTGAGTCCCAGAATACGGCGCACTCTCTGAAAAAACTGGATCTTGATACTCTGAAGGCGTTCCGTGACCGCTTTGCGATCCCGCTAAAAGACGAAGAGCTCGAGAGCGCACCCTACTACCGCCCGGCGCCCGATAGCCCCGAGTTGGTATACATGAAGAAGCGTCGCCAAGAGTTGGGAGGTTTCTATCCCCGGCGCCGTAAGGACAGTCAGCCCCTGAAAATTCCCGAGCTGAATATTTTCAAGCAGGTTCTGGACGGCTCAAACGGCCGGGAAATCTCCCTGACCATGGTATTTGTTCGCCTGCTGAACGCGCTGGTCAAAGACAAGCGCATTGGTAAGCGTGTCGTGCCGATCGTTCCGGATGAAGCCCGCACGTTTGGTATGGAGGGCATGTTCCGGCAACTCGGCATTTATACCGCCGAAGGCCAGAAATACGTGCCTCAGGATCGTGATCAGATTATGTATTACCGTGAGGACAAAAAAGGCCAGATTCTGCAAGAAGGTATTAACGAGGGCGGCGCCATGGCCGCGTGGATGGCGGCTGCAACCTCCTACAGCACCAACAATTTCCCGCTGATTCCGTTCTACGCGTTTTATTCCATGTTTGGTTTTCAGCGCGTTGGCGACCTGGCCTGGGCTTCCGGCGACATGCAGGCGCGGGGCTTCCTGATTGGCGGTACCGCGGGCAGGACTACTCTCAACGGTGAAGGCCTGCAGCACCAGGATGGCCACAGCCACATTCTGGCCAACACCATCCCGAACTGCAGAGCTTATGACCCGTCTTACGGTTATGAAATGGCGGTGATCATTCACCATGGCATGAAGGAAATGTTTGAAGAAAACAAAAACGTTTTCTACTACATCACCATGGAAAATGAGAACTACGAACACCCCGCTATGCCCAAGGGATGTGAAGACGGCATCATCAAAGGCATGTACAAGTTCGAGTCGGTAGAAGTGAAAGGCGCCAAGAAAAAGTTGCGCGTGCAGTTGTTGAGCGCCGGCGCCATCATGAACGAGGTTCGCGCAGCGGCTCAAATGCTGAAAGATGACTGGGGCGTGGCGTCGGATGTGTGGAGCGTGACCAGCTATAACGAACTGGCCCGTGATGGGCAGCACGTTGAGCGCTGGAACCTGCTACACCCGGACGACAAAGGCCGTACCGCTTACGTCACCAAGTGTTTGGAAGCCCAAACCGGCCCGGTTGTGTCCGCCACGGACTACATCAAGCTGCACTCCGATCAGTTGCGTGGATTTATCCCGAAAACGTTCCTTACCCTCGGAACAGACGGCTTCGGCCGCAGTGATACGCGGGAGAAGTTGCGCAGTTTCTTTGAGGTGGATCGTTATCACGTAACCGTAACCGCCTTGTCTGCTCTGGCCAAAGACGGCGAGATCAAGGAAGAGCAGGTTCTCGACGCCATGCGCAAGTACGGAATCGATCGCAACAAACCGAACCCGGCGCAAAGCTAAGGAGGCCGTTATGAGTGAACAGGAAATCAAGGTTCCCGATCTCGGCGGGGCAGACGAAGTTGAGGTTATCGAGCTTCTGGTCAGCGCTGGCGATTCGGTTGAAGCAGAAGATCCGATTCTGACCATTGAGACCGACAAAGCCTCCGTAGAATTGCCATCCCCTGGCGCCGGCAAAATCATTAAGCTCACCGTAAAGGTGGGCGACAAGGTGAAAGAAGGCGACGTTGTTGGCTTGATGGACGCTAGCGAGGGATCTGACAGCGACGCGGGCGGCTCTGATGAAAGCTCCGATGAAGGCTCAAGTGATGAGCCGGAACCGAAAGCCGAGGAAAAGCCGCAGGCCAAATCCAGCGCCAAAAGCCAGGATGAACCGGCCGAGAGCAAACCCGCGCCGGCGAAAAAATCCGGTGGCTCTCGCAAGGAAATCGTTTTGGTTCCGCCGCTGGATGGCATGGAAAACGTGCCGGTTATCGAGATCAACGTGTCCGAAGGCGATACCGTTGAGGCTGACGATGCCTTGGTAACCGTTGAGTCCGACAAGGCCTCTATGGAAATCCCGTCGCCTTATGGCGGCAAAGTCGTCAAGATTCTGGTGACCGAAGGCGACAAGTTGTCTGAAGGCGATAAGCTTTTGGAATTGACCGTTGCCGGCGAAGGCGCAGAAGAAAACGAAGAACAGGACGAAGAGCAGGGCGCAGCGCCTGCTGATTCCGAGCAGGAAGCAAAGCCTGAGCCGGATGACAAGGCTCAGCCAAAAGAACCTGAGGCGCAGCCGCAGGGCTCAACTTACGAGCCGCCTGCGCCGGGAGCCAAGATTCATGCTGGCCCCGCGGTGCGCAAACTTGCCCGGGAGCTGGGCGCAGACATGACCCGCATCAAAGGGTCTGGCCCCAAAAGCCGGATTCTTAAAGACGATGTGCAAGCGTATGTGAAAAATCAGCTGCAACAGACCCAGCAGGGCAGCACCGTTGCGACCGGATCTGGTATTCCTGGCGTTAAGCTGCCGGACTTCAGCCAGTTTGGTGACATTGAGAAAGAAGCGATGTCGCGGATGATGGCGGTCACCGCAACTAACATGCAGCGCAACTGGCTAAACGTGCCCCACGTGACCCAGTTTGAGGATGCGGACATCACCGATATGGAGGCATTTCGCAAATCGCTGAAAGCCGCCGGTGAGAAAAAAGGCGCGAAGATGACGCCGCTACCTTTCATCCTGAAAGCCTGTGCAACGGCGTTGGCAGAGTTGTCGCAGTTCAATGTGTCTCTGGACATGGAACGCAAAGAGGTCATTCGCAAGCACTACATTCACATTGGTATTGCTGTGGACACGCCGAACGGATTGATGGTTCCGGTGATTCGCGATGTCGACAAGAAGGGTCTTTGGGAGCTGGCAGCAGAAAGTGCGGAGCTTGCCCAGAAAGCCCGGGACAAGAAGCTGAAGCCTGCAGAAATGCAGGGTGCCTGTTTCACCATTACAAGCCTCGGCGGTATCGGCGGCACGGCGTTCACGCCCATTGTGAATGCTCCGGAAGTCGCGATTTTGGGTGTTTCCAAGGCCGCCATGAAGCCGGTGTGGGATGGCAGTGCGTTTCAGCCAAGGCTGATGCTGCCACTGTCGTTGTCTTACGATCATCGTGCGGTAAACGGGGCGGACGCAGCGCGGTTTACGGCCGCGCTGAGTCAGTTGCTTGGGGACATTCGCTCGCTTCTTCTCTGATGTTCGGTGACTAGCCGCTCTGCAGGTTGTGGGGCGGCCTTTTGATGTGCGTCAGAAATTTCCTGTAAGCGGACACGAAAAACACGTTAAAGCGTCAAGTCAGACCATCTTGATTTATTATGTGGACATTAACTGCATGAAAAGATGTAGTTATCGCCGATCAAGAGGTTGAGATGAAATAATCAGATGCCATCAAACGCTTGGCGACCCTCCAAAGGTGTGTACGTCTACACTCTTTCCCGCCTATACGGCTGTTCCGCAACAGCTGGTCTTTGTCCTTCTCCATGGTTTATCCGTGAGCTTTGTATCTCCAACTGAATATCGTTCATCGTTTTCCAAAAAAAACCCTGGCAAATGCCAGGGTTTCGGTTTTTAAACTTCTGACTGGTTCAGAAGCTGTACTGGGCGGCAAACATCAGTCGACTTGCGTCGCCATCGTCACCGTTAACGTCATCAACCATGTAGTAGCCGTATTGAACGCCCATGGTCACAGCTTTCGCAGGAGACCACTGGTAGTTAATTATCGCACTGGTGTTGGTCTCTTGTTTGCTACCAATGTTAGCTGAGGCGGGGAGATCACGCAGCGCGTCATCCCAGTCTACGTCTACCATGCCAACGCCGGTGTTTATTGAACGGCCGCCCCCAAGGTCAAAGGACGCGCCGAGCGACGCACTGTACCCGCTGATCAGTTCAAGGTTACCCGAGCTGTCCACATAAGCGTCCTGTACAGCATAATTTTCGCCGGAACGATATAAGTAGATGTCGCCACCGGTTACGTAGTTGATAACGCCATGCAGTGAGACTGTGTCCGTGACTGCCACGGTAAGCGCGCCAAATGCGCCGTAACCGATCGCGCTGTCGTCCTGTGTGCCAGTATCGTAATCAATCTGGCGCACGAATGCGGCGGTCGAGTAGGAAACAGCGCCAGCGCTGTCCTCTAGGCGTGCGGTTACAATGGGCAGACTTGTTTTTTGCTCTATGTTTGAGCCAGCAGGCGTGATAAGGCCTGCGAAATTAAAGGGTTGTTCGAGGGAAACGGAAAACGGGCCGCTGGTGTAACGCAGCTGAGATGTCCGGAACTGGCTGCCTGCGTTGCCCGGCATGCCGTCAAATTCGAGCGTTGGGACGTAGCCAACAAAACTGAGGTAGTTTGACCAGTTGCGGCCAGCCATAACCCCCTTGTATTCGCCATAGGCATGGCGAATGCGCAGTGTACCTCCACCATTACCACGAAAATCGCCTTCAACGACTATTTTGACACCCTGTGGCGTCATTGCTTGCACGCCAAGGCGGCTCTGGAAGGCGTCAGCGCCAAAAAAGCCCGTCGCCTCGTTGTTTTCGGCTGAACCGGTGTTCACCTTACTGAAGTCGCCGGCACGGGTTGACGTCGAAATATCCTCGTTAATGTCGTAGCTGGCGTTAAGGCGGGCATAACCGTAAACATCAATCTCGTAGCCCTCCAGATCATTCTTATGGTTTACATCGCCCAGGATTTTCATCGCGCTTGCCTGACCAGCCATTCCAAAAACGGTCACAGCAGCTGCCACACGAATGGCCATTCTCAGTTTGTTGCTTTGCATTGTTGTCGTCTCCACACATTAGACAATTATTTTTGTAGGACCCACGACCAAGATAGTTACCATTTCGTGACAATTCAAATAAATTTTCACCTTGGTTAGACAAAGGTCTAGGAAAGCTTTTTGTTTTGATACAGGTATCTGCACTTCTTTTGGCGTATTAACATTGATTCATGGCATCTAAAAATAGTGATTTGAAGCTAACCACATTTGCGTTTCTCGATATTGAGACTACCGGTGGAAGTGTGTCCCACGACCGCGTTACCGAGATTGGCATCCGGTTCTGGCGCGCGGGTGAAACGGTAGGTGAGTGGCAAACGTTGCTGAACCCCGGCACGCGAATATCGCCGTTTATCGAGCAGCTGACGGGCATCTCCAATGCCATGGTTTCCGATGCGCCTGCGTTTGAGAGCGTGGCGGATACCCTGGAGGAAAAACTGCGAGATACGGTGTTCGTTGCTCACAACGCCCGCTTTGATTACGGTTTTATTAAATCGGAGTTCCGCCGGTTGGGGCGGCTGTTTTCCGCTCCGGTGCTTTGCACCGTGAAGCTCTCCCGGCGACTTTACCCCGAGTTTCGCCGCCACAATATGGATGCGCTGATTGAGCGCCACGGGCTTGAGCAGGTGCAGCGGCATCGGGCCATGGGGGATGTGTCTGCCATGCTCGCGTTTTTTACTCATGCTCTTGCCCAGAAGGGTTATGAGCAAACAGGCGAGGCTATTGCTGCGCTGATGCAGCGCCCCAGCATTCCTTCAAACCTACCTCTGGATACGCTGAATAATCTTCCGCGCGCACCGGGCGTATACCGGTTTTACGGCGAAAACGACGTGCTTTTGTACGTTGGCAAGAGCGCAAACATCGCCCAGCGAGTGGCGTCGCATTTTTCCGGGGATCACAACACCAGCCGCGGTCTCAGAATTTCCGAAAGCCTGCGGCGCGTGGAATGCACGGAAACCGCCGGTGAGCTCGGGGCCTTGTTGCTGGAACTTCAGCAGATCAAAACGTTGAGCCCGCTTTTCAACCGTCGTTCCCGTGCCGCTAAAAAACTGGTGAGCATTGAATTGGCTCTGAACGATTCCGGTTATTTGCAGGCGCGGTTAGTTCGGGAGGTAGAGCCGCATCGGCTGGGTTATTACTTCGGATTGTTTCGCAGCAAGCGCGATGCGGAACGGGCGCTCAGCGGTATTGCGGCGAAAAATGAGTTATGCAATCGGTTGTTGGGCCTGGAACCGGAACACGAAGGCCCCTGTTTTCAGCGTGCGCTGGGTCGCTGCAAAGGCGCCTGTGAGGGCACAGAGGATGTTGCACGCTATAACCTTCGGGTGCAGATTGCGTTTCACGAGCTGCGCTTGCGAACCTGGCCCTGGCCCGGACCGGTGGCGATTGTGGAGCGGCGCGACGGGCGGGATCAGCCTGACATTCTGGTTGTCTACAACTGGATGCACGTTGCCACGTTGCATGATGAAAACGAGCTGCGCGAGCTTTCATTGCGAGGCCAGTCGGTCACCTTTGATCTGGATTCCTACAAGCTGCTGGTAAAGGCGCTGATGGGGCGCACAGAAACCGCGCATTCAATAATCGAGCTGCCGGCGGTTGGCGAGCCGGATGTGCTTATGCCCTGAGTGGCGTATCATAAGTTATTGATCCGCACACCTACTTACTTGCCCGCGCAGGCAATTTTACTATTTTGTAGGCCTAACTGTTTTCCTGAGAGAGATCTATGAACAAAGAACCTGTCAGCCGCGAGCTTTTTGATGACGTCATGGTGCCCAATTACGCCCCCGGTTCGATTATTCCGGTGCGAGGCGAGGGTTCCCGAATCTGGGATCAGGAGGGGCGCGAGTTTATAGATCTTCAGGGCGGCATTGCCGTGAATTGCCTGGGGCATTCACACCCTGGGCTGATTGGGGCTCTGCAGGAACAATCAGAGAAAATCTGGCACCTTTCCAACGTGATGACCAACGAGCCGGCTTTGCGCCTGGCGAAAACCTTGTGTGATCTTACCTTTGCGGAGCGGGTGTTTTTTGCCAACTCCGGAGGCGAGGCCAACGAAGCGGCTTTCAAACTGGTGCGCCGGTATGCGTGGGAACACTCCGGGCCAGAAAAGCACGAGATCATTTCCTTTAAGGGCGCCTTCCATGGCCGCACGCTGTTTACCGTGAGTGTTGGCGGCCAGCCCAAATACCTCGAAGGATTTGAGCCGGCGCCGGGCGGCATTCACCACGCCGACTTCAATGATCTGGAATCCGTCAGAAAATTGATCTCGAAGGAAAAAACCTGCGCGGTGGTGGTTGAGCCGATTCAGGGCGAAAGCGGTGTGGTACCCGGTGACCTCGAGTTTCTGAAAGGTTTGCGTCAGCTCTGCGACGATCACGATGCACTGCTTGTTTTCGATGAAGTTCAGTCTGGTGTGGGCCGCACCGGCCATCTTTATGCGTACCAGATGTACGGAGTTGTGCCGGACATTCTAACCAGCGCCAAAGGCCTGGGCGGTGGGTTTCCGGTAGCGGCCATGCTAACCACCGCAAACATTGCGGCCAGTCTTGGCGTAGGCACCCACGGCAGCACATACGGCGGCAACGCGCTGGCTTGCGCGGTTGCCCAGAAGGTGATCGACACGGTGAGCCAGCCAGAGATCCTCAAGGGTGTGAAGGTCCGTTCTGATCATCTGCGCAAAGGCATGATGGATTTAGGCGAGCGTTACGGAATATTCAGCGAGGTTCGCGGAGCGGGTCTTTTGCTGGGCTGCGTGCTGACCGAAAAATGGCAGGGAAGAGCCAAGGAATTCCTGAACGCAGGCCTGGATGAGGGAGTGATGGTGCTGATCGCAGGCCCCAATGTGATTCGACTGGCGCCTTCGCTGATTATTCCGGATGCCGATATTGATGAGGCGCTTGAGCGCTTTGAGGCGGCCGTGAAGACACTCACAGCCTAGGAGCTTTTATGTGGCTGGTACGCCCGGCCTTACCGGATGACGTAAACCAGATACTTGAGATTGCAGGCACGGCCGGCACTGAAGCCGCTCGCCTGTCATCCACGTTGCCCAGGCAACAGGCCGCGCTTGCGGAAAAAATAGAGCACTCGCTGACGTCTCTCGCCGGTAAAATGACCGCCGGTGACAGGCCTCAGCGGTTTCTGTTTGTGCTGGAAGATACGGTCACAGGCAAGGTTCACGGCACGGCGGGCATTGACGCCCGGGCAGGCAATGGCCAGCCGTTCTACAACTATCGCCGCGATGCGCTCATTCACGCGTCTCATGAACTTGGCATTTCCAGCCGGGTGGAGGTTCTGTATCCCAGCCACGCACTGACCGATCACACGCTACTGTGTTCATTTTCGATTACGCCCGAGTTGCGCAACACCGACGCCTTTGAGCTGTTATCGAGAGCCCGGATTCTTTTCATCGCCAGCCATCGCAGATGGTTCAGCGCGCACGCCGTGGTCGAAATTCAGGGTGTTCAATGTCCGGATGGCAGCGTCCCGTTCTGGAACAGTCTGGGGCGCCATTTTTTTGATATGGATTTTGAAACGGCGGACCAGCACTCAGGCACGCTCAGCAAAACGTTTATTGCGGAGCTCATGCCGCCCAATCCTGTTTATGTCACCCTGCTTTCAGATGCGGCCCAGGCAGCGCTTGGCAAACCCCATGAATTGACCGTGCCGAATTTTGAGCTGCTGCACAGGGAAGGCTTTCAGGCGGGGTGTTATCTGGATATTTTTGATGCCGGCCCCGTGCTCGAAGCACGAACCGATGCTCTGCATACGCTGGTTACCAGCCAATCCAGAACCCTTCACGGAACCACCGAAGACGGTGGCGATACCTGCCTGATATGCGCCGGTGACGGCGCCGGATTCCGGTGTACCCTGGCCCGTGTTGCCGACACGCTCGAGGGTCCGGTCAAGGTGTCTGTGGGTATTTGGGAGGTGCTGGGCAAAACAGCGGGTGATGAGGTGAGGGTAGCGCCATGTTAGTCATCCGCCCGCTTCAGGAAGACAATCTTGAAGACCTTTACGCAATGGCGCAAAAGGCCGGCAAGGGGCTTACCACGCTGCCTGCTGATCGTGATTTGTTGCAGCGCAAGATCAACCTCGCCCGGGAAACCTTCAGCCAGCGCTGTGCACCGGAAGCGGGCCTGTATCTGTTCGCGCTGGAAGATACGGAAACCGGAAAAGCCGTGGGTATCAGCGGTATTCAGGCGCGGGTGGGGCTGGATGAGGTGTTTTACAACTACCGCCTGAGCGTTACCGTAAACGCGTCCAAAGAACTGGGCGTTCATGTGCGCACACCCACGTTGCATCTCTCGAATGATATGACAGACACCAGCGAGATATGCTCACTGCTGCTTTCCGACGACTACCACGGCGGTGGTAACGGGCTTCTTTTATCCCGCTGTCGATTTATGTACCTGGATGAGTTTCGCTCACACTTTTCTGAAAAAATATTTGCGGAAATGCGCGGTGTATCAAACGAGCAGGGTCTTAGCCCGCTTTGGGACGCATTGGGCCGCAAGTTTTTTGATATGGAGTTTACCGAGGCCGACAGATTGTCAGGGCTGGGCAATAAAGCGTTCATCGCCGAGCTGATGCCCAAATACCCTATTTGCCTGCCTATGCTGCCGGATTCAGCGCGCGCGGTTATCGGCCGGGTTCATGACAATACCGCGCCGGCGCTCAGGATGCTCCAGGCCGAGGGGTTCAACTTCAACGGCCTTGTGGACATTTTTGACGGCGGCCCGGTGGTTGAGGCGTTTATAGACACAATCCGCACGGTTCGCGACAGCAGAAATCGCCACGCCATGGTAACTCGAAAGGCAATGGATCTGGATGTGCCGGCGGCTGAGAGGGTGATGGTGTCTAACCGCTCGTTCCGTAATTTCAGGGTGACCACCGTGCCCGCCAGTTGTGTTGGCATAGACACCATCAGCTTGCCACCGGAAGTGGCAGAAGCGTTACAGGTTGAATCGGGTGATCCGGTGCGGCTGGCGCCCCTGAAGGACAGAGCAAAGTCGGCGGTAAAAGCAGCACGCTGAAAATCGTACAATTCCAGTAACGGGAAGGTTTAGTGATATGGCAAATCTGACAGGTGAGCTTTTTATTGGCGGGCTATGGCTTCGGGGCCACGGTGCCGCGTTTGAGTCTGTACAACCCGTTACCGGTGATGTCATCTGGGAAGGAGCCGGCGGCAGCCTGGAAGATGTGGATGCCGCGGTGCGTGGGGCCCGGGATGCCTTCGTACAATGGCGCCGTAAAAGCCTTGCTGAGCGCCAAGCCGTGGTTGAGGCCTTTGGTGAGTTGCTGGAAGCTAACAAGGAAGAGCTTGCCCATCAGATTGGTTTGGAGACCGGCAAGCCCCTTTGGGAATCGCGCACGGAAGTGGCGGCCATGATCGGCAAAATCGGTATTTCTGTGAAAGCCTATAATAGCCGTACCGGACACTCCGAGTCGGATACGGCAGGTGGCCACGCCGTCCTGCGGCATCGCCCACATGGAGTGGTTGCGGTGTTCGGGCCCTATAACTTCCCCGGTCATCTTCCGAACGGCCACATTGTGCCGGCCTTGCTGGCGGGCAACGTGGTTATATTCAAACCCAGCGAACTGACGCCCGGCGTGGCAGAACTTACGATCAAACTTTGGGAAAAAGCTGGCCTGCCCGACGGCGTGATTAATCTGATTCAAGGGGCATCCGATACCGGTAAGTCGCTGGCCGGCCACCCAATGATTGATGGATTGTTCTTTACCGGCAGCTCCACGGTTGGTCACTTGCTGCACGAGCAACTTGGCGGCCAGCCGGAGAAAATTCTTGCCTTGGAGATGGGGGGTAATAACCCGCTGATCGTACAGGACATTTCGGATGTTGATGGTGCGGTACATCATGCCTTGCAGTCGGCTTTCCTGTCGGCTGGCCAACGTTGCACCTGCGCCCGTCGGTTGCTGGTTCCGAAAGGCAAAAAAGGCGATGAGTTTCTGGAGCGTCTGGTGGCGGTGACGGCGCGCATCCAGGTGGGGGAGTTTGATGCCGAACCGCAACCTTTCATGGGTTCGGTCATTTCCCTTAAAGCCGCCGAAAGTCTGCTCGCGGCCCAGGCCGACATGCTGAAGCAAGGTGCGAAATCCTTGTTGAAAATGAAACAGATCAAGCCAGACACAAGCCTTCTATCACCGGGCATTGTGGATGTCACCGGGTTGGAGTTGCCCGATGAGGAGTTCTTCGGCCCGCTGTTGACGGTATACCGCTATAAAAGTTTTGACGATGCTCTGGAGCTCGTTAACAACACTCGCTATGGGCTTTCCGCCGGCATTCTTTCTGATGACCGCAAGCTTTATGAGCGCTTGGTTGAGGAAGCGCGTGCGGGTATCGTCAACTGGAATCGTCCCCTTACCGGCGCCAGCAGTGCGGCACCTTTCGGCGGCGTGGGCGCCAGCGGTAACCATCGCGCAAGCGCCTATTACGCGGCCGATTATTGCGCCTGGCCCATGGCGTCCCTGGAGGCTGACAAAAGTGAGGCGCCAAAGAGCCTGGCGCCGGGCCTGAATTTTGATGCCTGAGTTTTCTTCTAAAGTCGGACAGACGGAACCCGAAGTCATGGCAAAGCATGCGGTAGAAGCGAATTTTGATGGCCTGGTTGGCCCTACCCACAATTACGCGGGCTTGTCCTGGGGTAATGTGGCGTCTAAATCCAATGTGAACGCAGTGTCAAACCCTCGGGAAGCGGCGCTTCAAGGGTTGGCAAAAATGAAGCGTCTGGCCGATCGTGGTTACGTTCAGGGCATTCTTCCTCCCCACGAGCGCCCTCATATTCCTTCTCTCAAAGCACTCGGGTTCAGCGGCACGGATGCGCAGATACTGGCGCAGGCTGCAAAATCCAGTCCCTCCGTTCTTGCGGCTGTCTCTTCTGCTTCTTCGATGTGGACGGCCAATGCGGCAACCGTTTCACCCAGCTCCGATACCACAGATCATCGGGTGCACTTTACCCCTGCCAATCTGAGTGCCAAGTTTCATCGTTCCATTGAACATACCGTGACCGGCCGTTCGCTGAAATCTATCTTCGCGGATGAGGCCTATTTTGCCCATCATCCTGCGCTGCCTTTGGGCAGCCATTTTGGTGACGAAGGCGCGGCCAACCACACCCGGCTTTGCGGCCGCTATGGCGAGCCAGGGGTAGAGCTGTTTGTTTATGGTCAGGTTGCGTTTAACGAACGCGCACCGGCGCCGAAACGATATCCCGCCAGGCAAACTCTGGAAGCCTCTCAAGCCATCGCCCGACTGCACGGGCTGAGAGACAAAAACCTGGTATTTGCCCAGCAGAACCCGGCGTCTATTGATGCCGGCGTGTTCCATAATGACGTTATTGCGGTGGGCAACGGCAACACCCTGTTCTATCACAGCATGGCGTTCCTGAACGAAGAGCAAATACTGGCAGACATCCGTTCACGCCTGATCGGGGCTGATTTTGAGGCCGTTCGTGTGAGCAGCGAAGACGTGCCACTTAACGACGCAGTGGCCTCATATCTGTTCAACAGCCAACTGCTGAACACGCCGGATGGCATGCTGCTGGCCGTTCCGGGTGAGTGCCGGGAAGTGGCCTCGGTGAGCCAGTATCTGGATAAGCTGTTGGCCGCCGGTGGGCCGATTACCGCAGTGGAAGTGTTTGATGTGAAGCAATCCATGCGCAACGGCGGTGGCCCCGCGTGCCTGCGGTTGCGCGTGGTTCTGAACGATGAAGAGCTGCAGGCGATGCATCGCGGTGTGATTCTAACGGATCGTCTTTACGAGCGTCTCACAACCTGGGTGGGAGCCCATTATCGTGACCGGTTGGCGCGGGAAGATCTTGCTGATCCGATGCTGCTGGATGAAGTTCGCAAGGCGCTGGATGAGTTAACGGGCATTCTGGCGCTGGGCTCGATTTACGATTTTCAGCTTTAGGCAGCTTTAGGCAGCTTTAGGCAGCTTTAGGCAGCTTTTGGCAGGACAGGAGAGACGTCCGTCAGGAAGGCGCAGCGGCGAGAGATGACGTCAGCATATCCATCGTGTGTCGGATCAGGCTATCAGCCGGGAAGCTGTCACCGGTTTCGCTCACTTCTGATTGGCACAGCAGTACCGCGCCGTGCAGCGCACCACGAAGGTAAAGAGCGGTCTGTTCCGGGTTAAGAATGCGCTGGCGGCTCATGGTGCCGTCTTCCAGCCCCAGTTCAATGGCCTCTGTCATAAAGCTCATCAGCTCTGATTTCGAGCACAGCATTTCCCTGGCCTGGGTTTCGTCTGCATCTGCCATAGCCGTTGAGGCTTTGGTGAGTGCGGAGAAGTAGTCCGGTTCGTCCAGGTAGAAACGATAATAGGATTCTCCCATCGCGCGTATCTGCGCCAGTCCGGTATTTGCGGTTTGTCGAGCCTGTCGAAAGCGTTCGGAAAGACTGTGTCCAGCCCTCAACATAATCCCTCTTTGAATAGCGGCTTTATCCGTAAAGTACACATACAGCAGAGCGCGGCTCAGGCTGGCCGTGCGTGCAATGTCATCCATGGATGTGCGCTCGTAACCCTTCTGGGAGAAAGCCCGCTCTGCGGCGTTCAGAATCGCGTCGTAACGGGCCTGTTTCTCCTGTTCACGTCGCGTTTTTAGTGGTTCGGTCATTGGGCTTTCTCGCTAGAGTTCTTCCGGGGTTACTTGGCTCGGTGGCCCTTATGCCAGTGGAGGATAAAAGCCGATTATTGACATAATGTCAAACAATGACATTATGTCGCAATCATTAAACGGGATTTCCGCAGGGAGCGGCATCCACACAAACATGAGCATGGATGAAAGGACACCTTATGACACAGTTCCGTATCCCTTTTCGCAATCTTGTTGCCCTTGTTTTGCTCCTTGTTGGCGGCCTTTTTCTTTCCGGTTGCGACGCCGCAGGCGCACCGGAGACACCCAGCGAGCAGGCGGTATCAGTGCGTGTTTCAGGTGTTACTGGTGGCCAGGCCCAGGAAATAACCCTGCGCTTTTCGGGCATTGTAAGATCAACGCAAAGGGCAACGCTGACGTTTCAGGTCGGCGGTGCCCTGAAAGAACGGGCGGTAGAGCTGGGCGAGAAGGTTGCCGCCGGAGATGTGCTTGCGCGTGTGTACAACCCCGCGCTGGAGCCCGCGCGGGATTCGGCGGGAGCCAGGCTGGACGAGCTGAATACCCAGTATGACCAGGCTAAACGGGAGTGGGAACGATCCACACGGCTGCGTAAAAGTGGGGTGATTTCCGAGCAGAATCTGGAGCAGATAGCCGCCAGCCGCGATGCCCTGAAAGCGAGCGTTGCCACAGCTCGGGCCGAACTGGTCGAGGCCAGTCAGATGCTACAAGAGAGTCTGTTGCGAGCGCCGTTTGCCGGGCGTGTTGAAGCATTGCTGGTCGAGAAAGATGAATTTGTGGCTGCGGGTCAGCCGGTAATACGTTTGTCTTCTACCAAGGGTAAGGAAGTGGAAATCCGGGTGCCAGCTTACCTGTTGGCGCATGTATCAGTGGGTCAAGAAGTACCGGTATGGTCGGTGCAAAATCGCAACGACGCACCGGTCATTGGCTCTGTGGTTGAGATCGCCCAGGCGGGCGCAATTCGCGGCGAACTGCACTCGATTCTGGTCAGTTTGCCAGTGAAAACTCTTGAGCCAGGCGAGCCCGTTGAAGTGGGTATTACGCCCATTCACCAATCGGCAATCACCGTTCCACTCTTGTCGGTGGTTCGTAACGCAGGGGGTATTACCGTTTTCCGGGTGCGCAACGGTGTGGCCCGTCGGGTCCCGATAGACGTTGAGCGCGTGGTAGGAGAGCGGGTTGTGGTGCGCGCGGGCGAATTGAAACCAGGAGACCAAGTGGTTTACGCAGGTATAACCCGCCTCGTGGATGGCGATGCCGTGGAGGTGCGTTGATGAGGCGCCGGCTGCTCAATTTCCAACGCTTGCTGGGCATGGTGGTTACGATGCTCTGTTTGCTTGGCGTGGCGGCATACAGCACCATGCCGCGCCAGGAAGACCCTTCATTTCCGTACCGGGCGGGGCTGATTTCGGTGAGTTATCCCGGGGCGAGCGCCGACGCTGTGGAGCGGCTGGTACTCCGGCCTTTGGTAGAAGAATTACGCCAGGTAGACGAGGTGGATTATTCCCAGAGCACCGCTCGTACCGGCGTGGCGCTTGTCAGGCTGCGCCTCGACGACGATATTTACGACACCGATGCGGCCTGGGATCGCATTCGTCAGGCGATGGAACGTGCAAAGCAGGATTTCCCGGACGACGTAGGCCAGATGGTGCTGGACGACCGGCTGATTGATAACCCTGTTGTTGTACTGGCCATTGGCGGTTCGCCGTCGGTGAGTGAGCTGTCGGACGTGGCTGAACGGCTCAAACAAAATCTCTCCAATCTTGCCGGTATGTCTCGCATTGAACTGCAAGGCGACGCGGACGAACAGATCACCCTGGCGCTGGACGATGCGGCACTTTACCGGCTGGGCATTTCTCCGGCCCGGATTCTGGAAACCCTGGCGCAGCGCAATCAGACCACGCCCGGTGGTTTCGTGGTTGTGGATGGCCGCCGGTTCTCGGTGTTGCCCAACACGGAGTTTGCAGATATTGAGGCTATTCGCGCCACGCCTATTGAGCTTCCTGATGGCTCTCAGGTGCCGCTGGCGGCGGCGGCCGATGTATGGCGTGGTCCCGCCGAGCCGCGTCAGCCGGAAACCTGGTTTGACGGTGAGCGGGTCGTATTGCTGGCGCTGATTATGGAGGAGGGCACAACGGATGCCATTCGTTTCGGAGAGCGGGTACGGGAGCGCATTGATCAGATACGGGCCGAGTTCCAGCCCTATGAAATTCGCGAGATGTTCTTTCAACCCGACAAGGTTTCGGATCGCCTGGACAACCTCGCCTGGAGCCTGGTGCTGTCTGTTCTGATTATTGTTGCGGTCGTGTTTATTGGTATGGGCATTCGAATGGGCTTGTTGGTGGCTTCTATTCTGCCCATGGTGGCGCTGATCAGCGTTGGGCTCTACGATCTTGGCGGGGGCGTTCTGCACCAGATTGCGGTGATCGGTATGGTGATCTCCCTGGGTATTCTGATCGACAACGCGATTGTGATTGTTGAAAACATTCAGGGGCATCTGGACGAGGGCATGCGCCGCCTGGACGCCGCGGGCAAAGCCGTCAGCGAGCTTGCGGGCCCGCTCGGGGCGTCTACCGGCACGACGCTTGCCGCCTTTGCGCCGCTGCTGCTCGCCAAAGGCGGGACGGCCGACTTTACCCGGGGCGTGCCCGTAATGATCATGCTTACGTTATCGGTCAGTTATTTGCTGGCGATTTCAGTGGTTCCTTTGCTGGCCGCGCGGTTCCTCAAGCGTCGCCGCAATGCCGAGGCCGACCGGTTGATTGGTCTGGCGCGCTTTCTCGGGAGCCTGGTCTATCGCCATCCGAGGCGACTGATCGCAGCCGGCGCTTTGCTGGTTGTTGGTAGTCTGGCGCTGACGCCGTTTATGGCGCAGCAGTTCTTCCCCAATGCCGATCGGCCCCGGGTTATTGTTGAACTTTACATGCCCGAAGGCACCGATCAGGCGCGAACGGCAGAGGCCGCCGCCAGTCTGGAGCAGGCCATACTCACCCAGGCAGATGCGCTCGAAATTCACCGTTTTGTCGGTTTTACCGGGCCCGCGTTCTACTACAATCTCCAGCGCGCGCCCCAGGCGCCGAACAGAAGCCGGCTAGTGATAACCACGCCAACGCTCGAAGACACCACCGGTATGATTCGCTGGATTCGCGCGTATGTGAACGAACAGATGCCGGAATTAAATGTAAACGTTGGCATTCTCGGGCAGGGCCCGCCAAGAATTGCGCCGGTTGAGGTGCGCGTGTATCACGCCGATGAGAAAGTGCGTTCCCAAGCGGTAGAGCAGGTGTTCAGCGCGCTGCGCCGGGTGGAGGGTACGGTGGATGTGCATCACGATCTGGACATTGGCGTGCCCAGCATAGCTATTAACGTAGACGACGCCACCGCGGCACGTTTTGGGCTTACCCGGGCCGATGTGGCTCAGAGTCTCTATGGTCAGAGCTTCGGGGTTGTTGCTGAGCGTTATCGCCAGGAAAAAGACCCTATTCCGCTGGTGCTCCGGTCACAGGAAGGCACATCACTGCCTTTGGAACGCCTGCTTTCCGTGAACATCTACAACAAACAGGGCCAGGCGGTTCCGCTGTCGGCCGTCGCGAGCGTAGACACCACGTGGGAGCCGGCTGTGCGTTATTTGCGTAACGGCACTCGGCTGAATACCGTAACCGCCAACCTGCTGACGGGGTATAGCTTCAGCCAGGTGCTAGAGGGTCTGAATCACGCGCTGGAAGACAACCCTCTGCCAGACGGTACGCGCATCGAAATGGGCGGTGACGCTGAAGGCTCCGGCGACGCAAACGGCGCGTTGCTCACCGCGGCACCGATTGGCGTGCTGTTACTGCTCTTCTTCTTGCTGCTGCAATTCAATTCGTTCCGACGCGTCGGTATTATTCTGCTGACCGTGCCTCTGGCAACGGTGGGTATCTTTCCGGGTTTGGTGCTGTCGGGCTCACCCTTCGGATTTCAATCGTTGCTGGGTGTGATCGCGCTCGTGGGCATTGTGGTGAACAACGCCATCGTCCTGCTTGATGTCATGGACAGAGAGCTGGAGAACGGCGAGAACATTCATGAAGCCATGCGCAAAGCCGTTGTGCAAAGGACCCGGCCAATCCTGTTGACCACGGCAACCACCGTGGCCGGCCTGCTGCCTTTGGCGTTCTCCAGTTCCACACTCTGGCCGCCCATGGCCTGGGCGATTATTTCAGGGTTGCTGGCCTCAACGTTGCTGACCCTGCTGGTGATTCCAGCGGTGTGCACGCAACTGATCAAGAGCGGAGTCGCTGAGCCTGAAAACGCACCGGCCTAATGGTGGGAGATGATGGGAACGGTCCGGTCTAACGGGGCCTGATCATCAGGCCTACGCGCTGGCCAACCGGTACATCCCGGTTCGGGAACACAATGGCCTCGGGTGACAGTCCCACCCGATAACAGGCACGGTCATCCTCCCAGATGACGGTGCCTGGCGGATATTCGGTAAAGTTGGCCACCTCATCCGGAATATGAAACTGAAAGTTGTTTCCGGTATTCAGAATTTCGTGCACCACTTCAAACACGGTGAGTGCGGTGGTCGGTGCTTGCTCTGCAGGGCTTGCCTCGCCACAAAAACGACGCCGCAGTGCCGTTTTGATTCCCTCAAAACGCCTCAGATCGTTCTTGCCGAACGGTTGGACTTTGCCCAATTCCACGGTAAAGCTTTCAGCGCCCAGCGCAGAGGATGAAAACGATGAAAAGGTACTTCCCGCCTTGTGCTGCAGCAACAACGTTCCTACTTCGGCTTCCCGCAGAAAATCACACTGCGCCTCCGGCACTGGCCGGCCCTGCACAAACGGATAAAGCGCAAACTTCTCGCGATGGGACGGCCTTATGGCCGTGTGCAAATCGTAATGGGATAAGGCTTGTGGGTGTGCTTTGGCAAACTGACGGCAAGTGTTCTCAAGAAACCGCGCCCGGGCTGCTTCGGGCAGCCCCTCATACTCTGGCTTGCCGTGGGCTCCGCCAAACAAGCGGTTTAAATTTGCATCCAAAAACCGCTGCCCGGCCGCCATGGCCGGCGGGTTCCCCAGAATCAGTAGCAGTGGGCAGGCCAGTGGCCATTCTCCGTCCAGCAGCTCGCTTACCAAGGTGTTCAGAACCTCAATGGGCGCGGTTTCATTGCCATGAACGCCGGCGGAAACAATCAATGCCTCTTGGTTTGGATTGTTGCGACTGGCTGGCGGCGTGAAACGCAACACACCGACACTGTCCCGGCGTATGCAGGTGCCGTCAGCAAGTGTGGTTTCAGTGCCGGGTAGAGTGGTAGAGGGGTTGGCCAACGTGTGCGACAGCCAATCGAGGCTGGATTCAAAAAGATCCTGATAAGCGTCCATAGGATCCCCCGACGGATTCAGGAGCCCACGGGCCGCTGATGCCTTAACAAGTGATTTTCAAGTTTGCGGAACACAAACACCATCGTAAACGTGAGCGCCATGTAGCAAAACGCCACGAAGATGAACGCATCGAACGGTGCATAAAACCGTGAGTAAATATTACGTGCCGCACCCGTGAGATCCACAATCGTAACCACGCTCGCAATGGCACTGGAGTGCAGCATGAAAATGACTTCGTTGGAGTATGCCTGAACCGCACGTCTTGCCGCGCTGGGCAATACAAGCCGTCGCATTCGCATAAACCAACTCATGCCGTAGGCCTTCGCGGCCTCAATCTCGCCGTGGGGCGTCGACACAATCGCACCTCGAATGATCTCCGTGGTGTAGGCGCAGGTGTTTAATGCAAACGCCAATAGAGCCGGGTAGAAGGGCTCCCGGAAGATCGCCCACCAGAATGTTTCCTGAATGCCAGGTATCTGGGCGACACCATAGTAAATAATGTAAAGCTGAATCAGCAGCGGCGTGCCACGAAACAGATAGGTGTAAAACCACACAGGGCCGGATATGAACGGGTTTTTGACCGTGCGCAGTATGGCCAGGGGAACGGCAAACATAAGCCCGATAATCAGAGACAGGAAGACCAATTGAACGGTGGTCACCATACCGTTCCAGTATTCCAGGATCGTCATGGCGGTAAAAATGTCGTTCTTGTCGAGCCAGGCGGCAAGGAAGTCAGGCATCACTAGTTCTCCTGAATCACGCCAGCGTTGGCTCGTTTATCGAGCCACTTTATAAACAGTTCCGAGCCCGCGGTGAGGGCCAGATAGACAAACGCCACCGGAATGAAAAAGTGGAACGGCATGCGCTCCGCTTTGGCCGCTTCCTCTGCGACACGCACCATGTCGGTGAGACCGATGATGGAAACCAGCGCCGTGGTTTTAAGCAGCACCTGCCAGTTATTGCCAATCCCCGGCAGCGCGTGGCGCATCATCTGTGGAATCATCACTCGGCGAAACGTGTGCCACTGGCTAAAGCCATAAGCGCGTGCGGCTTCAACCTGCCCGGTTTCAACGGCCAGAAAAGCGCCTCGGAACGTTTCGGTCATGTAGGCGCCAAAAATAAGCCCGATCGTTACGGTACCTGCAATAAACGGATCAAACTGAAAGAAAAAATCGACTTCGTAGGTGGCCCAGATGTAGTCCGAGATCATGTTTACGCCCACCTGGCCGCCGTAGTAGAACAGCAGCATCATTACCAGGTCGGGGACGCCCCGAATCAAGGTAGTATAGGTGGTGGCAATGCCAACAGCTACACGGCTGTTCGACAGCTTTGCAGCCGCACCGATTAGCCCGAGGGCTAATGCGAGGGCAAGAGACAGGAAGGCAAGTTCTATGGTGACAACTGCTCCGCTCAGCAGTTCCGGGCCATAGCCTTTGAGATCAAACATGGACGTGTCCGGTAGTCAGGGGCAGTCGCAAAGGCTACCCCTGAGGCTGGTGTTTTTCAGATCTTTACGTCGTAAGCGAAGTACTTCTGCATGATGGTGTCATAGGTACCATCTTCTTTCAGGGTGCGAAGGGCAGAGTTCACTTCCCGAGCAACATCTGCGTCGCGCTTGCGCATGGCAACACCAACGCCTTTACCCAGCTTTACGGCCTCACCAACTTCCTTGAAACCATCTTTGGTCAGAACGGTCTGTTCGCCTACCGGGTAATCGACAAACACGACATCCAGGCGTTGGCCCTCGAGATCCAGAACCATATCATCGGCAGTGGTGTAACGCTTGATGGTGACTACACCACTCATTTTTTCGGTCACAAAGGTATCCATAGTGGTGCCACGCTGAACACCGACGGTTTTGCCTTTCATGGCGCTCATGTCAGTAACGTCGGTGTCAAAACTCTCGGGGCCAAACCATCCGCCCGGAGTGTTGTAGTATGGCTCAGAGAACAGAATCCGCTCCGCACGCTCTGCGGTGATCGACATGGACGACATGATCAGATCGAACTTGCGAGCGAGCAGGCCGGGGATCATGCCGTCCCATGCCTGGATCACGAACTCGCAAGTTGCGTTCATCTGCTCACACATCGCGTCAGCCAGCTCCACTTCGAAACCGGTCAGCTCGCCATTTTCACCTTTGTACTCGAAAGGCTCATAAGGCACGTCGAATGCGATGCGCAGGCTTCTGGGGGCGGAACTCCCGATGCTTGTGTCCTGGGCTTGAACACCTCCAGCCATAAAGGCGAGAGCACAGCTTGCTGCAATAATCAGGTTTTTCATGTGTCATTTCTCCAATGGGCCGCCTCATGGGCGTTATTTTTGTGGAAAATTTATATATGACAATCGTCAAGATAGCACTGCACGTCAGAACTTGGGAGCCAGAAACTGCCTCATGCGTTCCGAATCGGGATTATCAAATACCTTCGCAGGAGTGCCCTGTTCTTCGATGACGCCCTGGTGCAAAAACAACACCTGAGACGACACATCCTTTGCAAATGCCATTTCGTGAGTAACCACGATCATTGTGCGGCCTTCCTCGGCCAGGCTCTGCATAACTTTCAGCACTTCTCCAACCAGTTCCGGGTCTAGCGCTGACGTTGGTTCGTCAAACAGCATCACTTCTGGCTCCATTGCCAGAGCCCGGGCAATGGCTGCGCGCTGCTGCTGGCCACCGGACATTTGGGCTGGATAATAGTCTTTGCGTTCATAGATGCCCACTTTATTCAGGTAGGCCTCGGCACGCTCGATAGCTTCTTTTTTGGGAACCTTGAGCACGTTGATAGGTGCTTCAGTAATGTTTTCCAGCACGGTCATGTGTGACCACAGGTTAAAGCTCTGGAACACCATGGAAAGCTTGGCGCGAATCAGTTCTACTTGCTTGTTATCCGCCGGGATGCGTTCGCCTTTTCGGTTGCTGGTAAACCGGATAGGGTCGCCGTGAACAATAATGTCACCGGAGGTAGGTGTTTCCAGCAGGTTAATGCATCGAAGGAAGGTACTCTTGCCAGAGCCGGAGCTGCCAATCAGTGAAATCACATCGCCTTTACAGGTTTCGAGTGAGATACCTTTGAGTACTTCAAGCTCGGCAAACGTTTTGTAAATATCCTTGCAGATCAAAGGCGCTTGGTCCGCCATGCGTGGCTCCTGAAGCTATTATTCTAAGGCAACGGTTTTACGGGCTGTGGAAGGCGAAATCAATACCTTTTACACACAGATTTACGGTTTTTCAGCGCCAAATTGCGTAGCTTATTGTGGCGGAATGAGTGTTCGATGCAAGCGTTTTGCCGATTTCAGCGGTTGGCATGATGGTGGCTGCTGAGTGCTTCATGTTCAACCGGAATACGAATAAGTGTACTGCCTTCCTGCTCCATGTCGCGCATGGATTTGCTCACGAAGCGCACGTGGGCCATAGCAATTTTCTGGGCGCTGGTCGGTCTTCCGGAGATAATGGCTTCGTAAAGCTGGCGGTGCTGAAGAACAATCTTCTTGCGCATCTCGGCGCGCGGATTGAGATTGGCTACGGATGCCTGCACGGTCATCAGCATCATGTTTTTGAGACTGTTAAGCACGTGAACCAGAATCGGATTGTGGGAGGCCTCCACAATGGCCTGATGAAAGCCGTGATCCGGGCGCGCGTTGCTCAGCGGGTCGGTGTCTTCCAGATCGCGGAAGGCTTTGGTTATCCGGTGCCGATCCTGGCTGGTTGCCCGCTGCGCGGCCAGACAGGCTGCTTGTCCTTCCAACTGTTCACGAACCTCCAGTAAATCGTAAAGCGTGCGCGGGTGACCTTCGAAAAGGCGCATCAAGGGGCCTTGTTCGCGAAGATCACCAGACCCGGGCACCATTGTGGAAACAAAGGAGCCTTTCCCGTGGCGGGTTTCGATGACACCGCGCCCTTGCAGTTCGTGGAGCGCTTCGCGGATAACCGATCTCGACACCCGCAGACTCGCTGCCAGTTGCCGTTCTGACGGTATTTTATGTTCTGGCGCCAGCCCGCCATCGAGGATGAGCCGCTCCAGCCGATAGGAGATTTCCTGTGAAATAGCCATTTTATTGCCTGTGAGGTCACTGGTCTGACCAGCGCCTGTTGTCTTTGTTGTTATTTAGTAGTTGCTTCTGATTGCATGCAAGCCCACTGAATATGGCTGATTCCGGGGGATTCGTCCATTTTTCCAAATTTAAAAACTGGTAGGACCAGTTGTCTCTTTGCTGGACTAAACCGGTGGCGCCTACGAATATCCTGTCTGATGCCGGGTATTTATGCCGGTGTTGCTCTGACCTCTATAAAAACAATTTCAGCGGAGATGTCTCAATGAAACCGAGCAAGACCCTTACCAATAATCGCGAAATCGGCGCGGCTTCGCAGCCCCGACGCTTTCTCAAATCCGCCGTCCTTGGCACCGCCTTCGCCGGCGCGCTGATGATGGCCGCCGGCCAGGCTTACGCCGCAACAACCTGGAAAATTCAGTCGGTCTGGGATGCGGGTACTGTCGGCTACGACCTGTTTGAAGAGTGGTGCAACAGCATCAAGGAAAAAAGCGGCGGAGAGCTTATTTTCAAACCTTTCCCGGCCAAAGCCGTTGCCGCCGATAACAACGCGCTGTTCGAAGCTGTGCGCAATGGTGTTTTGCAGGGCATGAACCCGTTCACCCTCTATTGGTCTGGCAAAATCCCCGCCTCGGTGTTTCTGTCGTCCTACCCTGCGGGCCCGGATCAGCCGCACCAGTGGGATACCATGTTCTACTCTCTGGGAATGCTGGAAAAGACCCGGGAAATTTATAAGAAATACGGTCTTTTTTACGTTGGCCCTATTCAGCATGACTCCAATATTATTCACTCCAAGAAGCCGGTTAACAGTCTGGACGATCTGAAAGGCATGAAGATTCGCGTGCCGGGTGGCATGGTTGCGGAAGTCTTCCAGCAGTTTGGTGTGTCAACGGTCAGCTTGCCGGGCTCCGATATTTTTCCGGCGCTTGAGAAAGGCACCATCGATGCAGCGGACTATGTGGGTCCTGCTGTGAATTACGAATTGGGCTTTTCCCAGGTTACCGACTACATCATATTCGGGCCTCCTGGCGTTATGTCTATCTACCAGCCGGTGGATCTGATGGATCTTACCGTTAACTTGCGGAACTGGAACAACCTGGATCCGAAACTGCAAAAACTGGTGGAAGAAGAGGTTCGAAATTATTCACAGCGCCATTATCTCACCATTCAGAAGCGCAACATCGAAGCCATGGAAAAGTTCAAAAAAGATGGCGATACGGTAACCCGGCTTAGCCAGGCAGATCTTGCCGAGTTCCGCCGTGCGGCTATTCCTATCTGGTACAAGTGGGCCAACAAGGACGAAGACGCCCGCGCAATATTTGATATGCAGCTTAAGTACATGATGAACGATACCGTTGGTTATGTGACGGAAGCCGATCTTGAAGGCGTGGAAGGCAGGTAAAACCGCGTTATCTGACAACAATAAAAAACACGGTAGGGAAGGGCAGGGACTGCTCCGGAAAAGAGGCGGTTCTCCTTCCCTGTTTTGTGGCTGAGGTAGTAACAACATGTCTGACCTAGAAGGCTTCGGATTCGTAATGCCGCACTGGTTTTATTGGGGCTGGCTGGCGGTGATGCCGCTGATTATGATGGCTTGGGATAGATGGGCCCGTGCCAGGGGCGCTGCACCTGCAGAGCCTGAAATGACGCCCGGCGAGTTACAGGCGGAAGCAGACGACCCTCTGATTTATCTTAAATTCGAAGGCAACTGGTTTACCCGCGCCATCGATTGGACCAGCGAAATGTCGGGCGAGATTGTGTCTTTCTGGACAATCAACGCGGTTGTTTTCTATTTTTTCGAAGTGATCATGCGCTATCTGTTCAATCAGCCGACGGTCTGGGTACATGAGGCCAGTTTCCTGTTGCTTGGCATGCAATATGTGCTTGCAGGCGGCTTTGCGTTGTTGCATGGCGCCCACGTGCGTGTGGATGTGGTGTACAACCTTTTGCCGGTGCGCGGCCGTGTTGGCATGGACATTTTCACTTCGATGTTTTTCTTCGTGTTCGCGTTTGTGCTGATGACCACGTCCTGGACCTTTTTTGAGAACTCCTACTCCATGAACGAAACCACGGTTGAGACCTGGGGCATTGAGTATTGGCCGGTCAAAGGCATGATGCTGCTCGGCTCCGCGCTGCTTCTGCTTGCGGGTATTTCCAAACTTATCAAGGACATTGTTCTGTTTGTCCGTCTTGGCCAGGAGCGTGTTGCATGACCACTAACACAGCAACGACGTCAGGCTCGGGCCTGATGAGTAAGTTCGGCACCTGGTTGATGATCCTGGCGACCGTAGGGTTCGGGTTGATCATCTGTGTCGAGATGATCAACATTCTTTTCTACGATCCGTTCAGCGACGACAAATTCCTGTTCAAGCTGGCGGGCAGCTTGTCCAGTGTTGAAATTGGCCCCTTGACGTACCTGATGTTTGGCTCGCTGTTTGTGGCGTTGATGATGGGCTTGCCGCTGGCCTTCGTGACGGGTGGCCTCGGGGTGCTGTTTGTTTATCTGGTCGGCGACTCGATGATGCTGAACATCGTGCCCAGCCGAATTTTCCCGATGATGACCAACTCCGATCTGGCGGCGATTCCCCTGTTTATTTTCATGGCGTCCATGCTCGAGCGTGCCGGGCTGATCGAGGAAATGTTCAGCGTGGTCTACAAATGGATGGGTGGGCTCAGCGGTGGGTTGGCGACAGCAACCATACTGGCCTCCACCCTTTTGGCGGCGATGGTCGGGGTAATCGGCGCGGCGGTTGTCACCATGGGCATCATAGCTCTGCCTGCCATGCTCAAACGGGGCTACGATCATAAGATTGCCATAGGCTCCATTATGGCCGGTGGCACTCTGGGTATTCTTATCCCGCCGTCTATCCTGGCCATTCTGTATGCGGTTGTGGCCCAACAGTCGGTGGGTGAACTCTATCTGGGCTCGGTGATTCCGGGGCTGATGCTCTCAAGCCTGTATATCGCCTATGTTCTGATTCGCAGCTGGTTAAATCCGAAGCTGGGGCCCCCGATACCGATAGACGAGCGCATTTCCTTGCGCGAAAAACTGCGTCTGCTGAGAGGTCTTGTTGCGCCTTTGATTCTGGTGGCTCTGGTTCTTGGGTTGTTGTTCGGCGGCATCGCAACACCGGTTGAAGCGGCAGGTATCGGCTCGTTCGGTGCCATTGTGGTCGCGATGATGCATCGCAAGTTTACCATCGGTGGCCTGCGAGAGGCTTCGATAACCACGGCCAAGGCAACCGCCATGGTGTTGTGGATTATGTTCGGCGCGTCGGTGTTTGTCGGGTTTTACATTCTTCAGGGTGGTCAGCAGTTTGTAACAGACGCCATTCTGGGCACGGGTATGTCCTCCTACGGCATTCTCTTTTTGTTGATGGTGCTGCTGGTGGTACTGGGCATGTTCCTCGATTGGGTTGGTATTCTGCTACTGGCCGTTCCGATTTTCATTCCGATCGTCAAGGCCCTGACGTTTGACGGGCTTTTCGGTTTCGCGCCGGTACAGGGGGACGACGTGGTGCTTTGGTTCGGGGTTTTGTATCTGGTTAACATGCAGATGTCGTTCCTCAGTCCGCCCTTTGGCTATGCCCTGTTTTACATACGTGGCGTGTGCCCGCCGGAAATATCCATGGGCACTATTTTCAAATCGGCCCTGGTGTTCCTGGCCATTCAGGCGTTCGGATTAATGGTCTGCATCATTGTTCCAGGCGTTGTAACATGGCTACCCGGACTTGTTTACGGTTAATGAAAAGGAGAAACGTTTTATGTTGACGATAAAAAGACTTGATGTTGCGGAAGCTCGCCTGTTGATTGAGGGCGCGGCCGTCAAGGCGCGGGAGATTGGTGTGCCCATGTGTATTGCCATTGTGGATGAGTCGGGCAATCTGATCGCTTTCGAGCGCATGGACGGCGGCAAAATTACCAGCGTCACCATTGCACAAGACAAGGCTTTTACCGCTGCGGCCGCAAAGAAAGCGACCCATGAATACAACGCCGTCAATGTGCCTGGTAGCCTGGCTTTCGGTATCCACACCGAAGTGGGTGGGCGAATAAGCTCCGTTGGTGGTGGTTTACCGGTGGTTGTTGGTGGCGAGGTGGTGGGCGGTATCGGGATCAGTTCCGGAACGCCGCAGCAAGATATGGATTGCGCTCAAGCGGGCATCGACCACCTGGAAACCCAGCGCGGTTGAGATAGGCGAGTCGAAATTGACAGGTTGAGGGAAACCTTATGACAACCAGACCGAACATCAGCAAAGCAGACCTGGCGGAACAGTTCCGGACCTTTGTTGATGCGGACTTCGTTATCACCGATAACGAAACCATAAAGCCCTACGAATGCGATGGCATGTCGATGTACTGCGAGATGCCGTTGCTGGTAGTGCTGCCTGAAACCGTCACGCAAGTGCAGCGGATTATGCGAATTTGCCACGAGCACGGGGTTCCGGTGGTTGCGCGGGGCGCAGGCACCGGCCTCAGTGCCGGCGCCATGCCCAACAAGGAAGGCGTGGTGCTCTCGCTGGCCAAGTTCAATCGCATTTTACATATCGACCCGTTAGCGCGAACGGCCAGCCTTCAGCCGGGCGTTCGCAACCTCGCCATCAGTGAGGAGGCGGCTCAATATGGCTTGTACTACGGCCCGGATCCTTCGTCACAGATTGCCTGCACTATTGGCGGCAACGTCGCCGAAAACTCAGGCGGTGTGCACTGCCTGAAATACGGTTTAACGGTACACAATATTTTCAGTGTAGAAATGGTGACCGCCGAAGGCGATGTCGTGACGGTTGGAAGTGACGGTCTCGATAACGGTGGCATGGACCTGTTGGCGTTGCTGACCGGTTCTGAAGGCCTGCTTGGTGTGGTCACAGAAGTGAAAGTAAAACTGCTGCCCAAGCCCGAAGTGGCGCGGGTTGTAATGGCCGGTTTTGACAGCGTTCAGAACGCCGGTGATGCGGTTGGCGGCATCATTGCCCACGGCATTATTCCAGCCGGACTGGAAATGATGGACGGCTATGCGATTGTTGCCGCCGATGACTTTGCCGGAGCGGGTTATCCGCGTGAGGCAAAAGCGTTGCTGCTGTGTGAGGTAGACGGCACGGAAGAGGAGGTGCTCGAGCACATTGTTGCCGCTGAGGCGGTTTTCCGAAAACTCGGCGCCACGTCTGTGCGCACCTCCCAAAGCGAAGAGGAGCGGGTATTGCTCTGGCTCGGCCGTAAGTCCGCGTTCCCGGCGGTGGGCCGCATCTCTCCGGATTATTACTGCATGGACGGCACGATTCCCCGCCGTCACATCGCCCACGTGTTGATTGAAATGCAGAAAATGTCTGAAAAGTTCGGTCTGCGTGTGGCCAACGTGTTTCACGCTGGTGATGGCAACCTCCATCCCCTGATTCTGTTTGATGCAAACGTTCCGGGCGAGTTCGAGCGAACGGAGGCCTTTGGTGCCAGTATTCTGAACATGTGCGTGGAAGTGGGTGGCTGCATTACCGGCGAACACGGTGTGGGCGTGGAAAAGATTCGACAGATGGCGATTCAGTTCAACGACCTGGAGTTGCAACAGTTCCACGATGTGAAAGCAGCCTTCGACCCTGCGGGCATTCTCAACCCCGGCAAGGGCGTACCTGCGCTCAAGTTTTGTCAGGAATACCGCGCGCTCGAATACAAACAACACCAGCATGAACACACGGAAGCTGCACAACATGCCTGATATCTCGCAACAACTGCAGGAGCAAGTGCTTCAGGCCCGCTCTGGCAAGGAGAAGCTCAGCATTGTCGGTGGCGGCACCAAGGCGTTTATGGGAAGGGCACCGAGCTCGGATGCCGGTGCTCTTAACGTACTCAACGTAGGTGAGCACACCGGGATTGTCGCCTACCACCCGGTCGAACTGGTCATGACCGTTCGTGCAGGAACGCCCCTGAGTGACATTGAAGCCGCTCTGGCCGAGCAGGGTCAGGCGTTGCATTTTGAACCGCCCCATTTTGGCGCCGAGTCCACCATTGGCGGCACGTTCGCCTGCAACCTTTCCGGGCCCGGCCGGCCCTGGGCGGGATCGGTGCGAGACCAGGTGCTCGGCATACGCTTGCTCAACGGCAAAGGTGAACACCTGCGCTTTGGCGGTGAAGTGATGAAAAACGTAGCCGGCTACGATGTGTCCCGCCTGCAAGCAGGCGCTCTGGGCACCCTGGGCGTCATGACGGAAATCAGCCTGAAAGTGATGCCTGGCCCAGCCGCTAGCCTGACCTTGGTGCAAGACATGGCAATGGACGAGGTGCTGCACTACATGAACAGCCGCGCCGCAGAACCCAAGCCCATCACTGCCGCCTGCTGGGTCGATGGCAAAGTGTATCTCCGTCTTTCCGGTGCCAAATCGGCGGTTGAAGCAACCGCTGAAAAGTGGAGCGGCGATGTCATGGAAAAAGGCGAGGCTTTCTGGCGCTCAGTGCAGGATATGCAACACGAATTCTTCGCCGATAAGGACGAGCCTCTTTGGCGCTTCTCCGTGGGCTCCACGGCTGCCACCCCCAAAATTGAGGGCCAGTGGTTTATCGACTGGGCCGGCTCCCAGCGTTGGTTTCGGGGAACGGCGGAGCTTGGCGATTTGGAACCCCTGGCTCGGACCGCAGGCGGCCAGGTAAGCCTGTTCCGGGGCGGCGACCGCAGCGCAGAAGTAATGCACAGCCAACCCAATGCGCTTAAAACGATTCAGCAGCGAGTGAAAAACTCGTTCGACCCCGACGGAATATTCAATCCGGGTCGACTTTATAGCTGGTTGTAAGTTCAAAACAGGTAAAACATGCAAACAAATCTGGTACAACAATTTGCCAATACAACGGAAGGACAGGAGGCAGAAGCCATCCTGCGGGCCTGCGTGCACTGCGGATTCTGCACGGCAACCTGCCCAACCTACCAGGAGCTGAACGACGAGCGCGACGGCCCCCGTGGGCGCATCTACCTCATGAAAATGTTTCTTGAAGGCGCCGAAGTTACCGAAAAAACCCGCGAACACCTCGACCGGTGCCTAACCTGTCGCAGCTGCGAAACCACCTGTCCCTCTGGCGTCCAATACGGTCGCCTGGTGGACATCAGCCGGGGCCTTATTGACAAAGAACTGCCCCGGTCCCCCAAAGACAAATGGCTGCGCTGGGCTCTGGCGCGGGTATTGCCTAACCGGGTTTTGTTTGGATTCATGCTCCGCCTGGGGCAGACATTTGCCCCCATATTGCCGGGCAAGCTGCGCGCCAAAGTGCCGCCCAGAAAGCAGGCAAGCCCTTGGCCGGCTGCGAGTCATAACCGCATAGTTCTGGCCCTGGCCGGCTGCGTACAGCCATCTGCCACGCCCAACACCAACGCAGCGGCTGCCAGGGTGCTGGATAAACTCGGCATTACCATGGTCGAAGCCCCGGAAGCCGGGTGCTGCGGTGCGGTGAACTATCACCTCTCGGAGCATAAAAAGGGTCTGGAACGTATGCGTCAGAATATTGATGCCTGGTGGCCAGCAATTGAATCCGGCGCAGAGGCCCTTGTGATGACAGCGTCTGGCTGTGGAGCCATGGTTCAGGATTACGGCCACTTGCTGAGAGACGACCCCGTATACGCAGCGAAGGCTCAGAAAGTCAGCGAGCTGTGTACGGATCTGGGCGCCTTCCTGCTGAAGCAGGATCTTGAAAGCCTCAAGGTTCAGCAAAGCACCGACAAAATAGCGTTTCATTGCCCTTGTACACTGCAGCACGCCATGAAGCAGAGCGGCGTGGTGGAGCAAGTGCTGATCAAAGCGGGCATCAACCTGGCCATTACCAAAGACAAGCATCTGTGCTGCGGTTCGGCGGGCACTTACTCTGTGTTGCAGCCGGAACTCAGTCAGAAATTGCTGGGCAACAAGCTCAAGGCTTTAACAATAGATCATCCGGATCGCATCGTAACGGCCAACATTGGCTGCCAGATGCATCTTGAGACCAAATCCCAGGTGCCCGTACAACACTGGATCGAGCTGCTCGATCAGTAAACTGCGAGGCAATGCCTCCTTACACTCCTTCTGGTAACCGTTATACTGCCTCGGCAATTAACGTCACCACAGGGAGTGGATGGTTATGCCAAGGATGCTGGCAACTGCGTTTCTGATCGTTGTTTTATCATCACCGGCCAACGCCGAGATTTATTCCTGGACGGACGCCAACGGCGTCGTTCATTTCACCGATACTCCACCACCGGATGAAACTCACCGGCTCGTTGAAGTCGCCGCGCCCGTGACCGTGCCAATGGCGAATAATCTTCGCCAGCACAGGCGCGTTTCAAAAATACACGAGCAGGTGCAGAGCCTGCTGTCATCTGATCGCAAACGCGCTTCGCCGCGTAACCATAAGGGCGCAAACGCAATGGCGAAACAGGCCAAAGCCTGTTCCAACTATCGGCGCAAACTGGCGCAGGTTCAGTCACAACTCAGGGCAGGCTACGGTAATAACAAAGGTAATAGCCTGCGCCAAAAACGTCGCAAGCTGAGTCAGTCGCTCAGTCAAGAGTGTATTTTGCGTTGATGCTGTAGACTGTCGTGTAGTGAGCTCACTAACAATCTAAGGTATTTCATGTTCTGCTTGGTTATTCCGGTTTGAGCACAAAATCGTTATCTCATCCGCAACTTGCCATCCTTCTGGGGATGACCGTTGCTCTGGGGCCGTTGGCGCTCGACGCCTATCTACCTGCATTTCCGAAAATTGCGGATGATTTGGGTGTGGGCCATGGTGGCGTAGGGCTGACATTGAGCGCCTATGTGATGGCTTTGGGGCTCGCACAACTGCTCGGTGGCCCCTTGTCTGATCGTTATGGGCGGCAGCAGGTTCTATTCACAGGGTTGGCGGTATTTTCCTTTGCTGCGTTTATGATTGCTCAGGCACAAACACTCCCGGAAATGCTTGGTTGGCGGATTGTTCAGGGTGTTGGCGGCGCTTTTTGTGCGGTATCCGTTCCTGCCATCGTTCGTGACCAGTCCAGCGGGCAGGATGCAGCTCGTATGTTCGGGCTTATTGGCCTTGTGATGTTTGTAGCACCGGCAGCGGCACCCTCAATTGGCTCCATGTTGCTTTACTTCAGTGAGTGGCATGCAATCTTCCTGATGTTGGCGGGCTACGGAGCTTTGCTGGCGATCATCTTGCACTTCGTGCTTTTTCGCCGTTTACCGTCTAGACAGAAAGATAAAACCCCGGTTTCAACACTGGTTACCAATTACGCGTTGGTACTCCGTCACCGGGTAACCATGCGGTTTGTCGGGATTCAGGCTTTGTGTTTCAGTGCGATGCTTGTTTTTATCACCCACGCATCGTTTATTTATCAGGAGTGGTTTGGCCTCTCCAACGTTACCTTTTCGGCGTTGTTCGCCGCCAACGTAGTGACCATGGCCAGCCTGAACCTGTTCAATCGGCGTTTGCTCAATCGCTACCCATCCGTGCGGATACTGCGAGTGTGCGTATTTCTTCAGGCCACAGCGGTTACCGCTCTGGTTGTCAGCGCTTGGGCAGAAGCGCCCTATTGGGTTGTTGCCGCCTGTATTATTTTATCGGTCGGGTTCATGGGGGCAATTATTCCCAATAACATGGCCAATGCGCTGGAGTTCTTTCCCCACCTTGGGGGCACGGCAGCGGCTATGCTGGGCGCTGCGCAGTTCACGATTGCAGGCGCAGTAAGCGCGTTGTCGGCGCCTTTGGCTGGTGGAACCTTATTGCCTATTGTGTTGGCTATGGCTGTTTGTATATACGGTGCAGCCATATTGGCGGCAGGCGGGCCGACAGCGGTCGAGAGAGAGTCGGGTTTTGCCTAGCGTCGTCGGGCCTTCGCGGCATTGCTTTGCTTGGCGATGGCTGCACGTGAACTAATGCCTTGATCAATGTACAACACCGCATCCGTTATCTGGGGGAACATATGCTCGCTCAACACGTACTCGCGCAAAGCCGTAGAGTGAGTGAGGGTATCTCGCACCGGGCCTATCAGGCTGACCAAGTAAAGCTGGACACCCTGTTCCCGCAGGTTTTCGATCACGCTTTCCAGCATGATCAATGACGTGCTGTCGATGCTACTCATGGCCTGAGCATCCATTATGACGGCTTTCAGAGCTCCCTCAGGGCGCCGCTTGATCATGCTGTACAGTCGCGATTTGAAAAAATCCTTGTTGGCGAAATACAGAGGCGCATCGAATCGGAAAATCAGTAAATCTTTCCTTACGCTAATGCTTTCGAAGCGATGGATGTTGCGATAAAGATCCTCGCCATCGATTTTCCCCAGCTCAGTCATGTGCGGCGTAGTACTGTTGTAAATAACCAGCATCAGCGATACCGCAACACCCACCAATAATCCCTGTTGAACACCCAACAGCAGTGTGATCACAAACGTGACCAGCAGAATCAGAAATTCCTTTCGGTCCTGCCGGAACAGAATTTTCATTTCTTTGTATTTGAATAACCCCAGTACCGACATCACGATAATGGCAGACAGAACCGCTTTGGGTAGGGGATAGTCGGTAAACAACGGCGTAAGAAAGACCACCGTGATGGCAATCAGAGCGGAGGAAATGATTGCCGACACTTGGGTCAGCGCGCCCGAATCGCGTAGCGCTGCACTGCGTGAAAAGCTGGCAGAAACCGGGAAGCTTCGGAACATGGCGCCCAGGGCGTTTGCCAACCCAAGCGCGATCAGTTCCTGGTTTGGCTGCACGCTACGCTTGTCTTTTGGCGATTCCTGCGACTTGCATATTGACATGGTGCCCACGAATCCCATCAGGGCAACGGTGAATGCCACGGGCAACAATTCGCCTAGCCTGGCGAAGTCTATATCCGGAACTCGCAGGGCCGGAAAACCGGCCGGTACCGAGTTAATAACGTCAACACCCGCTTGCCCCGCATGAAACAATCCCGACAGCAGCATAGTGCCAACCAGCAAAATCAGCGCGTTAGGCGATTTTGGTACGAGTCGTTTGCAAAAAAAGATAAACAGCAGGCTTGCGACAGCAATACCAATGGTAACGCCGTGCCAGTCGCTTATGTGTATCAGTAGTTGATAGGCAAGATCCAGCACGTTGGCACTTTCCACGTGGAGGCCCGTCAGGCTCTGGAGCTGACTGCCAATGATGATAACGGCTGCAGCGGAGGTATAACCAACAACCACCGGATAGGAAAGAAAATTGACGATAAACCCGAAACGCAAAAGCCCGAACAGAAACTGAATCAGACCAACCAGAAGCGTCAACTCAATCGCAAGCTTGAGGTATTGGTCCGAACCTGGCTCGGCAAGCACGCTGAGCCCAGAGAGAATAAGTATCGCATCCAAGGCTACAGGCCCGATGGAAATCTTGTTGGAGGTTCCCAGCAAAGCGTATAGCAGCGGTGGAAAGATAGAGGCGTAGAGGCCGAACTCCGGTGGCAAGCCCGCGAGCACGGCATAGCCCATGCTTTGCGGAATCAGCATAACACCGATAACGAGGCCAGATACCACATCCTGTCGCAACGTATGGGCGGTGTATCCCTGTAGCCAAAGCAGGCCGGGCAATAATTTGTAGAGCATAAAGGCAATTTTTCGCTTGAGGGCTGGCCTGCAAGTGTGTGGAAATCGCAGGGCTGAATCAAGAAGTATCAGCCGGGCTGGCGGTTGCGCCGAGTGATACGCTGATTGGCAGGGCGCCAATCGCAAAGGCAGAGGAAAATGATTACAAGCCTATACGTTCTTGAAATATAAATAGGTTTTGTAATATAAGTATTTGAATCGGCTGCTAACGAAAGCGGAACATGGATTACGGGAATGAATCGGTGCAGATATTCTGGTTAAAACGCAATCTGAGACTTCAGGACTCAGAGCCCTTTTTTGAAAGTATGCGAACCTTTCGCAAGAACGGGAAAGTGCTGCCGCTTTATTGCCACGAGCCCAGGCTGATTCAGCAACCTGATGTCTCAAGGCAGCACCAGTTATTTGTTCACGAAACGCTTGAAGAACTTGATGCCGAGCTCCAGTCGATTGGCGGCAAGCTGCTGCAGGCTGTGGGCGAAACCGTTGATATCCTTGATCAGATCCATCGCGTTCATCCGTTAACCAAAATATGGACCCACCAGGAAACTACTCAGCACAGCCAGTTTGAGCGGGACAAAGCCGTTAATGCCTGGTGTGCTGTCCAGGGTGTGGAGCTGATAGAAACTGGCCAAAATGGCATCGTCAGAGGGTTTCAGCAGCCTGAATCCTTTGCGGATTACTTCGCACTCTCCAGGTTAGCCACACTTCGCGACCCGACCGGGAAGGATCTTTCCGAGCGTTTTGCGCCCCTGCCGTTTCTGTCTTGTGAGCAAAAGGCCATACCAGCGGCTGCGGGCACAGACAAACCGTTGAGGCAAAAAGGTGGGCGCTCACAGGCGGTCAGCAACCTGAACCGGTTCTTCCAGATTCAGCCGTTAAAAAAGTACCCGTTTCAAATATCGAGTCCGAATACGGCCTGGGAGGGCTGCTCCCGCATATCAACCTATCTCGCCTACGGCATTGTTTCAGACAGGGAGGCCTTTCAAGCGGTGGATCGCGTGGTCACTGAGGCCCATGGACGAATGAATGCGGACCAGTTTGAAAAATTCCAGAAAAATGCACGCTTCTTTTTGGATCGGTTGAGCTGGCGACGTAAGTACATGCAAACCTTTGAGGGCAGCCCAGAGCTGGAATTTCAGTGCATGCTTCCTCAGTTCGACGGAGTTCGAGAGGCAGACTATCAACGAAAGAATTTAGGAGAGAGCTTTGGAGAACGTTCTGTAGAGAATGCTGACGCGCACTTTGATGCCTGGAAACAAGGGCGAACCGGTTTCCCCTATATTGATGCGGCGATGCGGTGCCTGAATCAAACCGGCTGGATCAATATGCGCCTTCGGGCAACCCTGGTCTCATTTGCCACCCTGAACCTATGGATACCAACCACCAAAGTGGCGGAGTACCTAGCGACAGAATTCCTCGACTACGAGCCAGGCATTCATCATGTGATTCATCAGTTGATCGCGGGAACAACGACATTCAGCGGGTTGATGGTTTATGACCCCGTAAAACAGGGCAAAGATCATGATATTGGTGGGTGCTTTATTCGAAAGTGGGTTCCGGAACTTGCCGGCCTGAGCGCCAGTGATATTCACAATCTGGCGGAAACCCGGCGCCAAACGGCGCAGAGCCGCGAGCGTTTCAGTTACCTGATGTACCCCGAGGCTATTGTTGATCACCGGCAAACGGCAAAAAGAGCGAAAGACCGAATCAGAGAATTGAGGAACAACGATCAGGGTCGCAAGGGCGGTTCTGTTGAACAGGAGATTGGAAGGGAGGAAGGTTCGCAGCCGTCGCTATTTTGAGGCTATAGCGGTGGTGGGTGACTCATGCGCGAAATCACGGATTTGTCCCGCTCGAACAGGCTGGTTATCTGATCTAGGCTGAGCCAAGCGGTTTGTTGTTCCGTCATGACATATCCTTGTCGTTGTTATCAAACCGTACAGTATAGCGAGTGCTGCGCCCGCCGCCGGGCAGCTTATCAATGCAGCCATTTTCCAGCAGTTCGGCCAAATCGCGAGTGGCTGTGGCTTTACTGACTTTGGTGAGCGACTGGTATTTTCGTGCATTGATGCCGTGTTCAAATTCTTTACCTGCGGTATCCAGCAAGCGATTCAGCACTTTGATCTGGCGGCGGTTGAACACTGTGGTTGCGTGGCGCTGCCAGAACAGAGTCTTCGCTAACACCCGCTCCACGCGTAGCAGTGCCTGCTGCAGCGCTTCTTCCAAGGTGCCCAGAAACCAGACCAGCCAGGGTGTTATGTCGAGGTCGCCACTCTGAGCTTGCTCCAGTTGCTCATAGTAAGCGTTGCGACGTGCCATGATCGCAGCACTCAGGGAATAAAAGCGTATTGACTGCCGCTCGGCCTGAGCCAGCGCGCGATCAGTCACTGCACGGGTGGTGCGGCCATTGCCGTCATCAAACGGGTGCAAGGTAATCAGCCAAAGGTGGGCAATACCAGCGCGCAACAGAGAATCAAGGCCCGCAGGCGGTGCATTAAACCACGCCAGAAAGTCATTAACTTGAGCCTCCAGCCCCTCGCGGGGTGGCGCTTCAAAATGTACTTTGGGCCGATCAATGCGGCCAGACACAACCTGCATGGGTTGATTGCCGCGCCAATCACCCACACGGATTTTGGTCAGTAAACCAGGCCCCTCGGGGAACAGCCGTGCTTGCCAGTGACACAGCTGTTGGCTGGTAAGCGGCTTGTCTGGTTCGTGGGTGGCTTCCAGCAGCAAAGTCACCAACGAGTCTGATTCGGGGGTGCCGCGCTCTGCCATTCCGGCTCGCTCAAGCCCTAACTGGCGAGCCACAGACGAACGCACCGAGCCGACATCCAGGTGCTCTCCCTCGATTTCACTGGTGCGGATGGCGTTCTGAACCAACGCATCCATTTCCACGTCCAGATCGGCCTGCTTCGGTGCCAGCTCTGTGCGGCCTAACAGGCGCCCTTGCAGCAGACGCACGGTATCCAGCTGAGGGCGAAGTGCGGTTTCGTCCCAGAAAAAATGAGGCCAGTTTGGTTGTTGCCAGATGTACATGAGCCGAATCGGTTGCCTATTCAATTCATTGTATGAGCCGATTAGTGTAACTATTCGGCTCAGGGAGTACAAACTATCGCTTGAGCATGCTGGCAGGTTTGTTTTTAAACATTGGAGGCCTCTTTTTCGACTTCAGCCAACTGATTCTCTGCTTTCGATACGGAGAGTTCACCGGAGAGGAGTTTGGGGAGAGGAGTCATGAATCTGCTTACATTTCGTTCTTCAGAAACAACAAAACCCGCACGAGGCGGGTTTCATCTGAATTCTTATGGTGCCCGGAGGCGGAATCGAACCACC
>NZ_DRGY01000032.1 GCF_011049865.1 Marinobacter antarcticus | reverse complement strand
TGGTTCAATGGTGACAACAGGGTGTACTCAGGCGGCCGTTCCCCGTTGCGCAAGCAGTCGATACAGGGCTGCCAGAGAGCATTCGCTTCGGCGAGAATGTCCTTTTCCAACCTGGCCCAATTTTCTTTGACGGTTTTTTTAAGGGTCTCGGGTACATACATAGATCGTTGGGGGTGCGTTGTTTCTCGCGCGTCGAAGGTTAACGGTAGGTAGTCTTTGTAGAGTTTTTCCACGGCCGGCCCGAAACCGTTATCCAGAAAACTCGGAAAGGACCACCATTTTTTATCGTAGGCTCCCCGTAAGTAACCGGCTATATCGTCCATAGGGTCGTCTGCGGCCGCGGCGATCCATGCGGTAGCGACTATCGGATGTTTCGCTGACATGGCGTTCTGCCACCAGGCACGATCTTCGCTGTTGTCGGCCCCCAGAATACCGTCGCCACGGGAGTGCAACACCACAATCTTGCGGGCGGCGCTGTGGGCGGACGGGAATACGCCCAGCCCCAAGGGGTGTGCGTCACGGCTGCTGTCGTTGGTGAGCGCGTTATCGGCAACGGCGGGTTGCCAGAGAAAGAGGTGGTCGACCAAGTTGCTCTTTCCGATAGAGCCCACAATGTTCAAGGCCGAGAGCGCAACCCGGGCACCCAACGAGTGGGAGATCAGGTTGATGGCAATGCCTGCCTCTGCCAACTGCACCAGTAACGGGGCCAGGCGCCGGCCTGCTGCCATTGCATTCAGCTCCGCCTGCATGAAATCGGTGGATCCCGTGTCGCCTGGCCAGGAAATGTTGATGATGCGACTGTATGGCATCCAGTCCTGGCCATCAAAGCCCGCGGCACGGTTTAGTTGGTACTCCATATGAATCGCCCAATTGTGGGCGCCTGTGCCATTCAGTTTATCTTCTTTCGGTGGGGTGGCGCTGGTATCCGACAGTGCTTCGGCATCCTGCCATGCTGTGGCTTTATGGGGATGCCATACGTTGGCGGGCACTGGCCCATGGCCACCGTATCGTTTGTGGCTATCTTTGCGGTTCAGGAATCGCCCCCATTCGCCATGGGGCACGTTGTAGCCGTGTACGTAGATGAGCGCGTTGTTGCCGTTTGCCCGAAAGTAATCCAGCTGTTCGTCGGTCAGCAAGTCATCTGCTGCGGGCGCTGACTCGCGTAAATCAATGATCACCGGTGGCGGTAAGTGTATGGCCCTTGCTCTGCGTTCACCCTGGATAACGGTGAGGTCTATACCTTCACCGAGGGCATTGCCGGGGGCGAAGCGGCGTTGTTCGCTCACGGTATCGAACCCGATCATGTGCTCTCCTTCTGGCTCCCCAGGCCAGTGCCATGTGGCCTTGCCCGTGACGAGTTCGGTGAAGCGGGCCTGTGCATTTTCTGGCGTCTGTTCTGAGCCATTATGCAATTCGGCGGTCACCGCATTACCGCTTTCATCCTCGATTGTGCCCGCATTGATAAAAGCTCTCGGTCGCCTGAGGTTATCGGAGCGGCGTAACAGCACGTTTGCGGTTTCGTGTGTGCAAATGGGTGCGCCGTAGGCACCCAGAGGCGTCGAGCTGGGTGAAAAGGGCAGGTTGCTTGCGGGTGTCATTCAGGTTCCTTCCTGTGAATGCGTTAATGTTGTCAGTGCGTTCAGTGTGTCTGACCAATAGGCTCCTTGCCTTGAAGTGCCAGCGCCTTGCCTTCGGGCATCCAACTATGGAGCCATCCTTCACTCTGGGCTGTGGTGGACTGGATAATAAGTGGGCCGTCGTAGGTCTGTTCCTGATATTCCGAGTGAATATACGGCACATCGTAAACAGGCACAGGGTCGTGCTCAAACAGCAGGCGTAAGACATCCGGGTTCTTTGCCTGATCAACCAGATAGCCGCAAGCGCTGGCGTTCGGTGGGTTTACATGATGGTAAAACGATGTGGTTATGTGAGCGTATTCGCCCCGGGCTGTGGAATCCTTCATGGCTGCCTTCATCTATCCTTAGATGACCAAAAAATGCAAAATGATAGTAGCCGAATGCAGGCACACTGTCACCCGCCTGATTTTTCAGAACCAAAGTTCATAAATGGTGTGCTAAAAAAAGCGGTGGATGAGCTTTGTGGCCAGCCTCGCCGGGGCAGCATCTGGCTCAAAACACTTCTACCGCGCAGACTCCTAGCAGGCCTCCAACGGCGCATAAGCCAGCACCAACCACTTGGCACCCTCATCAAAGTTCACTTGCACCCGAGTATGGTGCCCACTGCCTTCGGCGTTCAGAACAACGCCTTCTCCAAATTTCGGATGCCGCACCCGCTGGCCCAGGCTGAAGCCGGACTGCTTTGCAGAATCCTGGCTGAACAGGCCCTCGTTTGGCCGGCCCATCATCGCCGGGCGCGTTACCGTGTTGCGTAAACGCACTTCCTGCAGACAGTCGCCCGGAATTTCCCGCACAAACCGGGACAGCGCGTGGAATTTTTCCTGCCCGTACAACCGTCGGGATTCGGCGTAGGTTATCACCAGCTTTTTCATGGCCCGGGTAATGCCAACGTAGGCCAGACGGCGCTCTTCCTCCATGCGCCCTGGCTCTTCCAGCGACATGCTGTGGGGGAAAAGCCCTTCTTCAACGCCCGCAAGAAACACCAGCGGGAACTCAAGGCCCTTTGCCGAGTGCAGGGTCATGAGCTGCACGCTGTCTTCGTGGTCTCCGGCCTGAGATTCACCGGCATCCAGCGCTGCCCGTGCGATAAATTCGGAGAGCGGATCAACGCCCTCTTCCACCTCAAAATCCGCCAGGGCGTTGACCAGTTCTTCCAGGTTTTCAACCTTGGCCTGAGCCTTCTCGCCCTTTTCACTGGCGTGGTAGTCTTTAAGACCGCTTGCCTCAATGGTCTGTTTCATGAGGCCTTGAAGAGACGCGTCTTCGACGACAATCGACAATTCTTCAATGATGCCAATGAACGCCTGCAGGCCTGTTTTTGCTCGGCCCTTCACTTGTCCGGCCTCGAGTAATCGTTCAGCCGACTCCCACAGGGAAACACCCTGACTGGACGCGTATGCACGCAGATCGGCCAGGCTCTTGGCGCCGATCCCCCTCGTGGGCAGGTTTACCACCCGTTCAAAGGCTGCATCGTCCCGGCGATAATGCACCAGTCTCAGATAGGCCAGCGCATTGCGGATTTCCTGGCGATCGTAAAAGCGCAGGCCGCCGTACACCCGGTAAGGAATACCTTGGCGCATCAGCGATTCCTCCAATACCCGGGACTGAGCGTTGGAGCGATACAAGATAGCGGATTCGCTGCGCAGGTTACCCTCATCAACCCAGCCGGCGATGGTGTCCGCAATGTAGTTGGCTTCATCCTGCTCGTTGAAGGCGGCGTAAAGGCTGACGGGCTCACCTTCCACGCCATCCGTCCAGAGCTCCTTGCCTAACCGGCCCTGATTGTTGGCAATCACCGAGTTCGCGGCTTTCAGAATCAGCTGTGTGGAACGGTAATTCTGCTCCAAGCGCACCAGGCGCGCGTTGGGAAAATCCCGCTGGTATTGCTGGATGTTTTCTACTTTTGCACCGCGCCAACCGTAAATTGACTGGTCGTCGTCGCCCACTACCGTCATCGGAACGCGGTTGCTGGCCAACACTTGCAGCCAGGCGTATTGGATGGTGTTGGTGTCCTGGAACTCGTCTACCAGAATATGCTGAAAACGCTGCTGGTAGTGCGCCAGCAATTCCGGTCGGTGCAGCCACAGTTCATGGGAGCGCAGCAACAACTCGCCAAAATCCACCAGCCCACTCTGTTGGCAGAGCTGCTCGTAGCGGCGGTAAACCTTCACCATGGTGGAGGTAAAGTGATCTCCCGGGTTTTCCTGAATGTGATCCGCCCGCAGGCCTTCGTCTTTCTGGCTGCTGATAAACCACTGGGCCTGTCGCGGGGGAAACTGGCTCTCATCAATCTGCGCCTCCCGCATCACCCGTTTGACCATTCGAAGCTGGTCGTCGCTGTCCAGAACCTGAAAGTTTTCTGGCAATCCAGCGTCTTTCCAGTGTGCTCTGAGCAAGCGGTGAGCAATGCCGTGGAATGTGCCGAACCATAGGCCCCGAGCCGGAATATCCAACATTTGCTCAATGCGATAACGCATTTCCTTGGCGGCCTTGTTGGTAAACGTAACCGCCAGAATACCGGTGGGCGGAACACGATCAACCCGCATAAGCCATGCCATACGATGCACCAGCACCCGGGTTTTACCGCTCCCGGCGCCAGCCAGAACCAACAGATGATCGTTCTGTGCCGTCACCGCCTCTCGCTGGGCATCATTCAGGGAATCAATAATGTGGGAGACATCCATAGGGAACACTTTCGCTACTGGTTAAATGAACAGGTCAGCAGTATATCAGCCTTGAAGAGCGCCTGCTTTGCCGGCCTTGAAAACAAGAAAGGCGAGCCATCGCTCGCCTTTCTTTCCAGTGCATCCCACTACATCGCCAAATCAGAACCCGCGGGGTACCGTTTGCGCTTCAACGAACTCGAACAGTCCTTCAAGCCCGCCTTCGCGGCCTGTGCCGGATGCCTTCATGCCACCAAACGGCGCTTCGGGGGTTGGTCCGGTGCCGGTATTCCAACCCACGTGACCAAATCGCAGACCGGCCGCAACCCGCTGGGCTCGCTCCACGTCGGCGGTGAACACGTAAGACGCAAGGCCGAATTCCGTATCGTTGCCGGCTTCAATCACTTCGTCCTCCGTTCGGAAACTTGCCATCGGCACCAGAGGGCCAAAGGTTTCTTCCCGGGAGCAGCACATGTCACGCGTTACGCCGGAGATGACCGTTGGCGGGAAAAACAGATGTCCTTCGCCAAGGTCTCCAGGCTGTTTACCGGCGATCAGAGACGCACCCTTGCTGAGCGCGTCTTCAAGGTGGCGCTTGACCTTATCGAAGCCTGCCTTGTTGATCAGCGGGCCAAGATCAACATCGCCTGCAATACCGTCGCCCACGGTCATTTTGTTAACGCGCTCTGCAAGCTTTTCACCGAAAGCATCCATTACTTTTTCATGAACAAACACCCGGTTTGCACACACGCAGGTTTGCCCGCTGCCACGGAATTTGTTGGCAATCAGATTGTCTGCGGCAGCGTCCAGATCTGCGTCGTCAAAAACGATGAACGGCGCATTACCGCCCAGTTCCAGGGCCAGTTTCTTGATCTGATCGGCGGTATCCAGAATCAACTTACGACCCACTTCCGTGGAACCGGTAAAGCTCAACATAGGCACATCAGGGCTCTCGCACAGAACCTTGCCAATCACGCTGGCTTTACCCATGACCAGATTCACCATGCCGTCTGGCAAGTTTACGTGTTGGTCCAGAAGCTTGAACAGCGCGATCATGGTCAGCGGTGTTTCACTTGCTGGCTTGATCACACAGGGGCAGCCAGCCGCAAGGGCCGCCGAGAGCTTCTTGGCAATCATGCCAATGGGAAAGTTCCAGGGTGTAATCAACCCGGTCACGCCAACTGGCCGATAGTGCACGGTCCAGTTGCAGTCCTTGGGCTTCTCGGGAAGCGTGTGGGCGTCCAGCGCCTGAATATGCTTTGAACAATAGTCAAAAAATCCGGCCGCGTACTCCACCTCGCCCTGGGCTTCATTCAGCGGTTTTCCATGCTCCATGCACAGAATACGGCCGACTTCTTCCCTGTTTGCTTTCAGAGCGTCACGAATATCTTCCAGCCATTTTCTGCGGGTTTCGATGGAGTAAGGGCTGGTCAGCCTTAGCGCAGATTTACCTGCGTCGACCGCCGCTTTCACCTCGCCTTCCGACATGGAAGCAACCTGCGCAATCACCTTGCCCGTCGCCGGGTTGTATACATCAAAGGTGTTGCCCTGTTCGTTATCCGTCCAGCGACCGCCGATGTAGCCAGTCAGCTTTTCCAGCAGTGGTGACTCGATCATTTCGGCTCCTTTACTGTCAGTGTTTGCCACTGTGACAGTGCACAGTTGCGTCGGTTGAGTATGTCTTCCATAGTGAATGCAGAATCTCTACCTGTAAAGTCGATAACCGGGCTTTTGACCATCCTTTGTCTGTGCCTATACTTCCAGAACATAAACCCCTGACCAGAACCTAAACCCCTGAACAGTGCCTATACTCGTAACATCGAAAATCCAGGAGCTCGGATAATGAAAGCATTTTTCCACCCCGCCCAAGACAAGCATTCGCCCAGATCCTATTTCACAAGGGGCCAGATGCGTCAGCCCCAGGAAGTACCAGACCGCACCAGCCAGATGCTGGAGGGCCTGAAAGAAATGAACATACCGGTGCTGGAGCCCACCGATCACGGGGCAGGGCCGATCTCCCGGGTACACGATTTGGGGTATCTGCGCTTTCTTGAATCTGCGCATCGTCGCTGGGTGAAGATGGACGACTGGGGGGACGAGGTGATGTCCAACATTTTTGTACGCTCCCCGAATCATTTGACCGGTATCCTGGCGGAAGCCGCCCGGTATCAGGCGGACGGCAGCAGCCCAATTGGTGAGCACACCTGGAACGCCGCTTACTGGTCGGCGCAGACGGCCCTTGGCGCAGCCGACGCACTGATCGCAGGCGATCGCACAGCCTACGCTGTCTGCCGGCCCCCGGGGCACCATGCCCGTAAGGATGCCGCAGGCGGCTTCTGCTATCTCAACAATGCGGCCATTGCTGCCGAACATATGAAATCCCGGTTCCCCCGACTGGTCATCCTCGACACAGACATGCACCACGGCCAGGGCATCCAGGAAATTTTCTACGACCGCAGCGATGTGCTGTATATTTCCATTCACGGCGACCCGACCAACTTTTACCCCGTGGTTTCCGGCTTCGAGAACGAACGTGGCGAAGGCGAGGGTTACGGCTACAACATCAACATGCCAATGCCCCACGGATCATCCGAAGATGATTTTTTCGAAAAGCTTGAAGAGGCCTTGTCGGCCATCCGGTTGTTTCAGCCCGATGCCCTGGTTCTGACTCTGGGTTTTGATATCTACAAAGATGACCCCCAGGCCAAGGTATCGGTATCCTCGGAAGGGTTCTGCCGGCTCAGCACTCACGTGCGGCAACTTGGCTTGCCAACGCTGATTGTTCAGGAGGGCGGCTACGATCTGGACACCCTCAGCGAGAACGTTCAGCAGTTCTTCAAAGGAATGAAAGGTTAACTTACTCACAGGTCGCGGTAGTGCCGGATACTGTATAATCCGGCACTACCGCGACACTCAGGAGCTTTTCCCTAAATGACCGAACCCACCATCAATGCCCTCATATCACCAGAGGGCAGCTTGGAAATACTCTCCAATCACGAAGTTAATCTACTCAAAGACAGAAGCGAAGGTGGCCTGTATCGGCTGTTCCGACAGTGCGCTTTGGCCGTTCTGAACACCGGCGTTGTGACCGATAACTGCCATAACCTGATGGAGGCCCATGGGGATTTCGATATTCGCCTGATTCCTCAGCCCAGGGGCCTTAAACTGGAGTTGATCAACGCGCCTGCCCACGCGTTTGTGGACGGCGAAATGCTGCGGGCCATTCGCGAGCACCTGTTCTCGGTTCTTCGGGATATTGTCTACACTCACTCGTCACCGCAATTTGCCCGGATCCTGAAAAGCAACGAGCCGGCCGACCTGACCAACATGGTCTTTCATATCCTGCGCAATGCCAGGGTTCTGCAGCCGGGCCGTCAGCCCGACTTGATTGTTTGCTGGGGCGGGCACTCCATCAGTCATGACGAATACCAGTACAGCAAGGAAGTTGGCCATCAACTTGGCCTGCGCGAGCTGAGCATCTGCACTGGCTGCGGCCCGGGCGCCATGAAAGGGCCCATGAAAGGCGCTACCATCGGCCACGCAAAGCAGCGGGTAAAAAACGGTCGCTACATTGGCATCACCGAGCCTGGCATCATCGGCGCAGAAGCACCCAATCCCATCGTTAACGAACTGGTGATCATGCCAGATATCGAAAAACGCCTGGAAGCGTTTGTACGCTGCGGCCACGGCGTTATTGTCTTTCCCGGAGGCGTCGGCACCGCCGAGGAAATCCTTTATCTGTTGGGCATCCTTCTGCATCCGGACAACGCCGACCTGCCCTTCCCGGTTGTTTTTACCGGCAGGCCGGAAAACGCCGAGTATTTCGAGATGATCGACAAATTCATCCGTAACGCCCTCGGAGACGATGCCGCCAGCAAATACGAAATCATCATTGATGACCCCGTGCGGGTCGCGCAGGCCATGAAGAATGGCATGAAAGATGTCGAAGCCTTCCGCCGGACCATGCAGGATGCCTACTACTTCAACTGGATGCTGAAAATTGATCCGGTATTCCAACTGCCCTTTGAGCCTGACCACGCCAACATGCTGGCGCTTGAGCTACACCGCGACCAACCGGTTCATCTTATTGCAGCCAATCTGAGAAAAGCGTTCAGCGGGATAGTGGCGGGTAACGTGAAGGAAGGCGGTGTCAGAAAGATCCTGGAGCACGGGCCTTTTGAGATTTCCGGGGACCTGACCCTGATCAAGCCTCTGGAGGCTATGCTGGAGCAGTTTGTGGCCCAGAACCGCATGAAACTGCCGGGCACGTCGGCTTATCGTCCCAGCTATCGCATTATCAACACAGCAGGTTGACCTGCTGTGTTGATGTGTACAGCTTACTTGCCGCCGGCAGGCAGGCTTGAGAAATAAGCCGCCAGGTTGGCAATGTCATCGTCGCTCAGGGCCGCCGCCTGGCCCTGCATGATGGCCGCCTGACCACCACTGCGCTCCTTGTTTTTGTAGGCGTTCAGCGCCAGCACAAGATACTGTTCGTGCTGGCCTGCCAGATTAGGATAGCTTGGAATCATAGCCACGCCGTTCTGACCGTGACAAGCACCACAGACCGCAGCTTTTGCCTTGCCGGCTGCCGCATCACCGGCCGCAGACGCTACCGCCGGAACCGCCGCACTTAGTGCAAAAAGTCCTGCAACAGCATAGAGTTTGAGTTTCATTATGTTTAGCCTCTCATCATTATTTTACGTTTCTTTTAAACCGGCACCGTAGACCGGACAATAACTGTTTGAAAGTTATAGCACAGCCGTGTCACAGCGCAAATGCCATAGATCAATGTAACCGGCCCTGCATTCACGGCTTGTAACCTTCACCCAACTGAAAAGACATTACGAAAAAAATCGCATCGGAGACTGATTTGCAATCCGGAGACTCCAACCCATGTGTGTAGAAGTTCAGGAACTTCCCTGTCGCGAGGGCCACATCGGCTTATTGACGCTGAATTCCCCGGCCACCCTGAATGCGCTCACTGAAAAGATGATCGTCATCATCCGGAACAGCCTCAGGCGCTGGTCTGAGGACCCGCGTATCTGTGTGGTTGTGCTGCAAGGCGCCGGGGAAAAGAGCTTTTGTGCAGGCGGGGACATTCGCGATCTTTACCGATCGTTGACGGGCGCTGATGATCCGGATGCAGCATTCAGCGTGTTTCAGCGCGAATACGAACTGGACTACACCTTGCATCGGTTCCCCAAACCGGTGGTCGCGATCGGGCACGGTATTATTATGGGCGGTGGCCTGGGCCTGTTTGCGGCCTGTCGCTACCGTCTGTTAACGCCGGACGCGATTCTGGCGATGCCCGAGATAGCCATCGGCTTGTTTCCGGACGTTGGCGCCAGCTGGTTTCTGAATCGCCTGCCGGGCCGCTTGGGGCTGTTTATGGGCCTGACCGGTGCCCGTCTGAACGTTTCCGACGCCCTGCGAGTTGGCCTGGCTGAAATGGCCTTGCCAAGTCATGGACGGCAAGATTTGTTGACACAGCTGCAGGCCGAACGCTGGAGTGGCCACGCCGTAGCCGACGACAGCCGCCTGTCAGGATTACTGAATCATCTGGAAGTGTCAGACTATCGAGAACTGTCCGCAAGCCACCTGGAAATACACGAGAGGGACATTGCACGGTTGTGTGCGGGGCCTGATCTGCCGGACATTATTAACCAACTGCTGATGGCACCTGTAGACGATGACTGGTGGCGCACCTGCATGAAAACGCTGAAAGGTGGTAATCCGTTATCGGCATGGCTGATTTGGAATCAGCTCAAAAAAGCCCAGCAGATGTCCCTGAAGGATGTTTTCCGAATGGAGCTGGCCATGGTGTGGGAGTGCCTTCGCAGACCAGATCTCGCTGAGGGCATTCGCGCCAGGCTGATTGATCGCGACCAGAACCCGCAGTGGTCTTTTGCCAGCCTCCTCGAGGTATCCGAAGATGTTATTGAAGCCCATTTTCTGCCCGTGTGGGACGATGAAACCGACCCTATGCAGCTAGAGTGACATTGCGCAAAATTTCCTGAACCACACCGCGCAAGCGAATCTCGCCATCGCGCTGACCAGAGCAAAGCCTTTCCTCTTGAAGCTCGGACCAGCTCCATCCCTGCAGAACTACCCGGCACCAGAGGGTCACCTCTGCATGTTCGCAAAGCCAACTCATAACGCCGGGCGCCAGGCTCAGTTCCCGCAGTACCGGCACCATCAGCCGGAAACCCCGGTGGCCGTCACCAAAGTTATGCAAATCCCGGATATCCGCTGCGTCTGGCCGGTGCTCTGATTGCAAATCGGATGTCATGTTCGCCAGCAGCGCTGGCTCCAGGTCTCTCCAGTTCAATGGCACCAAAGCCAACCAATGCCTCCCCAAACGAGCCCGCACCTGACGAACCAGAGCCCGCCCTTCGACACTCAGAGCGTGAATCATCTGTACCGGGTACGCCCCGCTGGTAGCCTCTTGCTGCAGCCCAACGCGCGCTAACAGCAGCCCACACCCGGCCCAGAACGCGTAAAGATCAGAACCACCGCCAAAACTCGTGCCGGTAAAATCCAGACCCTCCTGCGCCGCACCTGACATCGCCGCCGCCACCAGACCGCGGCCGATCCCGAAACGCCGGGCCTGCGCTGTGACCGCAATGCGAATAATCCTCAAACCACGCTGACTGGCGGCGTCCGGAAAGCCACTGTGACTGGCCAGGGACTGGGGTAAAAGGTGCCCACGAACCCGCCGTTTGCCGCTGGCCACTTGCTCGGCCAACTTTTTGCTCAGCCCACCTTCCACCGCGCCCCAGAGCACACCTACGGTTTTGCCATTTATGCGAGCGCGCCAGCTTCTGGCGGCGGGATCGTCCATCCATTGTCGAAGGTCTGCAGGGGTTGTCCGGTAATGGGCCTCCACCAGCAGGCCAAAGGTATCAGCGAGCTCCGCCTCGGAAGCCTGAGCCGGCTGCCAGGGCTCAATGACCGACTCTCCGGACCCGACTTGCGAAACCTCACCCGGGTTGTGTTTCGCCCCAAGCAGAAACAGGTCGGATATTAACGGCTCGAGCGGATCGTTGTTGGCCCAACGCACCGGCCGGGAAAGCGTTTGTGACTGCCACTGCGGCGTTTTCTCGTCAAGAATCTGGCGAAAGCGAATGGCAAATCCGCGCCCGGCTCCCTCGTAGCCGTAAACCGTGGACGCAAACGCCACCCGAGGCCACCCCAGAAGCACGCGTTTCAGCAGGAAGACCGGAATAGCCGCAGCCTCGTCTACCATCACCACCTCAGCCTCCGGCCTTTCCCGAAGCAAGTCCCGAACCGAAATAAAACGCAGTTGTGCACCAGACACGGTTTCTATGCAGCCGATGCTGGCATTCAGTACCTCAGCCCCAAGGCTTTCCCGGGCGTGTTCAAACACAGCGTTCGCATTGTCTCGTGACGGCGCCGTCACCAGAACCTGCCGACGCCCCTGTTGCAGCAGTTGCGCAGCGGCCATGCCCAGCGCCGCCGATTTACCCCGCCCCCGGTCAGCCGTCACCACCAACGGTCGGCGCCGGCGCCCAAGCCCGAATGCGACCAGCTTCTTTATCAGCGCCTGCTGATCCGGCGTTGTGGCAACCCTGAACCCACATTCGGGTTCAGACAATTCCGGAAGGGTTGTTGCCTCTGATGAATCGGTTTTTACCCGGATTACCGACGAGTCTGCGGCCAGAGTGCCTGCCATACGCTCGGCAAAAGGGTGGGCCTGACCGTGATCCAGCCCGGTTCTCGCGTAATCCGGATCACAGAACGCTCCCCACCCCGCCGGCGAAGGCATGAGCCAGAACAGTAATCCGCCAGCTTTGAGGGTGCCCGATAACGCCGCCACCGCATCCGGCGGATTGCCCTGCCAGCCATCCCAAACTATCAGCGACGTTTCACGGCCCAGCCACTGCCGCGCCTTCGCAGGTTCAATACCGGTCAACCGGCTATCCGGCACGTCGCCTTCCACCCCAACCCAGAGCCCGGTTTCGATCTCCAGAAATGGCAACAGCGCCTGAAGCCACTGCACGGCGGCGTCACGCCCGCCCTCCAGCAGTACAAGCCGGCGTTCACCCCTGGCCACAAGGCTGGCCTGCAATGAGCACCAGGCGGCGATGTCAGGCATTACCGTTCCGGACGTCATTAACTGAGATCGACACCGTGGGTTTTCAGGTTTTCGAGAGCGCAGTGTTCAAGTGCCAACTGATGCGTAGCCCGCAATCGAACCCTGGGCGCGCTGCCCGCTTCAAAGGCTTCATGCCAGCGCGCGGCACAAAGGCACCAGTTGTCTCCTGCTTTTAAACCCTGAAATCCGAACGCAGACACAGGCGTGCTCAGGTCGTTACCACGCGCCTTGGAGAATGCCAGAAATTCGTCCGTTACCACGGCGCACACCGTGTGCGAACCATGGTCATCCGGCCCGGTGTTGCAGCAGCCATCGCGATAAAATCCGGTTTCCGGATCCGTGCCGCAGGTTTCCAGTTTCTCGCCCAATACGTTGACTGATTTTTCTGTTTGCATATTCATCTCCTGAAATTGTCTAAGTAAGAATCAGAGCAGGGCCCTATCCAAAATCGTGCGGAGCCATGGATGGCGGAGCCGAGCGTACAGGGAAGTATTCACAGCGTATTTTGGATAGGGCCCTGCTCTGATTCCTCCCCTCAACGACCATGATGGGTTGATAAGGTAAACTAAACAGATTGACCGCAATTATGCGGGACAGGTACCCGCGCTACCAGTTGGCCCGTACAATAGCATCTATGCCAACTCATACTCCCGAATCCCCCACTCTGGATCTTCCCGACTTTCTCACCGATGAGCAGCGGGCCATTATAACCGCCGGCTATGAGCACTCGGTGATCACCGCCGTGGCGGGCAGCGGCAAAACCTCCACGCTGGCCTGGCGCATCCGTTATCTGCTGCAACAGGGCCACGATCCCGGCCGTGTGCTGGTGCTGATGTTCAACCGCAGTGCCCGGGTGGATTTCGAGCGCAAGTTGCAGGAAGTGTGCGGCCAGAGCGGCCTGGCATTGCCAGAGATACGCACCTATCACGCCATGGGGCTACGACTGTACAAGCGGTTTGTGCGGGAGGGCTACCTGCCCGGCTTCTCCGACAAGATTCTGACCGAACAGGAGATCAGCTTTCAGGCCTGGCTGTTAACACGGCGGCTGGCGCCGGAGGATCTGGCGGATGAGATCCGGCGCAACAAGAAAGATTTTGTGGAGACGGCTACGGGCTTTATTGATCTGGTAAAGACCACCCTGTCGCCGGCCGAAATCGTGTTTGAGGAACTGGGTTACTCCGATAAGCACCGCTACCTGATTGACCTGTTTCACAGCTTTGAGCAGTGGCGCAAAGGGCAAAGCCGGATCAGTTTTGCAGATATGCTGTACGAGCCGGTGATGGCGATTCATCAGAACCAACCCCTGCAACGGCTGGTGGGCAACAAGATGGATCTGATTCTGGTGGATGAGTATCAGGACACCAACGAGATTCAGCATTTGCTGCTGCGCTACGTTGCCGGCGATCGGGCCAGGGTAACGGTCGTGGGAGATCCGGATCAGACCATTTACGAGTTCCGGGGCGCCAAACCTGAGTTTATTCTCAAGCGCTTCAGCGACGAGTTTGAAAGCCCGTTGGAACAGACATTGAGCTACACCTTTCGCTACGGCCATCGCGTCGCGTTGCTAGCCAACCATCTGATCAGCCACAACACCGGGCGCAAAGATGTGCTTTGCCATTCGCATTCTTCAACCCCCGCCACGCAGATCACCTTGCACCGGGCTGAGAACGACGCGGACACCGTGTTGCACATCCTTGGCCAGATCGCAGACGATGCCTCTTCAGGCTCTTTGGCGGAAACGGCTATCCTGTTTCGGGTCTGGAGCCAGAGTGTTCCCATTGAGCTCAAGCTGCTGGCGCGGCAGATTCCCTATCGCATTGACGCTGGCAAAGGGGCGCTTTTCAGCCGAGAGGTCCAGGCCATCACGGCCCTGTTGAACGTGGTTTGCGGAACGCTGGAAAAACTGCCTGAGGAGGATCGACTGGAACTGGCCCGGCAGCTTTTGCGTTTCCCACACGTAGGCCTTAAAGAGGCCGAACTTGAACAACTGGCGCGCTTTCTTGCAGGGTTTTCCAGCGGCTGGCACGAACGCTTGCAGGCATTGGACTTCAGCGCGTTAGCACCCATGGCCGCGCGCAAACTGCGCAAGCTGGGTGAGGTCCTGCAACAGTTGCGCGGCTATTCAGGCCCTGTTGCAGGGTTGATAACGGTGTACGCGGAGCACACAGATCTCTATGAAGGTGTTCGCAGCCTGGCGCTGACCCACGACAGCGCAGAAGAACGCATTGATACGATTCACGGCTTCCGCGAGTACCTGAAAGGGTTGGACGTCGATGCCAGCGGCGCCCTCGCGCACCTCAAAGCCCTGCAAAAGCAAGCCGGCGAGAAGCAAACCGGCAAAGGGGTTCTGCTCTCAACCATTCATCGAACCAAAGGGCTGGAGTGGTCCCGGGTTATTATTCCGGGGCTGCAGGAAAAATATCTGCCCCACAGCCCGAGGCCCCAAGATGACGCCCGGGCGTCTCTGGAAAGCGAACGCAGGCTGTTGTACGTCGCCATGACCCGCACCCGGAAAACGTTGCACCTGATCACACGGCCCGCAAGTCAACAACCTCACCTGGATGGCGATCAGGGCCCCAGCCGCTTTGTTGAAGAATGCTGTTTTGACCTGGCCAACGAGTTTGGCCGCTGGCTCGATGAACGGGCGCCGGAGACCGACCGGGTGCTGAAATTGAACGCGCCGCTGACACCGATCAGTTCACGTTACGCGGCCCACGAGAACACGACTCTGAAAGGCGAGATCAAGGCCTCAGACACAGCGGCGGCACTCGTGTGGCACCAGCAGCGTCTCAATCACGCCATTTTCGGGACGGGAACGGTAATTGCAGAAGACGAAAGTTCATTCGAGGTACATTTTGGCAGCGGGGAAAAGCTCAATTTCAGTAAAAAGAGCGCCCATCTTTATTTCAGCATTCCACGCCAGTAAAGCGTTGATACCCTGGGCAACTGTCCTGTGACCACGTATATTTCCTAATGTAACATTAACCATCATTTCTTTGTTTTTTGTAATCCTTTAGCTTAGATTGCGCGTAAGTGTGCTCGCTGATTGTTTTAGCTTGACAAAAACAGCACTTAAACAATGATAATCGAACAGGAGGTTCTGCATGAACATCATGCGTCCGATTGCGATGGCTGCCATCGCTACTACCTTTGCTGCATCAGCGATGGCTGATGAGCGCAAGGAAACGATCTACATCAACCCCTTCGCCGGCTATCAGCTTTTTGACGATGCCCGCGACTTGAGCGAGACCGGTACGTTTGGGGTCGGTATAGAATACCGGTTCAGGCCGAACTGGGCGATTGAAGCCATCTACTCCCGCGCCGATGCAGATCGGAAGTACGCCCCCGGTTCGTCCGACTTTGACGAAATCCGCTTGGATGGCACCTATTACTTCGCTGGTCAGGACAAAGCCTGGAACCCATATGTTTCTGCGGGTGCGGGTCATGCCAACTTTGGTGAGGATGATTCAAGTGCCATTCGCACTGCTGGCACCAACCACGATGAGACCCGCGTTAACGTGGGTACCGGTTTACGCTACAACGTAAGCGATTTGATATCCCTGCGTGGCGACCTGCGCGAATTCCACGGCATCGACGAAAGCACCTTTGATACCCAGGTTTCTCTCGGCATCAGCGTTGCCTTCAGCCGCACTGTCGGAGACGCCGCGCCAAAGGATGCAGATGAGGACGGCGTGCCCGATTCCCGTGATCAGTGCCCAGGCACTCCCGCTGGCGCAACTGTGGACAGCACTGGCTGTGAGCCGGATGCAGACAACGACGGCGTAGCCGATGTTCGTGATGCCTGCCCCGACACCCCTCGCGGTGCCGAAGTGAACAGCCGTGGCTGTGAACTCGACAGCGATAACGACGGCGTGGTCAACAGTCAGGATCTTTGTCCGGGCACAACCGCTGGCGCAAAAGTCGATGACTCAGGTTGTGAAGGTGTCACTGAAACGGTCGAAACATTTACCGTTGAGGTGCAGTTCCCACTTGAGAGCGCCAAGATCGGTAACGAGTATGATGACGAAATTCGTCGGGTAGCAAATTCCCTCAAGGAAAACCCGGGCACCGTTGTAGAAATTGCCGGCCATGCCGACAACACAGGCAAAGCAAGCTATAACCAGCGCCTGTCACAACGTCGTGCTGAAGCTGTAGCAGACCGCCTTACAGACTCGCTGGGCGTGGATCCTGCGGACGTAAGCGCCAAAGGCTACGGCGAATCAGAGCCGGTAGCATCCAACGCCACCGCTGCAGGCCGTGCCGAAAACCGTCGGGTTGAAGCGCGCATTCAGATTCGTCGCTAGAACATCTGAGCGAATACTGAAGTGAGAGAAGTCAGGAAGGGCGCCCCAGGGCGCCCTTCTTTTTGACGGTTTACCGGAAGTAATCCATGCTCAGACTCTTGCCAGGCCTGCTTTTTCTACTTGCGCTCACCGCGCCCACTCAGGCTCAGGTCTTCCGTTGCAGCGATGCCGAAGGCAACACGGTGTTTGCCGACACCATCTGTGGCGAGAACGCGGAATCCATTCAACTGCTGGATAATCACATTGGTGGTCGCTTCAACCAGAATTTGCCGGCCCCGGCGGCCGTGGAATCAGGGCCCCAAGAAACAGCCGACAAGGCATCCGAAGATGCATCAGAGCCAGAAACCTGCCGCTTCATCAACTCCACGGATCTGCGGCGCTATCTGATTCGGGAACAGGTGGTCAAAGGCATGACCCTGAAACAAGTGCTCAGCGCATTCGGTAACCCATCGGAAAGTTACGGCGGGCCTCAACAAGTCTGGATTTATCAAACACGATACTACGGCGCACTTTACGAGCTGACCTACGTTTACTTTAAAGATGGCTGTGTCGAACGGGTGGAATACCGCAAACCCTGACCGCATCCAGCAACAGATTTCTGGGCGTCAGCGATCGGGCGCAAAAATGCCCAAGCCGCACGCGATATCCCTGCTCTTCCAGAAACACCGCGTAATCCAGAACCAGCCAGAGCTCCAGGGGCCGGCGAAACAGATGTCGGATAAGCTCATAGCGGCGAACCTCCTCATATCGCTTTTCCCCGAAGGCAAGCCAGTCATCGAAATCGGTACGTTCAGGTAAACAAAGCTGTTTTTTCTCAGCCGCCCAGCGACAAAAAGCAGGGAAACCGTTCTGGATTCGCTGTGGTGACCGGGAGGGCACCGGCAGGTACTGATCCACATTGCGCAACGAGCGCTGCAAACCATCGAAACCCAGACGCCACTGATTGAGAATGCGGGTCTGTTTTCTGACTCTTGCGGGCGCCGTTACGGTTTCCCGTACCGCAAGACGCAGGTCATCGCGATCGGGCATCAGCCTGTTGTTGTAAGCCAGTGTCCGCTCTGAGAGCGTGTGATAGCGCCTCTCAATGGTCTGACCATCGACCTTATCAACGGTCTGGTGATAACAACAGGGAGACAGGCTCAGGCGGGGCAACGCTGCGGCAACCCCTCGCCGCAATAACTGCCGATGGAGATCACCACAGGCATGCAAAGCCACGCCATGGGTATCGACGGGCATGGCCAGGTTCTGCGCCATCACGTTCTGACAGCGGATATGAACCGAGTCGTCGAAGCGAGTGGCGAGCCGGTTACCGCCGGTTACCAAGCCCTGATCCCACTCGTAACCTTCAACGGGTTTTCCGCTTTGTGCGGCGAGCGTTCTGGATAAATAGCCCTTACCACAACACCAGTCCAGAATAGGCTGTCGCAGCGGCTTCAGCGCCGCCGCAAAGGCGCCGGACTGTTCCCGTTTTCGCCCCGGCATATCCGTTGCCCGGCTTTCCGGTAGCATCGCGCTCATGACATCAGACGGCGCGGGTGATAGCTCAGGCAGATTAACCATCTGGCAATAGAGGGCCAGACTCGGCAAGTGCCGGGACACTTTTTCAGCGCACGCCCCAGGGGCGTCAGCCAATTCATCGCACTCGGCATCGGTGAATTCTTTCGCCATGTGTGCCAGCCCGGGATACCGTTGAATCCAGGCTGGCCGTGGCTCGGTAAACGGCGCTGGTTGCCAGATAGGCTGATGCTCCACCAGCCAGTCATTGAGTGTTTGCCATCGCAGATAATACGATTCAGCGGGTTCGTGAACACTCAATCCTGATAACGCCCCGGGCGGAATGCATCCAGACCAACAGCCGGCTCCTCAACATCAATAATCTGTGCGATGACATCCGCACTGCCCGCTGAGAATGTCCAGCCAAACGTGCCGTGGCCAGTATTGAGATAGAGATTGCGACGAGTGCCACGCCCGATAATCGCAGGCCCGTCCGGCGTCATGGGGCGAAAGCCGGTCCAGGTTTCTGCCGCATCAAGATCAGCGCAGCCCGGATAACGGGATTCAACGGATTTGCGGATGGTGGCGATGCGCGCTTCGGGAATGTCACGATTGAAATCCGCCAGTTCCACAAAACCGGTGGCCCGCAAGCGGTTTCCCAGGCGCGTTGATACGACTTTGTAGTTATCGTCGTGAATCGTTGAAACCGGGGCTTTCTCCGGATGTTTCAGGGGCACCGTAATGCTGTAGCCCTTGACCGGATAAATAGGCAACTTAAGGCCCAGGGGCCGAACCAGTTCCGGCGACCAACAGCCGGCGCTGACCACAAAGGCGTCGGCCGCCAAGGTTTCCTGCTGGCCATTTTCGTTGCGCAGAATAACCGATTCAACCGTCTGGCTGTTGGCGATGAGTCGTTCTGCCTGAACACCGTACCGGAAACGAACACCGTTGGTTTCGCACGCTTTCGCCAGCTCCCGGGAGAACAGGTGACAGTCGCCGGTGCCGTCAGTGTCGTAACTCAACGCACCATAAAGCGGCCCATTGGCGGCCATGCCGGGCTCGGCCTCGTAGACTTGTTCCGGGGTCAGCAGCCGGGAGGCGATACCCATTTCGCTCAGTATCCGATGTGTATTCCTGTACCCTTCCATGCCCTCAGGCGTGCTGGCAAGGTGCAGCAAACCCCTGTGAGCGCCATCAAACGCCAGGTTCAGCTCGTCCTCCAGCTTCAGAAACCGTTCACGACTGTGTATACCCAGGCGAAGCATTGCGCGCTTGTTTAAACCAAACAGGCCTGGCGACCAGGCATAGCGCAGAGTGGAAAACATGAACTGCAAGGCATTCAGCGACGGCGGCAATCGCAGCTTCAGCGGGCCATCCTGTTTAAACAGCCAGGGCAGCGCCTTGAACACCATGCCCGGGTCGGCCCAGGGATAAACCACTCCGTAGGAGCGCTGGGCTGCGTTGCCCTTGCTGGTCTCGTTACCCGCGACACTATGGCGCTCAAGCACCGTCACCTGATGACCACGACGATTTAATTCATAGGCTGTGGTAACCCCCACAACACCACCACCAATCACGACAACGTGCATTTGCATCTCCATACCGAATCAAACCTGAGTGACGTCCTGTATCAAGGAAACTCCTTATCAGTCAATGTAGGCCAATATACGGACAACTGATAAGCTTGAGTGCCTGAAATCCCAGAATAGCAGTCAAGCCGACTGCCTGTAACGGAGCCTAGCACCCGTCCATGAGTAAAAAACGTCGCGAGATTCCCGTATTCGATCACCCGATCATCGAGACTCATTGCCACCTGGATTACCTCAAAGATCGTCCTCTTGAGGAAACTCTGGAGCAGACAAGGCGGGTAAACATCGAACGGGTGATTACCATTGCCGTCGCTCCGGGCAATTTGGCGCACGTGCGCGAACTCAGCGAAAAGGCTCCGTGGCTCTATGGAACTCAGGGTGTCCATCCCCACGAGGCGGAGAGCTACAACGATTCGGTGGAACAAGAAATCCGCGCTCACGCCCAGGACGACAAAATTGTCGCGATTGGCGAAATCGGGTTGGATTATTTCTACGACAACGCAGACCGTGCCATCCAGCGGGAGGTGTTCCGGCGCCAGCTTCAGATTGCCTGCGACAACGACCGGCCGGTGGTTATTCATAGCCGTGACGCAGATGAAGACACAATCGCGATACTCAAAGAGTTTGAGTTATCGCTTAAACGCCGTGGGGTCATCCACAGTTTCACGTCTGGCCCGGGCCTTGCGCGTTACGCGCTGGACCAGGGCTGGAATCTCGGTTTTAATGGCATCACAACGTTCAACAAGGCCGAAAACGTGCGCGACATTGTTCGTATGGCTCCCATCAGCCAGATTCTTCTGGAAACCGATGCACCCTTCCTTACGCCGGTTCCTTATCGTGGGCGAGAGAATGCTCCGTTCTATCTGCCCTTCGTGGCCGAAAAAATTGCCGAGGTGAAAGAGCTTCCGTTGGAAGAGGTCATTATTCAGACCTACCAGAACAGTTTGCGAACGTTTTTCCCCGCCCAATGATAAAACGCATTCCTGTTTCCGCGTTGAAGGTCGGCATGTACATCACCGACCTTAACAACGACTGGATTCCCCACAACACGCAACGCAGGCGTGGGGTTATCAAGCGGGAAGACACCATCGAAAAGATCCGCAGGATGGGCGTGCAGTTCGTTTATATCGACGCGCAGAGGGGCACCGACACCCAGGATTCTGAAACCGCCGCGGAAGTAAACGAACGCAACGAAGACGCCCTGCAAAAAGCCGGCGAACAAAAGCCAGGCGTCGCGCCCCGGGTCTCACGCTCTGAAGAGATGACAACAGCGCTGAGGGTGCATTCTGCCGCGCAGGAGTTGGTGGGCAGTTTCATGAGCAGCGCCAAAATAGGCGCCTCCATCGACGTTGCTCCTATTCATCAGCTTGCGGCCGAACTGCAGAGCTCGGTCACGCGAAATGCCAATGCCCTGGGTTGTCTGGGCCGTATTCGCGAAAAAGATAACTACCTGCTTGAGCACTCGGTAAACCTGAGCGTTCTCATGTCCATTTTCGGGCAGTATCGAAATTTGTCTGAAGACATTTTGCACCAAACGGTTGTAGGCGCCCTGCTCCACGATCTCGGCAAAATCCTGACGCCCGACGAGGTGTTACACAAGCCCGGGCGCCTGTCGCCAGAAGAGTATGAGGTCATGAAGCTTCATGCCCGGCACTCTCGCGATATTCTGTGTGCAACCGAAGGCATTGGCGAACTCACCGTGATCACGGCAGCCCAACATCATGAGCGCATGGATGGCACGGGTTATCCGGAGGGTCTCAAAGGGGAGCAAATTTCAATTTACGGGCGCATGGTCGCCATTACCGATGTTTACGATGCGATTACCGCCGATCGCGTTTACCACCGGGGGCTAACGCCTGCCCAAGGTCTCAAAAAACTTCTTGAATGGAGTGGCGACCACCTTGATCCGGCCTTGGTAACACAGTTCATCCGCTGTATCGGCCTGTATCCGGTGGGGTCTCTGGTGTTACTCGACAGCGGGCGGCTGGGTGTTGTGGTTGAAATCAACGAGGAAGATCAGCGGCTGCCCGTCGTGCGAGTGATGTACCACACAAAATTCCGGATGCCGATCACCGTTAGCACCATTGATCTCTCAAAAGCCGGCAATCAGGACCGTATTGTGCGCGCCGCTGACCCGGACGAGTACAAAATTGATGTGCGTAAGTTCCTTTCCTGACGCCGTTTTCCCCAAGGCACACTTGCCTGTTACTGATCTAGCCCAGAGACAAAAAAACCCCCATCAGAACCGGCGACAGAAAAGACAGTAGGAAGCCTGAGGCAATCGCGACCGGCACACAGCCCAACCCTCCGTTGCTGCGAATCACCGGAAGCGTGAAATCCATGGCGGTGGCGCCACCATAACCGATGGCCATGCCGGGCCGGCTGCCAATCACCAGCGGGATAATAGCCAGCGCAATGATTTCACGAAGCACGTCGTTCAAGAACGCCACGCCGCCCCACGCGGGGCCCAGTGAATCACCGATCACGATGCCCGAAAGCGAATACCAGCCAAACCCGAACGCCAGCGCGAGCACCTGGTTCCAGGGCATATCCAGCAAAGGAACCAGAAGCAAGCCCGCCAGCAAAGAACTGATCACAAGCACCAGCGCAATGCCCAACCCCTGAGTGTTCATCAACAGCTTGCGCAACGAAAGCCCGGCGTTGCGCAATTGCAGGCCAATCAAAAACAGAAGCAGCATCAGGGACCAAGTGGCCAGTTGCTCCGTTTGCGGAAGTTCCGGCAGCACAAAGTAGCCGGATAACACACCCACCAGAACCGCAAGCAGAGGCTTCAGAGCGGCCATGAATAACCGCAGATAACCGGCACCTCCACGGGCAACATCCCTGGGCTCAGAAAGCATTGGCTTCCATCGGTGAAGCAGCCATAGCCCAGCCATATTGGCAACAAACAACACAATAACCAGCGCCGACACCTGGCCAGCCATAGCGCCAAGCTGGCTCGACAGCCCCTGCATCTGACCCAGGCCAAGCCCCAACAGCGCCAGGATGAAGTACACCAATGCCTCTACCGAGTAATGGATAATCGTCATCAACCTGCGATTTTTCAACGCCAGGGCAAAGCCGAAAAACAGCGGCGCAAGAATCAGCAACGCACCCGTCAGCATTAATGCACCGTCGGGTCTGAGCGATCCTGAACCAACACCCACGGTGCGACCACCAGGGCCCAGAGTTCGGTGTTGCAGTCGTACCAGGCACGAGCCGTGTCAGGCGTTACCTCCCCTACGGCGCCCGTCGCAAGCCATTGTTCGAACTGGGCACGGTTATCGGCCGTCAACTCGGCGGCCACGTCCAGCAGATCCAAACGGCTGCTCACGCGCACAACCTGGCCCCGTGCATAGTAGGTTTGCAGCTCATGCCAGCGTATATGAGAGGTTTCCAGGTTGAGCCTGGCCTTGATTTCATCGTTATTGCGGGAAGACGACATGACAACCTTTTCGGATAATGACAGTGAAAACCGGCAAGATGTTAACCGATTGCGCAGGCTTCATTCCAGATTTCCCTTATCTGGTCGGCCAGCGCCAGTGGGTCAAACGGTTTGGGTATTACCCCCGCTGCGCCCTGCGCCAGATAGCCCTGAATTTCATCGCTTTGAACTTTCGCGGTCATAAACACGGCCGGTGTCTCCGCATACCCGGGCAACTGTCGGATGGCTTTCAGTGTCGCAGGGCCATCCATGCCCGGCATCATGACATCCAGAAGGATGAGTTGGGGCCGGCAATCCTCTATACGTTCTAGCGCCTGTTGGCCCGATTCACAGGCTGTCAGCTCAAATCCGCCAATGGCTTCCAAGGCCAGCTCCGCTACTGTGCGTATATCCGGTTCGTCTTCAATCATCAGAATACGTTTAAGACTGCTGTCTGGCATCGTCTTGACCTTTTTCACGGTGCTCAATCCCGAGCCTTCGCAATAATGTGCGGCACTCGAGGCCTTCAACTTGTTCCGCCGCCAGCAAGGCGGCCGCGCGCATCACCAATTTTGAACGGCTGACATTGCTCTTGCTTAAAAAATACACGGCGCCGATCAACTCCCTGAGATCAAGCGGCAAATGCCACTGCACCTTGATTCGATTGCCCAATTTTTCCGCCCAATAGGCAATAGCGGAGTCAATCTGCTCAAGCTCCGGCGGTTCGCCACTCTGGTCGCAGTGATTCTGCAACACTTTCAGCGCTGCCAACTCTCCTGACCTGCTCAGTAGCCCAGCGGTGTAGTAAATCGCAGGGCTATCTCCGATCTTTTGCGCCAACGCCCGGGCCGACTCTGCAATGCGCAACGCCTGTTCCTGTTCAAGGCGCGCGCGCTCGGCCAACGGCGGGCATGCAAGCTTGCCCGCAATATCCAACGACAGCGCGAGCGCCTGGTTCAGCGCCATGGAAACCCCTATCACGCTGATCGCTTCTCTTGGTGTTTTCACCGACGTGCCCGAGCGCCGGAAAGATGCGCTGTTTGCCACATCCAGCATCTTCGCAATCAGGGCAGGCTCACGCTTCCATTGTTCCGCAAGCATCCCCGCATCCAGCGCGTCGTCTTTGTGCATCAACATCAGCACCTCAGCCGTATCGATCTGGCCAGGCAACTGAATCGCAGAGCTACAGGCCGCCTCCATTTTCTCATCCAGAGTGCTTATTCCGCTGTGCTGAATGGCCGAAGCCGGCACCAGCTCGATCAGACGCTTGTGGAGGGCGTCAACCTGAAAAGGCTTGCTGATGTATCCACTGATGCCCAGATGAGCAGCGGCAAGAATAGACTCACGGTCAGCGCGGCCACTGATCATAAGAACCGGGATACTATCGCTGGTTTTCCTGACGGCACGAATCAACTCCAACCCGGAGCCATCAGGCAAATTCCAGTCGGTAATGACCAGGTCTGCGGGCTGTTGTTGCCAGTAACGGAGTGCAGACTGCAGCAGCGTAAAAATCTGGATGTGAGCGCCCGGACAGGCACTCGCCACGACCGTCTCCAGAAGATCGCCAATGAGCTCATCGTCGTCAACAATCAACACGTTCATTGTGGCCTTCCCGGCTCGCGGCGCAGCATCACCGCACATCCCGCAAAGCCACAGTAACGCCATTACGCCCCGCACGTTTGCGCTGATAAAGTGCCTTATCCGCAGCGTCAATAGCCTGCTCGCCCGATTCGTAAGCGTTCAATGTGGCAACACCGGCGCTGAAACTCACTGAAAACTCCTCTTTGCAGCCACTGAATACAAGCTGGGCAAAGTCCTGGCTCAGTGTTTCGAACACCTCAACTGCTTTTTCCAACGAGCACTCGGGCAGCACAACCACAAATTCCTCACCGCCATAACGGCCTATGATATCCGTGTTGCGTAACCGGTGGCGAAGCAGATTTGCCAACGCCTTGATGACCATATCGCCCGTTCCGTGGCCGTGGGAGTCGTTGACCTGTTTAAAATGATCCAGATCGAGCATGGCAACAACGGAATCGTGCCCGGTGCGGCTACAGCGCGCGTACTCACGGTTGAGTTCGATTTTCGCGAGTGCATGCTTCAAAAGACCGGTGAGGCTGTCGAGCGAGACCAGCTTGCCGAGCTGCCTGGCGCGATAGCATCGTATCCGGGCGGTGCGCAACAGAAACTCATCGGATACCGGCTTGGTCACAAAATCATCGCCGCCACGGGCCAGAACATCCAGTTGCAGGTTGCGGTCTTCTTCTGAGGAAAAGAAAATAATAGGCAGGCTGAGCCACTCGGCCTGAAACCGCAGCATTCGGGCCATAGCCGGGCCATCATAACGCCCCATCTGCACGTCCATGAGCAGAATGTCCGGTCGGAACTCAGACAACTCCGACAGCAAGCGTGACGGGTCGGCCAGAGTGCGAACCTCCAGACCACCGCTGGTGAGAACCACTCGGTAGTGTTCCAGCAGCTCGCTGTCGTCGTCCACAATCATCACGCGGCCGGTCAGTGTGGCCAACCCCTCGGCCAGCAGATGCTCTATTCGGTCGGCAAGGGCGGGAATATCCTGAGGCTCATCCAGGCAGGCATCAACGCCCAGACACGCCAACCGATAACGCGTGGCAAAATCATGGGCGTCACTGAAACAGATCACCGGAAGGCTATGCAGCTTGTGCAGCCAATCCGCTCCCTCGCCCTGCAAAAGCGTATCCCTGACCATAACAAGATCAACATCGTCCATGTTGTCTGGCCACTGTTCGCCATTGCTCAGGTTGCGCAACTGATAGCCGTATAACGCCAAGCCCTGGGATATCAGCTCCGCGAGTTCCTGGTCAGACTCAAGGATCAACAGCACTGACTGATTTTCGGCCTCGGCAGGCCTCGGCCGATGCCACTCGGTTGAGACGGGTTCGGCCGTTATTAAAAGATTGCCAAGGCCGGTAACCTGCTCGTCACAACCGGCATCCAGGAGCTGCGCCAACTGGAGCCGGAGATGTTCTTTGTCGGCGCCTGAAGCGATCTGGTCTGCCAGTGGCCTGATAGCGATTTCAAGTTTTCGGGCTTGCTCGCCAAGCTGTGTATAGCCCAGGGTGCCCGCCGAGCCCGCCAGCCTGTGCAATAGCTGATAGGCTGCGGTCAACTCTTCGATGGCTTCCGGATGCCGGGATGCGTTAAAGATACTGGCGACCAACCCTTCTATTTCACGTACCGTTTTGTCCCGAAAACGGTTACGAAGAGTCTCCAGTTTTTTCCGTACCTCCGACGAAGGACTTTGAGGCATAAGGGCTCTTGTTGATTATCGCGCGCAAACGCTGTGAATTCTGGCTCAATTACGGTTCAATCAAAGCAAGTTTTTCGCAAAATAGCCAGATAGGAGCCGGTTTTGACTCATTTATCTCTGGGAACACGCCTTGCCGTCATCATAATACTTGGCAGTCTGGCAACCGTGGGCTCTGTTATCTATGCCGCTTACGGAGCACTGCTGGAGGACTTTGAAAACAATTTGTCGGCGCAACAGACGAACGAAACCGCCCGGGTTTCCAGCCTCGTCAGCCAGAACCTGGAGTTCAGGGTTAACGTGTTGGTCCAGTTTGCTTCTCTGCTGCACGAAGACAACCAGTTGCTGCCTTTGACACAGCTACAAAGGCTCCTGAAACGGCAGCAAAAACTGACCGAGTTGTTCCGTCACAGTTTGATCATATTCTCACCCGACGCTACCAGTCTTGCAGAGAGCACGTTTGTGCCAGGCAGAGTAGGCACCTATTTTGGCGACCTGCCCCATTGGAAAGAAGCCATACGAACGCTCCGCCCAGTGATCAGTCGCCCGGTGATCGGCCGTTCAACGGGTGTGCCTCTAATGATTTTTATTGTGCCAATCATGGGTGATAACGGACAGCTACTGGGCTTTGTGGGCGGCAGCATCCGCATGGATCAAACGCTGCTGATACCGGATTACGTAAGGAGAGACGCCAGTAAAGACGCTGTCTTCCTGGTGGTAGATACAGACAACTTCCTGTTCGTGGAGGGCTCCGGTGCGGGGAAAATTATCGAGGAGCTGCCCGATCCGGGAGAAAACCTGCTGATTGATGCCGCACTGTCCGGCATTCGTTTCGGGGAAGTTAAAGCCGAATCCGGTGAGACGCTGATCTATGCAACCAGTCATCTTCAACGCCTTGGGTGGTTGTTTATTCGCGCGGTTCCCAAGTCCCTTGCAACGGCCCCCGCCGATCAGGCTTTCATCCGGTTTTTCCAGATCAGTATCGGATTAACACTGGGCATATTGTTGCTGACGTACGTGGCGCTTCGCTCAACAACCGCGTCCCTTACCCAGATGACTGGGCGTATACGTTCAATGATCCAGAAACCCGAATCCTCACGCCGCCTTGAGGAGCAAGGAGCGCCAGAGGTATATGACCTGGCACAGGCGTTTAACCAGTTAATGGATGAACGGGACGCCAACAACCGGCTCAAGGACAACTTTGTTTCCAATGTCAGCCATGAATTGCGAACACCGCTGACGTCGATGAATGGCGCCTTGAGACTGCTTCAATCCGGTACAACGGGCGAGCTTCCAGCGCGAGCCAAAGACATGGCAACACTGGCTTTGCGCAACGGTGAGCGACTGCAACTGCTCATTAACGATATGCTCGATTTCAACAAGCTCGCCAGCGGCCAGATGCGCCTGAGCTTCCAGCTCGAAAACCTGCCAAAACTGCTGGCAGAAACCGCCAACAGTAACGAAGCTACGGCACGGGAATCCGGCATTACACTGGTTTTGAGTGACACACCTGAAATACAGTTGAACACCGATGGTCATCGGCTGCGACAGATTCTGGATAACTTCATTAGCAACGCCATCAAATTCTCACCGCAAAACGGTCTGGTCACCATCCACACCGAAAAAACCGATCGTAACCGGCTGCGCATTACCGTGAGCGATCAGGGCGCGGGTGTACCGGAATCCTTCAAGAGCCAGATATTCGGTCGTTTTGCCCAGGCAGAAGTGGGCACCACCCGTGCAACCAGCGGCACCGGGTTAGGCTTGGCTATCAGCCAACAGCTGGCTCGCCTGCTGAACGGCGATGTCGGTTTTTACAACCGTGATGGCGCACATTTCTGGGTGGAGCTGCCCTTGAATCGCCTCTCGCCAATTCATCCCACGCCACCGGAGGGCCAGGCCTTGTGAAAGCACCCGATCTGCCAAACAATGAAAGCGCACGACAAACCGCACTGGATCAATTGCGAATTCTTGATACCCCTTTGGAGGAGCGCTTTGACCGGCTTACGCGGATGGCCGCACGCCTGTTAGATGCGCCCATTGCCTTGATCTCGTTGATCGACCGTGACCGACAGTGGTTCAAATCGAGTGTCGGGCTGGACGTCAGCGAAACCCCGAGAAGCATCTCGTTCTGCGGTCACGCCATTTTCGACCGGCAACCGCTGGTGATTGAGGATACGCGAGAAGATGAACGCTTCTTCGATAACCCCCTGGTAACGGGCTACCCGAACATCCGGTTCTATGCCGGCACGCCTCTTCACAGCGCGGACGGCCACGCTCTGGGCACCCTGTGCATCATCGACCGCAAACCGCGCACGCTCAGCGATGAGGAGCGCCAATGCCTGAGAGACCTCGCCGACTGTGCCGAAGAACAGATCAGCGCCCGCGAACTGGCTATCCACTACCGTGAGCAGGAACTGGCACAACAGAATGAATCTCTGATTATGCTCAGGCAACTTGCCGACATGTTGCCCGGCGGGCTGTATCAGTTTCGCCGCTATCCTGATGGCCGTATGAGTTTTCCGTTTACAAGTAAGGGCGTTGAGCGCTCGTTTGGTGTCACGGAGGAGCAGGCCCGGGAAGACGCAGCGGCGATATTCGCGATGATCGACCCCGAAGACCTGCCGGCGGTGCTGACCACTATCGAAGAATCTGCAAGGTTGCTGACAACCTGGTCGGTGCAGTTTCGGGTACGTGCTGAGAACGGCACCTCGCGCTGGTTTGAAGGCCACTCTACACCGCAGACACTTTCCGATGGCAGTATCATCTGGCACGGTTATCTGGAAGATATTGACGGCAAGAAACAGGCATTGCTGAGGCTGCAAGAGAGCGAACAACAGCTTCGCCGGTTGTTCGAACTCGCGCCTGGCGGCATCATTCTGGCGGACTACCACACGGCGACCATCATCGATGTGAATGCCGCCATGCTCAAATCGACCGGTTACCGCAAGGACGAATTCCTGAAGCTGGACTACCGCAAACTGCTTGCACCGAGCCATCCATCGCAGCGAACCGAGGCGCTGAACGAGTTGGGGGCGACAGGCTATTTTGGCCCTGTCGAGCGGGAAATGGTCGACTGCAACGGCGGCAGCTACCCCGCCATTGTTCACAGTATGCTGATACGCAGCTCATCCGAGCGCAAACTGCTCTGGGTGCTGGTAGAGGATATCTCTGAACGCAAAAAGGTAGAGCGCATGAAAAGCCAGTTCGTGTCTACCGTCAGCCACGAGCTGCGTACACCACTCACCTCGATTATCGGCGCCATAGGCCTCTTGGCCAGCGGCACTGCCGGGGAGTTTACCCCAAAAGCACGGGACATGATGGCCATCGCCGAGCGCAATGCCCGGCAGTTGGCCACGCTGATCAACGATCTGCTGGACATCGAGAAACTGGTAGCGGGGAAACTGGACATCAATCTGAAGCGACAGCCTTTACAGCCTCTTCTTGAGCAGGCGGTTACGGTTAATCAGTCCTATGGCGTGCAGCGTGAAATCACCATTGATCTTGCGCCCGACCTCCCCGAAGCCGAGGTGCTGGTGGACGGTCAGCGACTGTTGCAGGCGCTGAACAACCTGATCTCCAACGCGATAAAATTCTCACCAGACAGGGGGCGTGTTCATCTGTCAGCCTGGCATGACGTGTCTGACGGGAAGCCAACCGTCACGATTGCTGTTCGGGACAACGGCCAGGGTGTTCCCGAAGCTTTCCGGGATCAGATTTTTCAGCGTTTTGCCCAGGCAGACAGTTCCGACACCCGCAGCCAGGGTGGGACCGGTCTTGGGCTTGCCATTACGCGCGAACTGGTTTCCGTGATGGCGGGCTGCATCGGTTTTGAGTCGTTGCCGGGCCAGGGCGCCACCTTCTGGATACGCCTGCCGCTGGCAAACAGCGATAGCCATAAAAAAACGGCAGCTTGTTAAAAAGCTGCCGTTTTTGATCTGAACCGGACTACAGTGGGCTCAGACAGACTTCAGCATTTCACGTACCACATAGTGCAGGATGCCGCCGTGGATGAAATACACGGCCTCGTTGGCGGTATCAATCCGCGACTTCAGATCGCAGCTTGCGGTTGCGCCATCCTTATACGTCACCGTCATGGTCAGGGTCTGACCCGGCTTTATCTCACCAGACAATCCGTTGATGGTGATGGTTTCTTCTCCGGTCAGCTTCAGGCTCTTGCGATCCGTGCCTTCGGGAAACTGTAACGGCATAACGCCCATACCAATCAGATTGGAACGGTGAATCCGCTCATAAGACTCCGCCACAACCGCGCGGACGCCCAACAACCGCGTACCCTTGGCGGCCCAGTCGCGACTGGAGCCAGTGCCGTATTCCTTACCGGCAATCACAACAAGGGGTGTGCCCTGCTCCTGATACTTCATGGCGGCGTCGTAAATGGGCATCTGTTCGCCGGTGGGCACAAATTTCGTGAAACCACCTTCAACGTTCTCCAGCATTTCATTACGGATACGTACGTTGGCGAAGGTGCCGCGCATCATCACTTCGTGGTTACCACGGCGGGAGCCGTACGAGTTGAAATCTTTCGGATCTACCCCGTGTTCCTGCAGGTATTTGCCCGCCGGAGAATCGGCCTTGAACGAACCGGCCGGAGAGATGTGATCGGTGGTGACCGAATCACCCAACAGCGCAAGAATTCGCGCGTCCTGTACGTCTTCAATCGGCTCAGGCTCTTCACTCATGCCGTCAAAGAATGGAGGATGCTGAATGTACGTAGACTTTTCCGACCACTCATACACCTTGCTCTCAGGTACCTTAATGGCCTTCCAGGTGTCGTCACCGTCAAACACTTCGGCGTATTCTTTGCGGTACATGTCGGTTTTCACTTTCTCTACCGCTTCGGCCACTTCCTGCTGGCTTGGCCACAGGTCCTTCAGGAATACGGGGTTGCCTTCGTTGTCCTCGCCCAGTGGTTCCTTGTCCATATCCAGGCGCACATTACCCGCCAGGGCATAAGCCACAACCAGGGGGGGCGATGCCAGCCAGTTGGTTTTCACCAGGGGATGCACTCGGCCCTCAAAGTTGCGGTTGCCGGAAAGCACGGAGGCCACAGTGATGTCACCATCAACAACGGCTTTTTCAACGGCGTCTGGCAGCGGGCCGGAGTTACCGATACAGGTAGTACAACCGTAACCAACCAGATTAAACCCGAGTTCGTTCAGATCGTCCTGAAAACCGCCTACACGCAGGTAGTCGGTTACCACTTTGGAGCCGGGAGCCAGGGACGTCTTCACCCAGGGTTTGGTTTTCAGGCCTTTGGCGACGGCTTTCTGGGCGATCAGGCCAGCGGCCATCATAACGCTGGGGTTGGATGTATTGGTGCACGACGTAATAGCGGCAATAACCACTGCACCCGGGTCCAACCGGGTTTTCGTTCCGTTCAGCTCCAGATGCTGGCTCGACGGGTGGTGGTAGCTGTCATCCACGCCCACCGCCGTTTGGCCACCCTCCGATTCGAGGTTGCTTTCACGGCCATCGCTCGCCTCCGGCGCACCTTCGGCGGTTGCCATCAGCAACTCAAACGTCGATTTCATATTCTTCAATGCAACGCGGTCTTGCGGGCGTTTCGGGCCGGCCATACTGGCTTCCACATCATCCATGTCAAGCTCAAGGGTGGCCGTGTAGGTAGGCTCATGACCGGGTTCACGCCACAAGCCCTGGGCTTTGGCATAGGCCTCAACCAATTCGATCTGCTCGTCTTCACGGCCGGTCAAACGCAGGTAGTTGAGCGTTTGCTCGTCCACAGGGAAAAACCCGCAGGTTGCCCCATACTCAGGAGACATGTTGGCAATGGTGGCACGATCTGCCACAGGCATGTCTTTAAGCCCATCACCGTAGAATTCCACAAACTTCCCGACCACGCCTTTTGAGCGCAGCATTTCGGTAACAGTAAGCACTAGGTCCGTAGCCGTTATGCCTTCACGCAGTTTGCCAGACACCTTGAAGCCCACTACTTCCGGGATCAGCATGGAAACCGGCTGCCCAAGCATGGCGGCTTCTGCCTCGATACCGCCAACACCCCAGCCAAGAATGCCGAGGCCGTTGATCATGGTGGTGTGGGAGTCGGTTCCCACCAGCGTGTCCGGATAGGCTATGATTTTATCGCCCTGCTTTTTATGCCACACGGTTTTACCAAGGTACTCCAGGTTCACCTGATGGCAGATACCGGTTCCCGGCGGAACCACGCTAAAGTTATCAAAGGCCTGCTGGCCCCAGCGCAAAAACTCATAGCGCTCCTGATTGCGTTCCATCTCGATGGCGACGTTTTGCCCGAACGCAGAGGGAGTGCCGAATTTGTCGACCATCACCGAGTGATCGATCACCAGGTCCACCGGAGACAGCGGATTTATCAGCGCAGGATCCTTACCAGCCCGTTTGACCGCTTCACGCATGGCAGCCAGATCGACCACACCGGGCACGCCGGTAAAATCCTGCATCAATACACGGGCGGGGCGGAACTGAATCTCGGTGTCTGAGCGCTGGTCTTTGAGCCAGTGAACCATGGCATTGATGTGACTTTGATCTACCGTTACGCCATCTTCATTACGTAACAGGTTTTCCAGAAGCACTTTCAATGAAAAAGGAAGACGGCTGAGATCGCCGAGCGATTCAGCCGCTTTGGGCAAACTGTAATAATGGTATGTGCGATTGCCTGCCTGCAAACTGCTCAGAGTATTCAGGCTGTCCTGATTTTTAGTAACGTTCGACATGTAATGCCTCCTGCGACGAGTGGCTATCCTATTACTATCGCATTGTTTCGGCAGACTTCAACTCTCCGCCGGCAATGTTCGTTATTCAGCCGGTGAATGGAACGCCTGAATGCCTTCGCCGAAAAGCCGTTATCACGCTTTGTAATCGGCGATCAACGCATCAACTTCTGCAATCATGCGCTCAACATCTGCAACCATGGCCTGCGACTTCGCGGCTTCCCGGAGCACACTCTGGCTCTGCTCTGCCACCTGCTGGACACTGCCATTTATCTGCCCGGACGCAACCGCCTGCTGTTCGGTGGCCGAGGCAATTTGCAGATTCATGCCGTTTACCTCAGCAATCGCCGCTTCAATATCCGCAATGGCCGTGCCGGTCTGACTCATGGCACCCAGGGTTTCCCTGGATCGGGTCTGCCCCATTTCGATCGCCGCCAGAGTGGCTTCCGAAACGTTTGCCAAGCCATCCATCGTGGCGCGGATTTCCGTAGTGAAATCCTGGGTTCGCCGCGACAGGTTACGAACTTCATCCGCCACTACGGCAAAACCACGGCCGTGCTCACCGGCGCGGGCAGCCTCGATTGCCGCATTCAGTGCAAGCAGGTTAGTCTGGTCTGAAATATCATTGATTGAGGTAATGAACGTTCCGATAGACTGCACCTTATCTACCAGCTCGGTGACCATACGTGAGGCGTCGATCAGTGCCGTGTTGGTGGCTTCGGTCATGACAATCGCGCTCTTGATATGGCGCGCGCCCTCGGTAGACGCACTCGCCGAGCGCGTTGCCGCTTCGGCTGCAGACTGCGCGTTTTGCGCCACATCCTGGATCGTTGCGGTCATCTGGTTAGTGGCAGCGGCAGCCTGGTCGGTCTGAACCTGCTGAGCATCCATAATGCGGCCAGTAGAGGCGCCGGCTGCGGTAAGCGCTGAAACGCTGTTATGCAGCTGACCGGACAGCGCCCGCACAGACACAATCAATTCGGCGAATCGCGCCATCATGGTATTGAATGCGCTCGCGGCCAGATCGTGTGTCGGGTTATCCAGACGACCGCGAAGATCCTGTTCGTCGTCAAACGCGTTGACCAGCGCAATCATTTTCCAGGAACGCGCCTGTTCGGCGGCCATTCTGACGGCAAAAAACGACACGACACTGGCCTCAAACACCACAAACGCCGCGTGCAACCCAGTTATCGACCAGCTGCCGCCGTAATTGAACACGATAATGGGCATGTCGCCGATTGTAACGTTCGAGAGCTGCAGCGCTGTCAACACAACATGGTGCACCGCTATCAACGCCGCTGCGGCGAACACCGGCAACCAATCACGATAAGCAATGGTCAACGCCAGCGCAGCGAAAATATGAAAGTGCATTTCAATACGCCCAAGCTGGGCCTGAATCATGGTGGCAGAGAACAGCATCAGGCACAGACAAAACAGCACGCCGCAGGCCCGAGTGCCTCGCAGCAAGCTGTAACCGACAACGACCAGCCCACCAATTACAAGCGATGCCACCATGGCAAAGCTATAGGTTCCGTAGTTCCAGGGCACCAACAGGCCTACTATCGGCACATGCGCCAGTAACAGCCAGAAGATCGTGCGATCCACTCTGAGCAATTCTTGCTGACGCAATCCCTGAATGTTATTGATTGAACTCACATTGACACCTCATATTTAAACCAGACCTGTGCTGGCGACTCATGTTGTTTAGAAAACCTGGCCTGGACGCTTAACCCCCAACCTTTGCCAAAAGCCGTGCCAGGTCAGCGCTTACCCGTGGCAAATCCAGATCGGGTGACGCAGCTCCGATACCCGAAAAACACCACGCTCAAGCCGGCTCTGGGCAAAGGGCAAAGCGGCGGCGAGGATAAAGGCGATCAGTACTAACGTAATCGGAATGAGTTTCAAATGAGCCGTCTTGCCATGAAAAAGTAGGTTGCCCCGTTTTTGGAAAAGTATCGCCAACCCAGTGTTATGCGGCCACCTTGACGTATTCTTTAGTCACTATATTTGCGATCATGAAGGCCTATTTTTATCCAGGCAGGCTCTTCTTCAACCATGAAACACGATTGCCATTACCACCCGGGCGACCCTGCCAAATGGCACTGCGGTGAATGTCAGATTCACTACTGCACCCGCTGCATGCCAGACGCCGACACTCGAAAGCGCAAGGCGCTATGCCCTGCATGCAGCAAAGCCATGCGGTATCTGGGTGCTGCGACTGAGGTAGTACCATTCTGGAACCGGATTGGATCTTTTTTTCGTTATCCTTTTCACACTGATCCGTTAATCGTTATCGCCATCTGTACACTGGTACCGATTTTTGCCCCGGCCAACCTGATTGGCATCCTGATTTGGCTGGTACTGGCACTGGCGCTGTTCAAATACACTTACGCAGTGATCAACCACACGGCCGAGGGCCATCTGAAGCCGCCGTCGGTGTCTGTTGCGTTTACCGGCAGTGGATTCAACATCGTTATTCTCCAACTGCTGGTGTTCATTGTGATGGGCGGGCTGGTTGGCACTGCTGCCATGCTGGGCGGCCCGGGGCTGATGATGCTGGCGCTGGCGTTTGTGCTACTGGCGCTGCCCGCCAGCATCATGGTGCTGGCCATGGAGCGCTCTGTGGGCGCAGCGGTTAACCCCATGAACCTGGCGGTGCTGATTTCCCGCATAGGCACGCCCTACTTCCTGTTGTACGGCTACCTCATTCTGCTGACGATGGCCTCCGGTGTGGCGCAGGACTTTGCGCTGACCCACTTTCCGTTCTGGTTATCCCAACCCTTATCCGGCTTTTTGAACAGCACCTTTACGCTGATTCTGTTCAATATGCTTGGCTATCTGCTATTTCAGTATCAGGAGGAATTAGGATTTTCTGCCGATACCCAAGACGATGCCTCCAATGCGGATAGGCACCAGCGGGATCGAGGCAACCGCTTTGATGCAGACATTGATATGAATTTGAAAGACGGCAACTACGATCGCGTCCAGAGCATGCTCAAGGAGACGTTAAAACAAAACCGGGATGATCCGGTGCGTATCGGCCAACTTTATAAGCTTTTAATTGCCCAAAACGACGCGACTGAACTTTACCAATACCACCCACGAATTCTGGGCTGGCTGGCGGATCGAAACGACGGAGAAGGCATAGCGTCCGTTCTCGGTATTCTGGAATTTGCGGAGTCGGGTTTCAAACTGGATGACCCGGAGTTAGCCGTTCGCTGCGCTCGTTTTCTTTATCAAAAGGGGCACTTCAAGCAGGCGCTGCGACTGTTGCAGGATTTCCACAAACGTTTCCCGGAAAGCGACGAGCTAGCCCCGGCCTACCTGCTGGTTGCACAAACGTTGGCCAACGGGTTGAGCCAGTGGGAAAAGGCGAGGGCCTTTTTGACGTTTATCCAGAAGCGCTGCACCAATCACCCATTGCACCCGCAGATTCCGGTGTTTCTGGACCAGATTGAGAAGCGAGAACTCTTGAAAGGTCCCAAGGCGTCATTCGCAACGCCGGACCAGGGAAACTGAGGGACGGGTGTTCCAAAACCGTGCGGAGCCATGGATGGCGGAGCCGAGCGTACAGGGAGGTATTCACAGCGTGTTTTGGAACACCCGTCCCTCAGTTTCCCGACCACCATCAACTCGCCTGAAGCAACTGCCGGTAATGGCGTGCTTTGGGCGCCATTTGCAGCTTTTCGAATTCTTCGGCGAGTAGCCGACAGGCTTCTGCCGTCAACACCGGATCATCGGCACCTCGCAGCCGCTCAAAGGCCTTTTCTGCAGCCTTGAGATCGTGTTGCCGAAGGCTGGTGAACAACACTCGGTTGTGATCCTGCGCGGCAAGCGGGTGATGGCTTTCCCCTTTGCTCAGGTATTCCTGCCAGGTCGCAATCATTTGCTCGGGCTGCCGGCGACTCAAGGTGTCGTTCATCAGTTCGCGGGTGCGAGACAGGTATTCAGGCCTGTCCGGGCGCAGTTTGGCCAGGTTGTACAGGTGCTCCAGCAAAATAGGCCTGTCCGGGTACTGTTCACGCATGGCCTCGAACTGGCGTCTGGCCAGATCAAAATCCATGCGCCCCAGACTTGCCATGGCCTGGGCATAGCCGGTTGTGAAGCGTTCGTCCTGTTCGTTCTCTTGCGGCTCAAAAAACGCCTCGCTTACCTGAAGCCAACTTTTACCCAGCAGCCATACTAATCCTGCACCTGCCACCAAACCGCCGGCGTGCGCCAGGTAGGCAACTCCGGTCGCGCCGGCAAACCAGTAATCGTATATTTCCTTGCCCAGCCACACCGGAAGTATGGCCAACGCGGGCGCCCGAAAGTAGTTGAAATACACACCGAGAAAGTAGAAAAAACGAATTTTTTTCAACCCGTAAATGGCGACGTACATGCCCATCAGCCCGGAAATCGAGCCGGACGCGCCCACCAGCGGGATATAACTGCCGAGCGAGAAAACGGTGAAGACGGCGCCGGATAATGCGCCGCACAAAAGATAAGCCAGAAGATACCGGCCCGGGCCGAGTGCTTTTTCAACCGTAAAGCCCAGCAGGAACAAGAAAATCAGGTTACCAATAATATGGCCCCAGCCGCCGTGCAGGAACTGGTAGGTAACCAGGGTTCCCAAAGACAGCTGTGCCGGAATCAGCCCGAGTTGTTGAGCGCTCAAACGCTCCATGTAGGTTTCTTCAATGCGGCTGCGCTGTTCCAGCCAGAGCACGCGGTCTGCCGGGGCCCAGATAATATCGCGATTGCGCAGCAGGTACTGGTAAAACTCGCGATCCATCAAAAGGCTCGCCGCAAGCCAGGCGCGCTCGCCCCCGGCTTTCAGTTCCTGAAATCGCTGCAGTTCCAGCGCTTGGTCATCTTCGCCTTCAAAACGAATCTTCCGCTGCAGGTAGTCCTCGTAAGCGGGCTCTTCCAGCAATGGCAAATCGGAACTCACGTAGGCGTCGACTGCCTGCTGGAGCTTGCGACTGTCTCCGGCCTGATAAAAAAGGAAAACCAGAACGCACGAAAGCATCAAGCCGAGGGTAACCCAGGGCGGGCGTTTCCAGTTAACAGCGTTCTCAGCAGGAATAATCAACATTGATGGTCACAATTCATCATAATCTGTCCCTGAAAAGCAGGTTTTTATCATACCAGTGTCTTATTTTCGCGCTTAAATGATTTTGAGCGCGGAGGTTATGTCGACCATCCGCCAATTGCCGTTATTGCTGCCTCGACCAATAGTAAGCAGGAATAACAATAAAAACCGAAGATTTGAAGCAAGGATACTGCAGATGACCGTACTCGTATTAGACAACCCGGAGCTAATTGCCAAAGCGGCAGTGGCATCTGGCTTTGATGCGGCCGCCCTTGCGACCCAAGGCAACCGCCCACACCGGATGAGGTTTCATTACGGCTTCAACAAGCACTCACTGGACCAGCCAGACAGATCCACCGTTTGCCAACATGCGGCCTATCTGCGCCAGCATCCGAGCGTGAGTGTTCAAATTCACGGCCACTCCGATAATTTTGGTGCCGAGGACTACAATCGCTTTCTTTCACGACTGCGCACGAGCGCGGTGGCCCGGCTTCTGGTTAAAGAAGGCATCGACGAGTCGCGCATTCTCGTTGCAAGCTGGGGCTCGGCTCGTCCTCTGGCGACGCCCGATGATCGGGCCGCCAACCGCCGGGTAGAGCTCGAATATCTGACTCTCGATATGGCAAAAGCGCTCTAGCACGAGACATCAGCCCGGTGCCGGAACGGGCGACCCCGGCGGCGCTGAGTCACTCCATCAGGCTCACTCTTTCAAACATACACCTGCCAGACATTCCAAAGCAGAAGAATCGCGGCCGCCAAAATGGCCAGCCAGGTCATGACAATGCCAATCGCCCGTGCCTTGTGCGACTCACCATGGCCATTAACCATGCCCCAGGCATGAAGAATACGACCGGTCACCAGCGTCATGCCTGTCCAGTAAACAAAGCCGCTGGACACGCCATTCAGCTCCGCAAGGCCCAACATTATGAGCGCCAGCGGCGCGTACTCGATAAGGTTGGCGTGGGCGCGAACGGCGACTTCAAAATCGCGATCATCGGTAACACCCAGGTTCTTGTTGTGCTTCAGGCGAAACTTCACAACATGAACTGAAAGCACCAACAACAAAATACCGAGAACAGCTGCAAACACGCCAGTAATAGGAACAATCATATTTAGCTCTTACCTTTCATCGCAGAACATTGTTGGGGAGTTCTTTAAAAAACCTCAAGTGTGGCGAAGACTGCCCTGTTTTTACGGGTGCTTCAACCTCTTCCGATGTGGCTTTAAACGGGTCCTGTGCGTCAAAGGGAGGCTACAGCGTCTGCCATCTGTTGGTGGCAGCTCGCAATCAGGGCTGGAACATCGTCGACGGTCAGTCCCACGGTTTCAACCGGGGGCAAAATGCGAATGGCCACGGGCTCGCGCCTGCCCGACCAGCCCAGCGTTCTGTTGTGGTACTCACCGTTGCACACCATAACAATCGGCGCCCCGGCCATTACCGCTGCGTAAAATCCACCTTTTTTGAAGTTCTGCAAACCGCGACCACGGCTGCGGGTGCCTTCCGGGAATACCCACAGGCTTTTGTTATCCTGAATAATCGCGTTGCTCGTGGCCTGCATGGCCGCAATCGCTTTGCGTGAATGCGCGCGATCAAGCATCACATTGCCGCCAAGCCAGAATACCTGACCAAAAAACGGCAGCCAGATCAGCGCTGATTTTCCAACCGTAACCGTGCGCGGTGGCATGAGATCACCCATCACAAACAGATCATCGTTAAACTGATGGTTCGCGATGACCACAACCGGCCGGTCTACGGGCATGTTGTGGGCGCCGTCAAGAGGGCGCTTCATGCCCAGTATTGCCCTGCCAACACGCGCCATGGTCCAGCCCAGCAGTCGGTTGTTGTCGGGGTTGAACGGCCGCACAATATACGCTGGCAAAGCAAACATGCAGATCACCGGAACACTCAACCAGGCCAACAGACTTCGTAAAACACCCATAGAGACAACTCGGTAACAGGATTTTGGCGCACAAGTGTACGCCAAGTTTACAGGCCTGCAACAGTGTCGGCTTTCCCTGTGACGTTCGGGCGGGGAACATCATCAGCTCGTGCTTCTACGACATACCGGAGCGGTCCACCAGCCTCGAGGCTGTCAAATGGATAGCAGGTAACCAGAAGCAGAGTGTGCGCCGGTAGCGCGCGGGTATTGATGAATTCGGAACGGCTATCCACAATTCTGGTTTCGAACACCCGATAACTTTGCCAGCGCCCGTCACGGCTTTGCAGCCGCAGCTCGTTACCCGGCTCCAGGTATTTCAGGGGCCGGAAATGGGTGTCTCTGTGGCCGGCAATAATCACCGCGCCCTCCTGACCTTCTATCCCCATCATCTGACCAGGCCCAAAGGCCAGACTTTCGCCATGAACACCCGCCAGCACGATCATCGAATCGTTCAACGCTGGCATGGACAGCTTTGCGACCGGCCAGGTATCGGCCCAAGGCCACGGCCGGGATTCGATTTGCCGAGCCTGGCTCTCAGCCCAGGCAATCTCCAGCAGCTCCTGGGCCACCACGGCTTTCAGCGGAATCCACAGCCCGAAAACCAGCAAAGCAGCAGAACTTGTCATGAGCAGCAACATGAAGCGGCTCATGGGTACGCCCGCCTTTGCAACAGCCCGATAGCAACAGAAAACATCAACCCGAGCAGCCCAAGAGCAATAAACAGAGGCGCTGCTGTGGCGGTTTGCGGATAGCGTGTCATACTGGGCTGGCTTCCCGCCGGACGCAAGGTTGGCAGGTTGTCTTTTATAAAAGCGCTTTCGGGGTTTCGGAGAGAGGCGCGGACAGAGTCGCTGGCCGGCGTTGCGTCTACGGCCACAAAGCTGGTGTAAGGCGACATCAGACTGTGCTCGATCGCCAACTTGGTCACCGCTGTTTTGTCTGGCTCACGTGCGTTCACCCGTGCCTCATCGAGAAGGCTGTCGATTTTTTCGCGCGCCCAGTAACGATGAAGGCCCGAGCCAACCGCAGCCTGCTGCAAATCCAGTCGTCGCTGCCATTTAACGCCACCCGGCAACCGGCCTGACACTGTTAACTCACCGGCGGACGGCACGCCTCGCATGGCTTGTAGCAGGGGCTGGCCCTGAAACAGATCGCCTGGGCGCAGGGGAAAACTGTTTTTCCGTGCCGATGCGGACTGACCCGGCCAGCTCACCTCGATATCCGTCAGTACCGGCGACTCCATGGCCGTAAACAACCTCGTCAACGGTCCGCTGATATCCGCAGAACTCTGCACCGCCTTATAAGTGCCACGACCCCAGCGCGCGGCCTCACGCATAAAATGTCTGTTGGGCGCCGAACCGATAGCGACCGTGAATAACCTCTGGTCGCCCAACTGACGGCGAATCTGACTGAACAGCGCTGACTCATTGCCAACCGCGCCATCGGTCATAAACACCACCTGTTGCACCCTTGGTGATGTCTCTGATGTCTCTGATGTCTCTAATGACCGGGCTTCGTGTGGTTCGCCAGCACTCTCACCAGCACTCTCGCCGGCACTCTCGAGCGCCATGGTTAACGCCGAGGCCATTTCCGTGCCGCCATCCGCCGTCAACTGGCTTACGTACTGTCGAGCGCGCGCGAGGTTGTTGGCTGTTGCTAATTCGGGCTGTGTGAACAGCGCATGGGGCTGGGAGTTAAACTGAATTACATTGAACCGGTCACCGGGAGCCAACGTCCCCAAGCCCTGCTGTAAGGCTTCCTTAGCCTGGCGTATGGATTCGCCAGCCATGGACCCGGACGTATCAATCACAAGCGTTAGCTCCCGGGGCAAGCGGACGTTACCGGCTTGCCCGGGGACTAACATCGCCAGAAGATAGTCCTCTCCTTTCCAGCGTTCATGGAAAACAGCGGCGCTTGGCTCCTGACCCGCAAGGGGCTGCCAACGCAGTACGAAGTCACGGTTCATTAAAATGTTCCCGGTCTGAGGCTGAACCGTCACCACCTGGCCATCTGTCTGTGATTTTACCTCGTGGCTTGGGCTGAATACCCGCGCCAAAGGAAGACCGGCATCAATCGTAAACCGAACCGACGCCCGATGACTGTCAGCAGCCACATCCGCCACATCAACCGTGAACGGGCTGATGGCATCGGCGTCCGGCACCTCCGTGGTCGGCACTGCCCAGCCACCCTGCCACTGCTGTGCCGTTGCAGCCAAGGGCTCGCCCGGCATGTACCTTGGCGTCAGCGTTGTCGGCACACTCAGCTCAAAAATTCCATCCTGATAACGCACCGGTTGTTGGTAATCAAGTTCCACGCTGACCGTGCCACCCGGCGGAATATTCGCCACACGGGTCGTGAACAGATTGGGCCGCTGTTGCTCAACGGTTGCGGCGTAACGCCCGGAATCCCGGGCTTTCTCGTAGGTTTTCTTCGCCTCCTCCCGGGGCTGAACCTCCCCCACAATCGTGCGCTCCCCCACCTTCATGACCAGCCCGTATACGCTGGCTTTCTCCGGGAGCGGAAACACGAACACACCTTCACGCCACTGATCACTGGTGTTCCGAAAAGTGCGTACCAATTTACTGTCCGCAATCAGCCCGCTGACCTGAACATCAAAATCACTCCCTAACACTAACGCCGGTTCCTGCCATTGGCCGTTATCATCCACAAAATGCAGAACACCCGCCGTGTCATCACCGCCGGTACTAGCTTCGGCATAAAGAGGCTGAACAAACAGCAGCAGCAATATGGCCATCCACAAACTGACCCCCTCCATAAAGCGCCGAACACGTATCGAGCGCCCTGCGCTAAACCCTCCCGGGCGGCTGAGGCCTCTCACGAAACCGTGCGGAGCCATGGATGGCGGAGCCGAGCGTACACGGACGTATTCACAGCGTGTTTCGGGAGAGGCCTCAGCCGCTCGGGACGGCGGACTCTGAAGAAACGATACAGAGCTATGCTTCGACGAAATGGCAGAAAACATCATGACAAGATCCTTTGGCTGCATGACAAACAAGACACCGTCATTTCAGCAATTCGAAAAGGAGCTCCCGTGGCAGAATCGGACATTCCGCACACAAAAAATGATGAATTATGGCAACACCGCAAGCTAACCTTGCTCTCACCGCTCGCCGTGTTTAAATAGGGCCTCAGCATCGACGGATCACGCCAACGCCATGAAGAAACACCTTGTCCTGATTGAGGACGAACCCGCCATTCGCGACAACTACCGCGCCGCGTTTGAACGCCGGGGGTATCGCGTATCCACCTTCGGTGACCGGTCGTCTGCATGGCAGGTGCTGCGCCAGAGCCTGCCCGACCTTGCCATTATTGACGTTGGCCTGGGGAATGAACCGGAAGGCGGGTTTACCCTGTGCCAGGACCTGCGCTCACTCTCCGGAACGCTGCCCATCATTTTTCTGACGGCCCGCGACAGCGACATTGATTCCGTTCACGGCCTGCGCCTGGGCGCTGACGATTACGTCACCAAGGACATGAGCATGGAGCACCTGCTGGCGAGGGTGACTGCTCTGCTGCGCCGGGCCGATGCCTGGGCAGAGGCGCTTCAGAAGCCGGAAGAAGTGGTCATCCGCGGTCGGCTCAGCCTCAACGTCGATCGCATGACGGTTGCGTGGAACCAGGCGGCTATCGATGTCACCGTGACAGAATTCTGGATGCTGCACGCACTGGTACAGCATCCAGGCCACGTGCGCAGCCGCGAACAACTGATGGAAGCTGCCAACACGTTTCTGGATGACAACACAGTGACCTCCCACATCAAACGCATCCGGAGCAAATTCCTGCAGATAGACGGCACCTTTGACAGCATCCAGACAGCCTATGGAATGGGCTATCGCTGGAATGCCCGTGAGTTCTGAGTCGTGACGCTCAAGCGCCAACTGTTTGTAGCCAGTCTGTTAATGTTGCTGATTCCCTGGGCTGGCTTGCAGTTTGTGCTTGAGCTGGACCAGGCGCTGCGCCAGCAGGCCCTTCAGCAGTTGCAGGATCAGGCGGAACGACTGGCCAACATCGCCGGAGACTTCAGCCTTGGCCAGCCTTTGATAGCACCGCAAACCCCTGCGATTTATGTGGAAAACCTGAACGCGCCTCTTAACTTGGACGGCTACAGCGACGACTGGCCCGGTTACGATCAGGGCGAACAGAATCAGCTCTGGCAACCGTCGGGACAGCCCGACCCGTCATCTGAACGCGCGGGGCAACCCACTCTTCACTGGCAGGCAGCGACCGACCAACGCCATCTGTACCTGCTGATACGCATCAACAATCGTCAACCTGTGTTCTTCAATCCGGGCGATCCCGACCAACCCTATGACCGGCTCAATATCTGGCTCGCGCCCCCGGACGGAACGGTTGAACCCGACCTTCGTCCTGATTCATGGTTAATCCGCACACCCGCACCCGGCCAGGTTTATGCCACCACGGGCCCCGAACATACACCGGACTACAGGGTGAACGGGGCCTGGCAACCTGCAGGCAACGGTTGGCAGCTCGAGCTGGAGCTGCCCAACCCGCCTCAAGGAAGCCGTCTGGGGTTTGCCGCTCAGTGGCAGGTCAATGCGGATTCAACGCAGACATCAACGTCCACGGATCCATTACCGATTCTGATCACGCGGAACGCATTGCTGGAACGGCACCTTTCGCCGGGAATGGACGGAGGGCAGCTAGTGCGCCTGGTGGAGCCAGCGGGCTGGGTCATTGCACAGCAGGCGACACCATCCCGCCAGGTACGGCCGGAATTTGAAGCTCTCAGCCCTTTGCAGGTTATTGAACACACCAGTCTCAACGGGCTTCGGGCTCTGGTGCGGCTTTACCAACCCAAGCCCACGGCTATAGCGGCCGATGCCAGCAAGCTAGACATGAACACCCTTCCCCGAGAAGGTCTGGTCCGTCACGGTGACGACAGTGTTTGGCTGATGACCACCGAGCCCGTATTCGGCGGCCGGACTCTGGTGCTGGAGCAATCCCTGGATCAACTGCTGACGCTGTCTGGCTCTACTCTGGGCTCAGTCATTGCTCGCAGCACCGTCATCATCATTGCCCTGACCCTGGTATTGTTGGGTTACGCAAGCTGGTTATCCTGGCGTATTGCCCGTTTACAACGTGCGGTCAGCGCCAGCATTGATAAGGATGGACGTATTATCGGCACTCTGCCGGATTCCGGAGCCCGGGATGAACTGGGGCAGTTGCAAAACCATTTCGCCCAAATGGCCGACAGACTGCACGGCTATAACCGGTATCTGGAGAGCTTTTCGCGGCGTTTGTCCCACGAACTCAAAACCCCGGTCGCCGTGGTACGTTCATCTTTGGAAAATCTGTCTCACAGCAACACCGAAGAAGAACGCTCGCAATACATCGGGCGCGCAGCCGCAGCCACCGAACGACTGCGCCAGATTCTGCACAGCATGAGCGAGGCAACCCGGCTGGAGCAGAGCTTTGATCATGCTGAAAAAGAAGTGTTCGATCTTGCCGATGTTATCCACCAGGCAACGGCGGCCTACCAGTCTCTGGACCCACATCATCAGTTTCATTATACCGGCCCGGAATCCGGCATCCGCCTGACCGGCTCTCCCGAGCTGATGGTGCAACTGCTTGATAAACTGGTGGACAATGCCCGGGATTTTACTCCGCACAACGAACGGATTCTTATCGGTCTTGAACAGGCAGAGCCGTCTGTTTCCCTGTCCGTTTTCAACGCCGGATCAACACTGCCTGACCATCCCGACACCAGTATTTTCAGCCCTTTCGTGTCGGTACGAGATGAGCGGGAAGAAGGCCATCTTGGTCAGGGCCTGATGATAGTTCAGTTGATCGTTGATTTTCACGGCGGTCGCGTAGAGGCACTGAATGAGACACGTGACGGTGTAGACGGCGTCTGTTTCCGGGCTATTATCCCGCCCACCCATTATTGATCAAGCACCAGGAGAACCCGCTCTAGCGGGCGAATTCATCCCCCGCAAACTGCCGATAAAACTGCTGCGCGGTGCGGCCATTGCGAACCCCTTTGGAGGTGGCAAACCGGATCGCTTCTCGGTGCAGATTTTCCCGGTCAGTCGCGTTTGGAAACAAGGCATCTACTGCCTGCAGATAAACATCCTGAGGAAATGCATAAAAGGAAAGCTGAAGACCAAAACGGTCGGCCAGCGACACCTGCTCTTCAATCGCCTCAGCCGGGTGTATCTCACCATCTTGCGCCTTGCTTTTGAGATTCTCTGACATGTATTCCGGCATCAGATGGCGACGATTGGACGTTGCATAGACACGAACGTTCTCAGGCGGCAGTTCCAGCGAGCCCTCAAGCACGCTTTTCAGAGCTTTGTAACCGGATTCGCCCGCATCAAAGGACATGTCATCGCAGAAAATAATGAAGCGAAATGGTAAGTCGCAGATGTCATCGACAATCTCCGGCAAGTTCACCAGGTCGTTCTTGTCCACCTCGATGATTCTCAGGCCCTTTTCCTTGTAGCGATTCAGCAACGCCTTGATCAGGGAAGACTTGCCTGTTCCCCTGGCGCCCCAGAGCAGCGCGTTATTTGAAGGTTCTGCGGCAAGAAAGCGCTCCGTGTTGCGCGCAAGCGCCTGTTGCTGGCGTTCAATGCCGGTCAAAGAGCCCCACTGAACCGGGTCGAGTCTTCGCACTGCGCGCAAACCTGCGCGATGGCGACGCCACACCGCGGCGGGCGTCGATGACCAGTCAAAAGGTTCATTTCCAGACATAAGCTCGTTTCCTGTTCAGCGGTTTACAGACGTTCGCTCCGGCGCATCTCCAGTCGGCACGATGCCAGTATATCTGCATCGACTGCAGGAGATCTATTGGACAGGAAACAGGATCGAGTAGGAGGCGGGATTACTCCCGCCGTCCTCTCACACCACCGTACGTACGGTTCCGTATACGGCGGTTCATGGTCGGCACTGAAGCCGTAATACTGTATCAAGCAACGACACGAGTCCCCATTGGTCAAAGACCTTCTT
>NZ_DRGY01000031.1 GCF_011049865.1 Marinobacter antarcticus | reverse complement strand
GCCGAACGCAACGTTTGTCGGGTCCGGTGTGGAGCTTTTTTATCTAAGGAGATCATCGTATGCCTTCGGATCATCCTGGTCGTTGAAGCTGAAGGTAACGTCATTAACGGCCACAGGGTCCCGGCTGAGATCCGGGTTGTTAATTTCGCCCTTCACGAAGGTTCCAAAGTCGACTGACATCGAGGACTGATCGTTCTGGCTGTTGTTTGAGCCCTCGAAACATCCCGTCAGAGCAAGGGCCAACAAACTCGCCCCAGCGAACTTTATAGTGAGTTTCATCATTCACTCCTTATAAGTTGGTTGAGCCGGCCAGCGGGGTTGCCAGGTACGGGAACACTACCTGGAGCTCGCTTGCATCAAGCTGAACGCCGTCGGTGAACGCCGCGTCCTTGTTGGGCGCGTCTGTTGTCAATGCACCCATAACAACCCTCAAGGCGGAATCGACTACGTCATCAACCGGGCGACGGCCGTTCGGGAAACCAGCGTTATCACCAACCAGAACACCCAGATCGTTTTGCGTGGCCGCAGGAGTAACTGCAATAGCCGGGTTCAGCCGCAGCATTTCAGAGCCTTGCACACCAACCGGCATGTTCACATCTTTTACACCGGTCAGGAAGACAGACACCAGATCCGTACGGGGGAAATTATTCGGTGCCACAGCTGTGCCTTTGAACAGTATTTCCAGCAATTCTGGCAGGGTGGGGTTGGTTACATAGGTGGCAAACTGGGTATCGTTCATCGGCTCGCTGGTGTTGAACAGATCCTTGTCCTTGAGGCCGATGACGACTTCATTCACCAGCGGCATGCCGAGGCGTGAAACCTGGGTCCAGGCGCCGCCTTCTACTGTGGCGCCTTTGCCGCCCGCAGTCGGCTCGGGATTGATGACTCGCGCCTGGCGTACGCTGGCGGTGGTCCACGCGCCAATAACCGGATCGCCCTTGCCGGTAACGGCCGTGCCGGTCAGGCATTCGGTGGGCACTTCCAGGGCAAACGAGGTCACGTTCTTGTCGGCCAGATCACCGGCGCCTTCGGCGGTACGTGCGCCGAGGGGATTGGTGTTGACCAGATCGAAAATTTCGCCGAGGTTCACCGCGAACGCTTCTTTGCGTTGGCCTACAAACACCTGGCCGTTGGTGCCACAGCCGGGAATAGCAATCGGGAAGATATGCTCGTTAGCGTAGGTTTCGTAATTGGCGAACGATTTTTCGCCGATGTTATCCAGAGGCTTTTCGAAGCTGCCGGTGCCGGTGGAGACGTTGGTTACGGCCTCTACAGTGCCGGTACGGCGGTCACCACGAATCACCGAAACGGTATACTCCTGGCTGACCTGAACATTGGCAACGTCTGTGGCGTCGCCAATGTTTTTAAGCGGAACGGAAACTTTCTTCGTGTCACCGACAGGGCCGACATCTAACTGAATGTCGTTCAAGGTGGTTGAGAACTGGAAGCGGAACGTGAGGTCTTCCTGCGCGTTGCCACTGTTGTCGATGTGGATTTCGTAAATGGCGTCGTCGTCCAGATCGAAATAGTTGGGGCCGCCGTAAGCGTCCTGAAGGGGCAAATAGTTGGCAATCAGAGTGACATAGTCTGCCCGATTGGCCTCATAGCTTCGGAACATATAAAAGTCAGTACCGTCTACCTTTGGCATTTCGGTGATAAAAGGGGCTTCGCGGTGGCTTGAAGCCTGGCTCAGGCCGGCGCTCAGGCACGCGCCGGCAACGGCGATCGCGAGAGCAGAGCGTTTGATAATTGCGTTCATAACGGTTCCTCAATATGTCTTGTTGTGGTTACAGCAAAAGGGGAACGTATGGCTGAGTAATAAAGATGCACGTTACACTGAAAAAAATTAGAGTGGTATTTGCATCTCGCCGGGTAGGTAGGGCGTATTGGTAATTGACAATCATACGGAGTTGGAATGTCTCACAGCGATACGAATCAGGATGACCTAATGCGCTTGTTAGTGGCTGTATCCCGAGAGGATCACGACGCGTTTCATCAGCTCTATCAGAGCGTGTCCTCAAAAATGTTCGGAATGTGTCTGAAATTGGCGGGACAGCGAGACCTGGCTGAGGATGCTTTGCAAGAAGCGTTCATACAAATCTGGCACCGCGCCCGGGAATATCATACGGACCGGGGTATGCCTCTGGGCTGGATGATGAGCATCGCCCGCTACCGGACGTTGGATATGATGCGTGCACGAAAAGTTCGCCGCAGCGGCAGTGAAGAGGATCTTGAGCACATTGAAGACGGGCGCGAAGGCCCTCTTGATGAGTCTCTTCGCAGCGCCGGGGAAGCCCGGCTAACGGGGTGTCTTGACGAGCTCAATGACGCGCAACGTGACAGCATTCTGCTCTCTTATTACAAAGGGCTTACGCACGATGAGCTGGCTCATGTGTTGAACTCCCCACTGGGCACGGTGAAAAGTTGGGTGCGCCGCGGTCTGATAACTTTGAAAAGGTGCCTGGAACGATGAAAAAGACACCGGAACGTATTGAAATGCTTGCTGCCGAGTATGTGCTGGGCTCGCTGCATGGCCTTGCCCGCAAGCGCTTTGAGCGCTGGATGATGGAATCCGCGAAGGCGCGCGAAGAGGTCTGGTTTTGGGAACAAAAGCTTGGATCACTCTCCGCTGACGTGCCGGCCGTCACGCCGCCGTCGTCGGTGTGGGATTCTATCGAGAATCGGTTATGGCAAAAGGGCAGCCAGAAGGCGGCGCCAACAGGCAAGGCGCAAGCCCGCGCCAACCATCGCTGGTTCTGGCCGAGTTGGAGCGCTGTCGCGACAGCCGCTGCCGTGGTTATGGCGTTCGTATTGATACAACCGTCGTCGGAGGTTCCCCAGACGCAGCTTTCCGGCGCTATTGTTCAAACCGATACCAGCGACCCGCTCTGGTTGGTGAGCGAAACCGGGCAGGGCAATCTGTTGAAGTTGCGTTCCGTCGCCGCCAGCGCCGCCGACACCGGCAAGGATTATGAGCTCTGGATTGTGCCGGAGAATGGCCAACCTCTGTCACTGGGCGTTATTCCCGCCGGTGGCTTGCATGAAGTAATCCTGACCGACAAAACCCGGCAGGCACTGTCGCAAAGCCGCACCCTGGCGATCAGCCTGGAACCCCTTGGAGGATCACCCACGGGAGAGCCAACCGGGCCGATTCTGCACGTAGCCCAGTTGTACGAGCTTTAGCGTTGTGTTTTAGAATTGCTTTGTAGGTTCGGGTTTGGCCGCTGAATGGTTTATAATTGCCGGCTTTAATTCTGCACCCACAAGGCGCTGATCGTGATTGTATTTAACCAGGTACAGAAGTCGTATCAGGTGGGTGGTCGGGCGATCCCCGCGCTTCACTCCACTGACATGACCATTGAAACCGGCGAGGTGTTCGGTATTGTCGGGCATTCCGGGGCGGGAAAATCCACTTTGGTGCGCCTGATCAATCTTCTGGAGCCCGTAACCGGTGGTAATATTCTGATCGATAACGAGAATATTACCCGGTACAGCGCCGCAGAACTGCGCGCATTCCGTCGTAAAGTCGGCATGATCTTCCAGCACTTCAACCTGCTCTCGTCAAAAACCGTTGCAGACAACATCGCTTTTCCGATGAAGCTGGCCGGCCTCTACAGCAAAGCCCAAATTCGGGATCGTGTGCAGGAGCTGCTGGCTCGTGTCAGCCTGCTGGATCAAGCCGACAAATACCCGTCCCAGTTATCGGGGGGGCAGAAGCAGCGCGTGGGCATTGCCCGGGCCCTGGCCTGCCGGCCTACCATCTTGTTGTGTGACGAGGCCACCAGCGCACTCGACCCACAAACAACCCAGTCTGTACTCAGGTTGCTGGCCGAGATTAATAAAGAGCTGGGCCTGACCATCGTGCTCATTACCCACGAGATGGATGTGGTGCGCCGTGTGTGTGATCGCGTTGCCGTGATGGACGGTGGCCGCGTGGTGGAAATGGGTGCCGTAAGTGATGTGTTTTTACACCCGAAACACCCCACCACCCGGGATTTCGTGTTTGAGAGTGAAAGCATTGACAGCCGGGAGCGCCAGGAAGATCTGCAAAAAGCCAACGGCCGTATTTTACGCCTGACGTTCAAAGGCGAGTCTACCTACAAGCCACTGCTGGGCAGTGTCGCGCGGGCCTCCGGTGTGGATTTCAGCATTTTGTCCGGCCGCATTGACCACATCAAGGACACGCCTTACGGCCAGTTGACCCTCTCGTTGGTAGGCGGCGATCTGGCCGTTGCCATGAGCGCACTGGAAGCCGCCGATGTTCACGTGGAGGTGGTGCGCTGATGGACGCTTTCTTGAGTAATGTGGACTGGCCAGAGATTGGCATAGCAAGCTGGGATACGTTGGTGATGGTGGGTTTGTCATTGCTGTTCAGCGTGCTGGCGGGCCTGCCGATAGGCGTGCTGCTATTTCTGACCGGTAAACGCCAGTTGTTGGAGCAACCCGTCGCTTACGCCGTATTGTCTTTCGTAGTGAACGTACTGCGCTCGGTACCGTTCATCATCCTGCTGATTGTGATGATACCGTTCACCGTGATGTTGATCGGCACGTCCCTCGGTGTGGCAGGTGCAATACCTCCGTTGGTTGCCGGTGGCGCACCCTTCTTTGCCCGATTGGTCGAAACGTCTTTGCGGGAGGTCGACCGCGGCATTATCGAAGCCACCCAGGCCATGGGCGCGAGCGTGCGTCAGATCATCTTCGGCGCCTTGCTGCCGGAAGCGCTTCCGGGCATCATCGCCGGCATTACGGTTACCGCGATTACGCTGGTGTCCTACGCGGCCATGTCTGGCGTTATCGGCGGCGGTGGTCTGGGTGATTTGGCGATTCGTTTCGGTTACCAGCGCTTTCAAACCGATGTGATGGTCATTACCGTGGCCTTACTGGTGATTTTCGTGCAGATTTTGCAGATGGTCGGCGATCGCCTGGTTTTGTATTTCAGCCGCAAGTAATTCTATTAACAGGAGAGTGCATTTATGAACCTCAAGAAAACCCTGGTGGCTCTGGCTGCCGTCGCTGTTTTTTCTGCAGGCGTATCCGCTGAAAAACTGTCCGTAGCGGCAACGCCGGTACCCCACGCGGAACTGCTTGAATTCGTGAAGCCTATGCTGGCGGAACAGGGCGTGGAGCTGGATGTGAAGGTATTTACCGACTACATCCAGCCAAACATTCAGGTGGACCAGAAGCGTATGGACGCCAACTTTTTCCAGCACCAGCCGTATCTGGACGAGTTCAACGACGGCCGTGGTACCAATCTGGTAACGGTTATCGGCGTTCACGTTGAGCCATTTGGCGCCTATTCAAACAAGATTGACTCGCTGGATGATCTGAAAGAAGGCGCCGTTATTGCCATTCCGAACGATCCCACCAACGGTGGACGGGCCTTGTTGTTGCTGCAAAAAGCGGGGCTGATCACGCTCAAAGAAGGCAGCAAAATCACCGCAACGCCGCGTGATATTGCCGACAACCCCAAAGATCTTGATTTCAAGGAGCTGGAAGCTGCAACACTGCCACGGATTCTTGACCAGGTTGATGTTGCGCTGATCAACACCAACTACGCGCTGGAAGCGGGCCTGAACCCGACGAAAGACGCGTTGATCATTGAGGGCTCTGACTCGCCGTATGTGAACATTCTGGTGGCACGCCCGGACAACAAAGACAGCGAGGCCATGCAGAAGCTGGCTAAGGCGCTGACATCCGATGACGTTCGCGAGTTTATCAAGGAGAAGTACAAAGGCGCGGTAGTTCCGGCGTTCTGATCAGAGCGAGAGCTATAAAAAAAGGCCGGGCAGCGAAACTGCCCGGCCTTTTTACGTTCAGTACCTTCTGTATTCAGTACCTTCCGTGTTCAGTAACAGGCGCCAGTGATCAATCACCGCTCCAGTTGGTTGTCGGATCCGGTGTCATCCGCAGGTAAGACTTCACCGCCTTGTAACCCTTCGGGAAGCGCTTCTTGATTTCGTCTTCGTCCTGCAGCGACGGCACAATCACCACGTCGCCTCCACGTTCCCAGTTACCCGGGGTGGCAACTTTGTGATCGTCGGTCAACTGCAGAGAATCAATTACCCGCAGAACTTCGTTGAAGTTACGGCCGGTGCTGGCCGGGTAAGTGATCATCAGGCGAACCTTTTTGTTCGGATCAATCACGAACAGTGAGCGCACGGTGAGCGTGCTATTAGCATTCGGATGAATCATGTCGTACAGCTCGGCAACCTTGCCGTCGTGGTCGGCAATGATCGGGAAATTCACCGCGCAGCCCTGAGTTTCGTTGATGTCCTTGATCCACTCGTGGTGTGAATCAACCGGATCAACGCTCAGTGCAATGGCCTTGACCTTGCGCTTGGCAAACTCGTCCTGAAGCTTCGCAGTCAGGCCCAGTTCCGTTGTGCACACCGGGGTGAAATCCGCCGGGTGAGAGAAAAGCACACCCCAGCCATTACCCAGCCATTCGTGGAACGAAATCTTGCCTTCGCTGGAATCCTGTTCGAAATCCGGTGCGGTATCGCCTAGACGTAAACTCATATTTGCTCTCCTTGGATGCTACGTTCAATAGCGTTGCTCAAGGTTCCGGCAGCCAGGCCGCCGGAACCATTTATCGGGTGTATACAAGAATCATTGGTGCTGGATGACAGGATTACAAGGGCCTGTTGACCCACCTCATCCATCACAGCCCCACAGACGTCTCTCGCTCAAAATGCTCTTTGGTCAGCTTGAACACCACCGGGCTGAGCAGCAGAAGCGCAATCAGGTTGGGCAGTGCCATCATGGCGTTCAGAGTGTCGGCGACCAGCCAGACCAGGCCAAGGTTTACCGTTGCGCCAATCGGGATCGCAATAACCCAGGCAATGCGGTAAGGCACGATCGCCTTCACTCCGAACAGGAACTCAACGCTACGCTCACCGTAGAAGGACCAACCCAGCAAGGTTGTGAATGCAAACACGGCCAGAGCAATGGCCACCACGTAATCACCAACTCCGGGCAGCGCCTGCGAGAACGCCATAGAGGTAAGCGCTGCGCCCGATTCGCCCGATGTCCAGGCGCCAGACGTGATAATAACCAGCCCGGTGATAGTGCAAATGATAATGGTGTCGATAAACGTGCCCAGCATGGCCACCATGCCCTGATTGATCGGGTTTTTGGTTTGCGCCGCGGCGTGAGCGATGGGTGCCGAACCGAGGCCGGCCTCGTTGGAAAAGACGCCCCGTGCAACACCAAACCGGATGGCTGCCCAGACGGCGGCACCGGCGAAACCGCCTTCTGCGGCGATCGGGCTGAAGGCATGCTCGAATATCAAGGCGAATGCGGCGGGAATGTCGGCGAAGTTAATGGCAAGCACCACCAGGCCCGCGATCAGATAGGACACGGCCATCAGCGGAACGAGCGCGCTGGCAACCTGCCCGATGCGGCGAATACCGCCAATCAGCACCAGGCCGACCAGCACCATCAGAATAACGCCGGTGATCCAGTGTGGCAGGCCAAAGGTTGTTTCCATCACGTCGGCAACCGAATTGGCTTGCACGGTATTGCCAATGCCGAAGCCGGCTATGGCCGCAAAAATTGCAAACAGCACGCCCAGCCAGGCCCATTTTTTGCCAAGACCGTTGCGGATATAGTACATGGGGCCGCCGACATAGGAGCCGCGCTCATCCACCTCACGAAAGCGCACGGCGAGTACCGCTTCGGAATATTTGGTGGCCATGCCGACCAGCGCGGTGAGCCACATCCAGAACAAGGCACCTGGCCCGCCGAGGAAAACAGCGGTTGCTACGCCGGCAATATTGCCTGTTCCGACCGTCGCTGAGAGGGCGGTCATGAGCGCCTGGAACGGAGGTATGTCACCGTCTGATTCATCCCCCGTAGCACTCCTGCCTTTCCACATAAGGCGGAAGCCGGCGCCGAGTTTGAGTACGGGCATGAGCTTCAGGCCAAGGCTCAGAAACAGGCCGACACCCAGAATCAGAATCAACATGGGTGGCCCCCAGACCACGCCGTTGATTGCGCCAATAAAGTTCTCGATAGCTTCCATGGGAATCTCCCTGTATGTGCCACGGTTTGATTTGTATTTTTACCCGAAAGGGTGACAACTGCTTGAGTTTAGTCAGATATTGTCATGTGTAAACCGTAAGCCGACGAAATTGGAGGATTTCACGCCTATCGCCTATGGTTACAAGACGGGGCTTGGCCCTTGGTCGATGCCTTTGGACCTGTTAACGATGCGAGGAGTTGCCCATGTGTGCACTCAGAGTTTCCGACCTTATGTCTAACCATATTGAGCCTGTCCGATGTGGAACGCCATTGACCGAAGTGGTCAAGGCGTTGTTGGGGAATCATATCTCCGGGCTGCCGGTGGTTGATGCGCACCGGCATTTGCTGGGTTTTGTATCTGAACAGGATTGCATTCATGCACTGCTGGTGAGCAATTATCACGGTGAGGGGGATCCGGTTGTTGACGATGTCATGTTCCGTGAGCCCCTGGCGATGTCTCCAGACATGTCGATTGTTGACCTTGCCCAGAAGCTCGGCTCCGGCAAGCCGAAAGTGTATCCTGTGGTGGAACACGGAAAACTCATTGGCATCGTGACTCGCACGGCTGTGCTGGCAGAGCTGGCGCGCATGGGGTGCGGGCTTGAGTTATAAAAACCAGAGGACACTATGGAACTTTTATCCACCAACGTCAGTTTTGACGGGGAACATCGCCGCTATCGTCACAGGTCGGCCACGCTTGAATGCACAATGGAATTTGCCGTGTACCTGCCTCCGATTGCGCTGGGGGCAAATCCCCCAAAAAAGGTGCCCGCACTTTGGTGGTTGTCAGGGCTGACCTGCAACGATCAGAATTTCATGCAAAAGGCCGGGGCCCAGAAAAAAGCGGCCGAGTTGGGTATGGCCATTGTTTGCCCCGACACCAGTCCCCGCGGCGTCAACTTGCCCGGGCAAGATGAAAGCTACGATTTCGGAAGCGGGGCAGGGTTTTATATCAACGCCACCCAGCAGCCCTGGGCGCCTCACTACCGCATGTACGATTACGTGGTAAAAGAGCTTCCGCAGCTGGTTGAAAGCGAACTGCCCCTAACCGACCGGCGCAGCATCAGCGGGCACTCGATGGGTGGTCATGGTGCACTAATATGCGCCCTTCGCAACCCGGGCCGCTACGCCTCTGTGTCGGCATTTGCGCCCATTGCCCATCCGACCGTATGCCCCTGGGGAAAAAAGGCGTTCAAAGGCTACCTTGGCGACAACCCGGCGAGCTGGGAAGAGTGGGATGCCACCTTGCTGATTGCGAAAGCCGGTGAGCGATTGCCCCTGCTGATTGACCAGGGCACAGCGGACGATTTCCTGGAAGACCAGCTCAATCCTCAGGCCCTGGTGGAGGCGTGCGAACAGCACAGCCACCCCATCAACCTTCGGATGCGTGACGGCTACGATCACAGCTATTTCTTCATCGCTTCCTTTGTTGATGATCATCTGAATCATCACGCCAGCGCCCTGGGCCTGAGCTGAGAGATTGGCAGAATCACCCGGGGAGCCCGGTCAGTCCGGGAATCCCCACATGCTGCTGAAGTTCATGGAGGGCATGATGTCTGGCTCTTCCAGCGCTTGAATGCCGAAGTATGGCACGCTGGTGTCGCGCTCCAACCGGGCGTCGCTGCTTTTGCCTGAGGCGTCAAAAACAATCTGTACGAAAGGCCCGCGCGCGCGCACTGGCCTGCCGGTAATAACGCCAACCTCGTTATTTTCCAGTCGTACCAGAGTGCCTGGCGGATACTCGCCAAGAATCTGAAGTAAGGCTTTGGGCAGGGCTGGCCGAAAGGTGCCGTCTGCCAGGTTGGCGATCAACTTGCGCGCGGCTGTTACGTTCATCCGTTTGCGATACGCCCGTTTTGTGATCATGGCAATGTAGCGTTCGGCCAGCGCGAGGATTTCCGCCTCTGGCCGAATGTCTGCGCCGCTGAGGCCCTTCGGGTAGCCGCTGCCGTCGGCCTGCTCGTGATGCTGTGCGATGATGGTAAACAACAGATCGTTATCAATGCCCGCCGCTTGCAGTGCGAGAATGCTCCGTTGTGGATGCTTGCTGATAACGCTTCTCTGCTCACTGTTGAGCACCTTATTGACGGCGTTGAGTTTATCGGCAATGGGGACCAGCGCGAGGTTTGCGCTCAGAGCCGCTTCTGTCAGCACGGGGATGCGCTGTTCATCAAGCCCGAACTGCCGGGCGATGAGCTGGCAGAGTATGGCGTAAAATATAATCTGTTCGTGAATGGTTGGTCCTGTGGAGTACAGATGTACCAACGCCAGGCAGGAGTCCGGTGCGTGTATACAGGCCCGCTCCAGGGCGTGCGCCAAATCCTGTATTTGGCCATGGGCCTCTGGTTCGCCGTTGGCGACTGCTGCCAGGGCGTTTTCAAGCGTGTGAAGATAATCCGGGTAACGGGCAAACGGATTGCAGTCCGCGCCATCGCCGGATGCCTCGTTGCCTTCCTGGTGCACCTCGATAATCCGGGGTTTGAAAAGACCACGCTCAAAAAGCTGTTCGAGCTGTGAATCGTTCTGGATCACATAGCCCTGACACAGCAGCACGCTGCCGTCTGAATCGTAAACTTCCCACGGAAGCGGCCGGCCAATTGTCAATGCGCCGGGAGCAATTCGAACAAGACTGGTCAAAATACTGTTTCCCGATGACTGCGTTGGCTTGAGCAGGTCTGACACCTGCCTGGCTCCGACTATTATAATAACGTTCGGGCGTTCAACACCCCGAAGGTTATTTAAAAGGATTTTGTTGGTCAGAGCTACCCATGTAAACGTTAAACTCTGCGAAAATACCCGTTTTTTATAACATTTTTAGGGTATTTTGTTATTAATCGTAGCAATCAACGATTACTGAGCTGCTCTGGATTATGCTTGAGCGATGCACTCTGATTTTTATGGAATTTCGTGAACATGTTGATGCGCCTTAAAACCGACTTCCGGTTGTCTATTATTACTCTTCTGGGTGCGAGTGCATTGCTCGGGATCACGCCGTTTGCGGTGATGCGCTTTCTGAGGGGCGAAGTGTTTGCCGGGTTGATAGACACCACCATTTTACTGACGGTTTTTGGCAGCATGTGTTACGCCTGGATAACCGGCAATACACGCCATAGTGGTATAGTGTTGGCCGTTGTCGCCTGCTTTGGCGCTGTTGTTGTCGCTGCGGTGGTTGGTGAAGTCGGGCTGTTCTGGCTTTATCCCTGCCTGGTAACCAGTTTTTTCCTTGTCGTTCCGCGCATTGCGATCTTTCTCAACCTTGCCTCAATAGGCGCCATGATGGCGATGGGCGATGTGTTTCAGTCGGGTGTACAAATGTGGACGTTCACCGCAACAGCCTTGGTGGTCAGTGCAACGTCCTTTGCGTTTGCCCAGCGAACCGAGCATCAGCGCGAGCGTCTGGAGCAGTTAGCCACCATGGATCCACTGACCGGTGTCAAAAATCGGCGCGCTATGGACGAGGCCCTCAATCTGGCGGCAGCCCACGCTGAGCGCACTGAATTGCCTTATGCCCTGGTGATGCTGGATATCGATCATTTCAAGAAGATCAACGATGAATACGGCCACGGAGTGGGAGATGGTGTGCTCGTTGATCTGGCCGCACTGATTCAACAGAGCACGCGTCGATCCGACCAGCTGTTTCGTTACGGCGGGGAAGAGTTCGTGATTTTATTGTCAGGCGTTGACGGGTCCGGCCTGACCGCCGTCATGAATAATCTTCAACATGCTTTGCGGAACAGGATGAGACATCCGGGAGGCGCTATCAGCGCATCGTTCGGAGTCGCCGTGTACAAACCCGGCGAAAGCGTAGACAGCTGGTTGGAGCGGGCGGACAGGGCGCTTTATGAGGCCAAGGAAACGGGCCGCGACCGGATCGTATTTGCGGAAGCTATTTCCACAGCCCCCGCCGCTAACGGCGATTTACCCGCGGGAAGCACCGGGCTAGTCGGTTGACTGGCCGCTGGCTTTCGGGCGATAGCCAAACAGCCGCCACCCCAGCAACACACTGGCCGAGGCCAACCCGCCGGTCAGCCCTACCCAGAAACCCGCAGCTCCCATCGCGGGAGCAATCAGATCGGTAAACGTCAGGGCATAGCCCAGCGGTAACCCCACACCCCAGAATGAGAACAGCATGATCAGCAAGGGAATGCCTGTATCTTTATAGCCGCGCAGGGCACTGATGCAGGTCACCTGGATAACATCTGCTACCTGGAAGATCGCCGCAAACATCAACAATCGAACGGTTACCGACTGAACATCGACATCGCTGGTGTACAGGGCAGCAATGCCCTGTGAGAAAACAAACAGGAGGATGGCGAAAACCAGAGCCGTTGCGGCCGCAAGAATCAGAGAGCTGCGGGAAATCAAACGAGCTGTATCCGGCGCGCCCGCACCGATAAGAAAGCTGATTCTTAATGTCAGCGCCATGCCAATACTCAGTGGCAGCATGAACAGCAGAGACACCACGTTCAGGGCAATCTGATGCCCTGCGACAACGACTGGGCCTAGTGGAGCGAGAAATAACGCGATGACAGAGAACACGCTGGCCTCGACAAAAATAGTGAACCCGATGGGTATGCCCATACTCAGGATATAGCGGATCAGCGCTGCGTTGGGCTTTGTCCAACTGGCGATCAGGTGAAATTGTTTGTAGAGCTGGCTGCGATTCAGGTAGATCAGCAGCGCAATGGCAGCAACCCCGTTGGAAAGGGACGTTGCCCAGCCGCAGCCGATGCCGCCCATGGCCGGCAACCCGAGCTTGCCGTAGATGAATATATAGTTAAGGGGCAGATTAACCAGTGTGCTCAGCACCGAGAACACCATAATCACGCGAGTGTGACCCAGGCCGTCGGTCAGCCCCCGCAGTGCTGTCATCAACAAAAGTGCCGGGATGCCCCAGGCAAACGCGTTCAGATAGCCCTGAGTGATGCGTGCGGTGTTGGCTTCGAGGTTTAGCCTTTCCAGAACGGGATGCACGTTGGTCAGCAACAGAATCATAACAATGGAGCCAACACCGGCGATATACAGGCCTTGCCAGGTCGCCGGCATTATTTTTGCCGGCGTACGCGCACCGTTGTAACCGGAAATAATCGGTTGCAGAGCTCCGAGCATGCCCATGAAAAATAAAAATAAAGGCATCCAGAGGCTGCTGCCGATGCCCACACCCGCCAGGTCTTCCGCGCTGGCGTGGCCGGCCATTATCGTGTCGATAACGCCATTGGCCATCTGGGCAATCTGGGCGATCAGGATAGGTCCGCCCAGTATTGACAGGGTTTTCCATTCGGTCAAAGTACGGGTTATAAGCGGCTGTCGTACTTCCGGCAGGGGCTGGTGTACTTCATCCATAGAATGCGTGGTCCGAAGGGTTGGAGCGGATAATCATCGAAAGCAAAATTCGCGGGGCGAATATCGTAACGGATCGCCACCGCGGGCGTCATAGGGATTTGCCACCAAAAGACGCTGAAAGCGGCCTCAAAATCCGTTAAAGTACGCGCCCGCAATTTCATACGGATAGCATGCATTATGGGCCTCCTGGTTTTTGTCACCGTACTCTGGGCATTCTCCTTCAGCCTGATTGGCGAGTTTCTCGCCGGCCAGGTAGACAGTGATTTTGCGGTGCTTAGCCGTGTATTGCTGGCAACGTTGATATTTTTGCCGTTTACTCGTTGGCGAGGCGTGCCCGGAGGTCTGAAACTGGGCGTGCTGGTAACCGGCATGCTTCAGTTTGGCATCACGTATTTGTGCTTGTATCGCTCGTTCAGCTATCTGACGGTTCCGGAAGTGTTGCTGTTCACCATATTCACGCCGCTTTACGTAACTCTCATTGATGACGCCCTGTCGCGTCGATTTTCCCCGGTTGCACTGGTTGCGGCCGCCATAGCCACATTAGGCGCCGGCGTCATCCGCTACGATGGCCTCAGCGAGGATTTTGTCACCGGCTTTCTGTTGTTGCAGGTCGCGAATTTTACCTTTGCGGCCGGTCAGGTGGGCTACAAACACGTGATGCAGCGTTATCCGGTTGATATCCCTGCGTTTCGTACGTTTGGCTACTTTTTCATGGGCGCACTGATTATTGCGCTGCCCTCCTTCGTGGTGTTTGGCAATTCTGACCGCCTGCCGGCTACCGCTGTGCAATGGGGCGTTCTCACCTGGTTGGGGCTTGCCGCGTCCGGGCTGGGTCTGTTCTTGTGGAACCGCGGAGCCTGCCGCGTGGATGCGGGCACACTCGCGATCATGAACAACGTGTTGGTGCCTGTCGGGTTACTGGTAAACCTGCTCATCTGGAACCGGGATGCGGATTTACTGAGGCTGGCCATAGGGGGCGGGATCATTGCTGCGTCCTTGTGGGTCAATGCCCGCCGCCACTCTCACATTGCTAATCGGGCCGCTCTTTAACCAGGCCTGTTCAGGCCTGGCTGTGCCGGTCTGGGCTTTGGCGAACAGCATGGAAATCAGTTTTACTCAACGTTCGTGATGGCCCGCAAAGCCTCCATGTGAGGTTTTACGGCTTCAATATCAGCGAGCGGAGCGTCGTTGGCCCTTTGCGTAAGGCCAAGCGTCTTCTTTTCTGTCGCAGACGGCTCTGTGTGACAAATTTGTGAAGTTTTCGCGTTAGACTTACAAATCATAATCCCAGCATCGCGACACCAGGAACGCCATGACACGCACAGTACTGATTATTGAGGATAACCCCGGAATCGGTGAGTTGGTCAGTATGCAGGTCAAGGATCTGGATATGGAGCCGATTCTCGTGGATCGCGGCGATGACGGCCTTGAGCGATTTCGCCAGGGCGGTATTGATCTGGTTGTTCTCGATTTGATGCTGCCGGGGCTTGACGGGCTGTCAGTTTGCCGGGAAATTCGCGCGATCCCAGGCTACGTGCCTGTACTGATACTGACGGCCAAAAGCACAGAGCTGGACCGGGTGCTTGGCCTCGAAATGGGCGCAGACGACTACTTGACCAAACCGTTCAGTGTTGCTGAGCTTGCCGCTCGCGTTAAAGCCTTGTTCCGACGGGTGGATGCGCTTTCTGCCCAAGGCTCTGAACCGGAAAAAGCGGAAGAAGTAGAAGTGGATGGTCTCAGAATAGACCCGGTTCGGCGCCGAGTGTTTGTTCGTGGCAACGAGGCAGAGCTTACGGCCCGTGAATTTGATTTGCTCTGGCATTTTGCCTGCCATCGCGGCCGGGTGTTCAGCCGGGCGCAACTGCTGGATGCGGTATGGGGGTATAACCATGAGGGCTATGAGCATACGGTTAACACCCACATCAACCGTTTGCGCAACAAAATTGAAACCAACCTGGCCGAGCCCCGTTATGTGCAAACGGTTTGGGGTGTTGGTTATCGGT
>NZ_DRGY01000030.1 GCF_011049865.1 Marinobacter antarcticus | reverse complement strand
TGGCGGCTTCTTTGACCAGTTTGGCCAACTCACCGTTTTCGGACATCTCCATGATGATGTCACAACCACCCACAAGCTCACCGCTGACATAAAGCTGGGGATACGTCGGCCAGCTTGAATAGATTTTCAGGCCCTCGCGCAGTTCTTGATTGTCGAGAATGTTCACGAACGCAAAACGCTCGCCACACGCCATCAAGGCCTGTGAGGTTTTGGAAGAAAAGCCACATTGAGGGGCCTGGGGCGATCCTTTCATGTACAGAATGATTGGATTATCTGCGAGCTGGGTCTTAATGGTCTCGTTAATGTCCATGAACATTCACCTCTGATTGAAAACGGAACAGCGTATTGCCCAAAAGTGAGCTGATAAACCTGCCTTGTATAATGCCTATTGTACACGTCTGGCGAGCTACTCAACAAACTCTGCACTTTGATGCAGGGCAAGCCCGCAACCCCCGGCGTTGTCATCACTGACCTGAAGGGCTAGAATTGTTGCCCTCTTTTTTTACCCGTACTTATACTCATCCAGGGCTTCACCACGTTAAGGGCCACTCCATGGCAGCAAGGCATTTTCTGACATTGAATGATATGACCACAACCGAGTTGGAAAACCTGGTGGACCATGGAACCAGATTACGAAACGAATGGCGCCAGGGTAAGGTTCGGGACTCATTGAAAAATCGCGTACTGGCGATGGTTTTTGAAAAATCATCAACCCGCACCCGGGTGTCTTTCGAGGCGGGCATGACCCAGTTGGGCGGCTCAGCCATGTTTCTTTCCCCTCGAGACACACAGCTCGGCCGCGGAGAACCTATAGAAGATTCCGCCATTGTTATTTCCAGCATGGTGGATGCCGTGATGATCCGTACCTTTGCCCATGAAACCGTTGAAAAGTTTGCAAAGGCTTCGCGGGCTCCGGTCATCAACGCCCTGACCGATGAATTCCACCCCTGCCAATTGCTGGCCGATATGCAGACATATCGAGAGCATCGCGGCAGCATACGGGGCGCTACAGTGGCCTGGATTGGTGATGGCAACAACATGTGCCACTCGTATATTAATGCCGCCACACAATTCGATTTTCACCTGAACATAGCAACGCCTCAGGGCTACGAACCTAATCCTGAATTGGTAAAAGCTCACAGCTCCCACGTAACCTTGATGCGAGAGCCGGCTGATGCTGCCCGCAACGCCAACCTTCTGGTCACTGATGTCTGGGCATCCATGGGTCAGGAAGACGAGCAGAAAGCCCGCGAGAGAGCGTTCAGCCGCTACCAGATCAACCCGGCGCTGATGGATATAGCCGCCAAAGATGCTCTCATTATGCACTGCCTGCCCGCCCATCGCGGCGAGGAAATCTCTGCAGACATGATAGAACACCCAGGCTCCGTGATCTGGGACGAGGCTGAAAACCGGCTCCATGCCCAGAAAGCGCTGCTGGAATTCCTGATACTGAACCGCCTGGACTGAGATGTATGAGCACGAGTGAAACGGTTCGTCATAACTGGTTGCTTGAAGTAAACCACCTGACCTGCGGCTATGGCGGGAACCCCGTTGTGAACGATGTCAGCTTCGCGCTGAGCCACGGAGACATCGGATGCCTGCTCGGGCCCAGCGGTTGCGGAAAAAGCACGATGTTAAGGGCCCTGGCGGGATTTCTTCCGCTGACCGGCGGGGAGATATGCCTGCAGTCCCAGCAAATCAGCCTGCCGGGGCGCACTCTCGCACCCGAGAAACGCCGCATCGGAATGGTTTTTCAGGACTATGCGTTGTTTCCGCACCTGAACATTGCCGATAACGTAGGTTTCGGATTACGCGGGCTGAACAAAACCGAGAAGCGCCACAAGGTCATGGAGCTTCTTCACGTTGTTCATCTGCAAGATTTGGCGGACAACTACCCGCACGAGCTTTCAGGTGGACAACAGCAAAGGGTAGCTCTGGCACGCGCCCTCGCCCCAGAGCCAACGCTGATATTGCTTGACGAGCCCTTCTCCAACCTGGACGCCGATTTGCGTCGCAGGCTGAGCCTCGACGTTCGTGAGATTCTGAAAACACTGGGCATCAGCGCCATTCTGGTAACCCACGATCAACAGGAAGCCTTTGCGATGTGCGATCAGGTGGCCGTGCTCCAGAATGGTAAAATTCAGCAGTGGGATGTGCCTTACAACCTCTACCACGAACCTGTGAATCGCTTTGTGGCGAGCTTTGTCGGCCAAGGCGGATTTATTCCAGGCAAGGCCATGGGGCCTGACATTATTGAGTCTGAGCTGGGCATTATTCATGGCAACCGGGCGTACAAATGGCCTGCGGGTACGCTGGTAGACGTTCTTATTCGACCTGACGATATTGTTTACGATGCGGATTCAGACCTGCGCCCGAAAGTCGTTGAGAAGACCTTTGCAGGCACCTCTACGCTCTATCGCTTTCGCTGCTCTGAAGATACAGAATTCGAAGCGCTGTTTCGCAGTCATCTGGACTTTCATCTGGGCGAGACGATACCGGTACGTGTTGAAGCGGATCACCTTATCGCGTTCGAGCGCCACGGCTAACCAACCGGGGGCTTGTGGTTTCTGGCAAGAGCCCGGGCCGGGCTTACAGACCCAGTTCCTGCGGCTTCTTGCGCGGCCAAACCAAGCTGAACCGCGCGCCACCAAGGCTGTCACTGCGGCTTACAAACGCTTGCCCGTTATGCCAGTACAGAATGCGGCGCACAATAGAGAGACCAAGCCCGTAACCACCAGAGGTCCGGGTACGGCTGTCATCAAGCCGAGCAAACGCCGTGAACACCTTTTCCCACTCTTCTTCAGGAATGCCGGAGCCGTCGTCTTCCACATCAATCCGGCAATGATCTTCATCAATGTGGCAACGCACAAGCACCTTACCCACCGCGTAACGCCCGGCATTTCCCACAAGGTTTTGAATAGCCCGGTGAATGTAGCGTGGCTCAACGTCAGCCATCGCCAAACGCTCTGTTGCCTCATCGATTTCATCTTCGATGATCAGAGCCGGCCGGATAATCTGCTGCTCTGCCACAACCTGCTTCACAATGTCGGTGATGGAGGCCTCCTCAAGCGAAAAGACTGGCCCACCCTGTTCGAGGCGAGCATAGGTCAGTATTTCATCAATCAGTTCGTCGAGCTCCTGAATATCGCCATCGATACCATCGAGTTGTTTTTGCAAGGCTTCCTGGCCCTGACAATCCTCGATCATCTGCACGCCAAAACGAATACGCGCCACCGGAGTTCTCAGTTCGTGTGAAACCGCGTGAATCATTTCACGCTGAACGTTTACAAGGCGCTGTATGTGCTCGGCCATGCCGTTAAACGCAGCCGCCAACCGCGAAACAACCGTGCCTTCGCCGGCCTCTACCCGAGCGCTCATTTCACCTCTGGCAATTCGCACCGCAACGGATTCCACCTTGCGCAGATTGCTGTCCAGACGTCGAAGCACAAAAATCAGCGACAACGCCAGAACGCTTCCTGACACCGCCAACAACAGCAAAACGACCGGCCACGCCCACGGATTAAAGGGTGCAGGCAAGCCAACCTTGACCAATTCGCCATCCGCCAGCTTCACGAGTATCAGCCCCTCCCCGCCGTCTTGATAGAAGGCAGAACCGCGGCTGTAAACCCGCTCCAGAACCTCGTCAGCGGGCAGAGACCCAGAGCCTTGAACTCTCGAAATGGTGACATTCAGGCCACTCGACAGCCGCCCAATGGCTTCCTCCCGCTCGTCCGGTGCGGTGGCATCCAGATGAACACGAAGAATCTGTGCGGATGCAACCGCAATATCCCGGTAGGGTTCCGACGTACTGAACTGCAAAGGCTGACCGTGAAACCCGGTTACCAGAAACCGGTACCCCAAACTGCTTTTAACCGCCACCACTTGCCCATAGCCCAGCCGTTCACGAGTGACCTGGGTGAGCGCTAGCTCCTGAGCCCCCGCAACCCTGAAGTCGTACTGGGAGGCTAACCAGTGGTATTGATACTCAGGTGCCGGCGAGGACGCCAGCCAGCGCATCAGCGGCTCGGCAAATCGCTCATTCCAGAATTGTGAACGCACTGAGTTAACACCCACAAACAACACGACGCACAGCAGTGCAACCAACGCGGTGAGGCCGGCGAGGCGGGCGTATAACTTGAGGAAAAACTTCAGGGGCATGTCAACGAACCCTGGCAAGGATACGCCGGCCGGAAATCCCGGCCGGCATTAAAGACTGATTTGTCAGGCTTCTTTCACAAACAGGTAGCCTTTGCTTCGAACGGTCTTGATTCTGCGGGGATGGATGGGGTCGTCGCCAATTTTCGGGCGAATCCGGGAAACACGAACATCAATGGATCTGTCCTGACCATCGTATTCGATACCCCGCAAAGCGGTGAATATTTCTTCCCGACTCAAAACACGACCGGCATTGCTCGACAGCAACCAGAGCAAATCGAATTCGGCGCTGGTCAAATCAATGCTTACCTCATTGAGCCAAGCCTCGCGCATGGAACGGTCTACTATCAGGTCTTTGAACTGCAATCGCGTTGGTTCTTCACCGCCGGCTTCTTCAGCGCCCTTTTGCGCGTTTTCTGAAACACGGCGCAGCAAGGCGCGAATACGTGCCAGAAGTACGCGGGGCTTCACGGGCTTGCTTATATAGTCATCCGCCCCCATTTCGAGGCCAAGCACCTGATCCAGATCGTCAGTGCGTGCGGTGAGCATAATGATAGGGCCGGAATAAAACGGTCGTGCCCGGCGGCAAATTGAAAGGCCATCTTCACCGGGCAACATCAAATCCAGAACAACAAGATCCGGTTGCTCGTTGCGAATGCGCTCAACGGCAGGACTGCCATGGGTTTCAATTGATACAGTCAAGCCGTTGCTCTCGAGGTATTCCCGGGTCAGCTCGGCCAGCCGCTCATCATCTTCGACAATAAGAATTCGCCAACTTTCGTTTGTCTGTTCCACGCGGTCCATCTCTGATTTTGTTTTTCCGGGTTCAGTTTCGTACCTGCGTTCGACGATACAGGCAACCTGATGTAACAGCAATTATACATGCTATTCAGAAATATACATGGGGCTACCTTGCGGTTACACCCGGTGACAAACGCGAAACAGTGCTCACCGCAACTTGACAGAAGCCGGAACGTTTAGGACAACGGCCGGCCCTGGGCGATTTCTTCATCGGTCGCTTCACGGCGCTCAATGATTTCCAGATCAAAATACAGAGTAAAACCGGCCAGCGGGTGGTTTGCATCCACTCGAATGAGGTTGCCGTCAATACCCATGACCTGAACGATCTGGGCGTTGTCGCCGGTGCTGGTCTGAAACTTCATGCCGACCTGCAGGTTTGACACACCTTCAAACATTGACCGGGGGATCTTGCGAACCAGATCTTCCCTGTGCTCACCATAGGCCATTGAAGGTGGAACGGTTACTTCCAGGCAGTCTCCGGCATTGCGATCTTTCACCGCTTCCTGAATGCCTTTGACAATATCCTCACTACCGTACACAAAGTGCAAAGGCTCACTGCCTTCTGAAGTATCAACCAGCTCGCCGATCTTGTTCTTCAGCACGTAATGAACCGTAAAAACGTCAGGTTTTTCTTGGGAAGCTTGCATCAGGCTTTCGAGGTTCCTGTATCCGATGGATTTTCTGTCAGTTGCAGACCATGAATCACAAGACGTTGATCGAGTCTTTCACGCAGCCCTGAAGGCTGGTGCAGACCCATTCGTTGCAGCAACGTCGTATAATTGCCCTGTTCATCCCGGGCTCGGAAAGCCTGCCAAAGTGTCAGCAGTTTACCACGGCGGGTCGCCGTTTCAGACTTCAGTTTACCGAGCGCCTTACCCAGCACGATTTCCTCATCGGTAAAATCCCGCCCGAAAGGGAACGCCGGAAACTCGTCTTTGGCACCCGCGTCGGCAAACACTTTTTTGATCGCATCTGGCGTATTGTTCAGCCAACTTTCCGGCAACCGAAACGCTGCATCTATCTTGCCGGCTTTCTGGGCCCGGCCAAGCAATTCCTTCTGAAAACGGGAATCTGCAATTCGAATCAAGCGCAGGTAGACCTGTTCATCGGATTTTCCTCGCAGATCCGCAATACCGTATTCGGTGATCACAACATCCCGCAAGTGGCGCGGAATCGTACAGTGGCCGTAGTTGAACACAATGTTCGACACCACGGTGCCCCGGGTTTTTCGGGTGCTGCGCAGAGCAATAATGGAGCGGGCGCCAGGCAGTTCATGGGCCATGGCGACAAAATTATACTGGCCACCCACGCCGCTGACTACCCGGCCATCTTCAAGCCCGTCAGAAATCGCCGCACCGCTCAGGGTATGCATCATAGCGGTGTTTATAAACCGCCCGTGTGCTCGCTGAGCCGCTTTGAGGCGCTGATTGCCAAACCGGTGATCGTACAGATGATTGATAAAACTGACACTGGTCATACAGATACGATTGCGATCTTCATCTGACAGCTCGCGCAGTGACTGGTAGAACTGCTCTGGGCCTATATAAAAACCGCCGTGCATCACCACACCGCCACTGAGCTGTGCGCCAAGCGCCAAAGTCGCCATCGCTTCTCTGGCGCCCGGGTCATCCAGATCAGCGCTCAGTGAGTGCTCCGCAATGCTCAGTCGCCCGTCCTTGAACTCAACCGCGCTGTGAAAAATCCCGTGGCGCTTGAGCCAGGTCACATCGCCGGCACACAGCGGTGAATCAATCAGACCTTCCCGACGCAACACGTCCAACGTACCCAGAGAGACGTGTTCATCCAACTCGCCGGCATTGATCAGGGTTTGCAGGTCAGCGTGATCGTGCACCTCGCGCCGGAGAATACCCGCTTCCATAAGATACAAAAAGCCGTCTACCATCATTTCACTGCAGCCATAGAGACCTTTTTCAAAGGGCTCCACCCCCCCGATCTTTTCCGCCAGAGGGAAGCGTTCTGCGATGTTCAGACGATCAAAAACGGCCCGCCACACAGGATTATTTTTGTGCCGCAAAATAGCGCTGTGCACCAGCGCCGCCCCCAGGGAACCAATGCCCACCTGGAGGGTGCCACCATCCTTCAGCAAACTGCTGGCGTAAAATCCAATCAGATGATCTTCCGGGCCTATCGCCATTTGAGGAGCAGAAAACAACGGGTACTCCGAGACCTGATGCTCAAACACGATATCAAATCGATCTTCAGCGACAACGGCATCACGACCGAGCCAGGGTAGCTGGCGATTAATTTCCCCCACGATAGCAACGGGAGTGCCCGCGGCCTCTCTCTCTCGCAATAGCGGCAGCAGATCGAGGCTCAGATCCGGGTTGCAGCTCAGGCTGACCATGCCCGGGGAATCATTCAGTTCACCGGGCGATACCAGTTGAGCGACCACGTTGACCCCCATATCCATCAGGTCGCGAACGGCGTGGGTATAGTTACTGGATACGTAGTGCCGCTGCTGCTCACGATTGTTGAGGTAGCTGCCGGCCTTGAAGAAAAACTCGGAAACCTGAACGTTGGGGGGCAAACAATGTTTGTTAACAGCCAGAGCATATTCCAGCTCCGGGATATTGCCATAAAGCCGCTCTGCGAACGGCCCCATGAAGCGCTTTTCCAAAGACGAGCTTCCAGTGGGCGCCAACAGCGAAAGAGCCGTAAAGATATGCAGTTTTATCTCAGGGTCGTCCTTGGCCCTCTGGTAAAGTGCGTTGAGGAAACGAATGGGCTTCCCCAATCCCAAGGGCAAACCCAACATTATATTCTTGCCAACGCGGCGGATGACTTCATCCACACAGAGCTCTATGTCATTCAAGCGTTGTCTGTTGTTTACCGCCATACAAAGCTCCTTGTTGATCAATCAGCCTGCCAATAGCAGGAGATCATCACATGACCTGTGGCCGCAGACAATGCATCTGGCTGTTTACTGGCCACTGCACCAGCCCGTAAACCAGAGTATGAACCACGCTATAAACCAAGGCGCTGAGCGGTGGAGAAGTTAAAATCAGGATGTTGCAGAACAAGAGTAACGAATGCCCGGAAGGAGGCAGAAAAGAGTGACGGAAAGGTTAAAATCTGGCGGCTAATGACGAGTCAGAAGGCTGTGAGCTAGAAAAGTGTTATTTAAAAGGCAATCAAAATATCCACTTAAAATTCAGACAAGCGCCTTCATTCAAAAGGGCAATACCGTGATCGGCTTGAAGCGGCTGGGATGCGTAATGCTTGCCCGTATTCACCGTGCGCACCAATGAAAGACTCAGCAACCGGGAGCCGATTTCAGCAAACGCATCGTTGTCGTCATCAATATCACCCGCCATGCGTTGTTGCAGCTTGTAAATGTCGTCCGTTGTAATGATTTGGTTCGGTTTACTAAACGCGCGCTCGGACGCCTCGGCGCGAACCACAAACGCAGCGATATTGAGAACAAGCAATGCGACAAAGATGCGAATAATCATGACACTTACGACGACCTTTTAAACGAATCAGAAGTTTACTGACACCCTAGGCCAAAGTCTAACCCCTGAGCAGCGAAAAGATGTGAAATTCGCCACAATTGAGTCGCATTTTTGTCACCGTATTACTCGTGTTTTGTCAAAAAATGATCCTTAATATTGCCAACTGTAACACTCACCTTGCCAGAATTTAATAAATTCATTTATATCATAACCTTACGTACCGTTGAATAAATCCTGATGTCAAGGGCACGGATACGTGAATTCCTGATGAATCGTCTCGATCGCATCCAGTGTCTCTGGGCTGAGATTGACGCTGAGCGAACTCAGATTTTCCCGAAGTTGTTCCATGGTGGTTGCGCCAATAATATTACTGATCAAAAAACTCCGGCTGTTTACATAAGCCAGGGCCAGTTGAACCGGAGACACGCCGATGTGCCGGGCAAGCTCAACGTAGGCGCGCGTTGCATCTGCTCCGCTTCCGTTGGTATAGCGGCTGAAACGCTCGTACAGAGTCAACCGAGCCTTTTCAGGCCACTTGCCGCCCATGTACTTGCCCGACAACATACCGAAGGCCAATGGTGAATACGCCAGTAACCCCGTTTGTTCCCGGTGGGCTATTTCGGCCATGCCCACTTCGAAAGACCGGTTCAGCAGATTGTAGGGGTTCTGGATGCTGGCAATTCGTGGCCAGTTTTTTTCGCGAGCCAAACGCAGGAACTCCATGGCGCCCCAGGGCGTTTCATTGGAAAGCCCGATGTGCCGCACCTTTCCAGCCTTAATAAGTTCATTTAGGGCTTCGAGGGTTTCTTCAATCGGTGTCGATTTCTCATTCAAATCATGCTCATAACCCAACTTGCCGAAAAAATTGGTGTTACGGTCAGGCCAATGCACCTGATACAGGTCGATATAGTCCGTCTGCAGGCGCTGCAGGCTGGCATCACAGGCCGCAACAATGTGATCGCGAGTCAGGCGCGGGCCATTGCGCAAATAGCTCAAACCGTTCCCTGGCCCGGCGACTTTCGAGGCAATCACCAAATCGTCACGGCGACCGCGCTGCGCCAGCCAGTTGCCCAGGTAGGTCTCGGTCAAGCCCTGGGTTTCTGCTCGCGGCGGCACCGGGTACATTTCTGCGGCATCAATAAAATTTATGCCCTCAGATGTCGCGTAATCCAGTTGTTCAAAAGCTTCCTGCTCAGTGTTCTGCTCGCCCCAGGTCATGGTTCCAAGGCATATCAGGCTTACGTCGATGTCGGTATTGCCGAGCTTTCGGGTTTGCATAGCGTCTCCGCGTCAAATGATTAAGTGAGTAAATGAGTAAATGAGTAAATGAGTAAATGAGTAAAGAGAATGTCACAGGAGCGTCGCATTACTGTCACTCATAGCCCCCATAGTCAGGGTATGTTGAAGCAACCCCGGGACACGTCGTGAACAAGATCGAACAGGCCAGCCCGCGAAAACAACACATTACCATCGTTTCCGAAACCTTTCCGCCAGAAATCAACGGGGTTGCCTGTCAGTTCCGGCTTTCACACCAACTTTCACCAGTACAGCCAATACTACGGCTTCAGGGCTCTGGAAACGCTACTTTGCGCCTATGGTCGCTGGTTCCATAACCGTACTATATTTTTTGCGGCATCCAACGTGGCGGTGATCTTGCCCGCCATTATGCATCCGGTGATCTGTTTCTGTTCCCCAGCAAAACCGACACGTTTGGGAACGTCGTGCTTGAAGCTATGGCTAGCGGGCTCGCCGTTATTGCCTACGACGACGCTGCCGCCAGCGAACACATCCGCCACGAGGAAAATGGCATGAAGGCTCCGCTGACCCTGAATGAGCGTTTTATCAGCGGAGCGCTCCGGTTGGCAAACCAGCCAACGCTACTCAACCGTATCCGCGCTCAGGCCCGGCTGGATGCCCTCAAACTGAGTTGGCATTCGCAAATCGAACAATTCGAGCAACTCGTGCTAAACCAAAACCCAAAGGCCCGATGCTATGGCACCCATAAGGCCACCAACAAGGCCAGCAATAAGCAAAGCGTCCCGCTTCTTTGAATCGGCGGACCAACGTGAATACGCTCTCTGTCAGTGCATAAACCGGATGGTCAGGTTCCGGCCGGTACGCCGTTACTTCCAGCTGGTCAGTTGGCTGGGTAACGGATGGCTCTGGTACGCGCTCATTTTGTCCATTCCGTTCATCCGGCCCGAGGCCGGCATTGGGCTGGCGCTGTTGATGACGTTGACGGGGCTAACCTGCACTCTGACCTACAAATTCCTTAAACGCTGGCTGATCCGCGAGCGGCCGTTTATATCCTTCCCGTCCATTGACTGCGGCACACCCCCGTTAGACCGTTACAGCTTTCCATCCGGACATACGCTCCATGCTGCCTGCTTTCAAACCATGTTGTTCCTGACAACACCGGAATTAGCGCTGACTGTTTTCCCGTTTACCGTAAGCGTGGCAACATCCCGAATCGTGCTGGGCCTGCACTATCCCACTGACGTTCTGGCGGGTGCATTAATAGGAGGGCTGATGGGGTATCTTTCAACCTTGCACTTGCTCTGCGGTTTTCTCGCCCTGTTTTCCGGTTGATTTTAATCAAATAAACGTAGCTGGGTAACCGGCGCATCGTCATTGCGAAACCGCACGCCCAGACCCAACAGGCGAACCGGTCGCTCGCGATTGGTGACCAGTTCATTGAGAAGCGGCAAATAGTCTTCAAAGACAGGCGTCTTTATGTTGTCCCGCGCGCGCTCCAGAGTGTGGGTAGAAAAATCGCTATACCGTATTTTGACAAACAGCTTATGTATGGGCTTTTCCCGCCCCTTGCGGGTGAGCCGAAGGCTAAGATCAGCCACCAGCGATGCCAATACGGTCTCACAGGCCGCCATGTCCGGTAAATCTTGTGAGAAGGTGCGCTCTACGCTTACAGATTTGGCAATCCGGGAGACCACAACAGGCCGGTCATCGCGACCATGGGCCATCTCATGCAATTGATAGCCTCGCTTACCAAAACGATCGATGAGCTCGTCAGCACCCAACGCCTGCAAATCGCCACACGTTTGTACACCAAGCGCGTGTAGCTTATCAGCGGTTACCTGGCCCACTCCGAACAGCTTTTCAACTTTCAGGCTCTGAACAAAACCATCCACGTCTTCAGGCCTTAAAACAAACAGGCCGTCTGGCTTTTGCCAGTCGCTGGCTATCTTGGCAAGAAATTTATTGGGTGCCACCCCGGCAGAAATGGTGATGCCCACTTCTTTTTTTACCCGTTCCCGCAGGTAGCGAGCCATCAATGTGGCACTGCCCCGATGATCGGTAATATCCGAAACGTCCAGAAAGGCCTCATCCAGAGACAAGGGCTCAACAAAATCCGTCAGTTCACGGAGAATACCCATGATCTGTTGCGACACGGCCCGATAGCGCGGGATATCCGTTGGCACCGTGACCAGGCCAGGACACAAACGCCGGGCTTCACCGCCTGGCATGGCAGACCGCACCCCAAAAGCACGAGCTTTGTAGTTGCAAGTGGTCACAACGCCGCGACCACCGGCACCGCCTACCGCTAACGGAACATCCCGCAGTGTGGGGTCATCACGCATCTCGACAGCCGCATAAAAACAGTCGCAATCCACGTGGATGATCTTGCGTTGAGGCATAATCACGGCGCTCGCGTCGGGTTTCTGTACATTTATACAGCCTTGTATCTTAAAGTAAGATGCTGAGAATGTCAGGAACCCACACGATAACGATCTGACAACTACCGGATACCGACACGAGGCCGTATGACAAACCCCATCCCAGATTCTGAGCGCACCGAAATAGAAGCAGCGGCGTTTCGTCGCCTGGTCGAGCATTTCCGGAACAACCCGGACGTTCAGAACATTGACCTGATGAATCTGGCCGGGTTCTGTCGCAACTGCCTTTCCAAATGGTACCGGGCAGAAGCAAGTGAACGCGGCCTTGAAATTTCTGATCCTGCCGCCAGAGAAGCCATCTACGGCATGCCTTATGAAGAGTGGAAAGCGCTTCACCAGAGCGGCCCCAGGCAGGATCACAAACAATGAACGTAAACGAAGCACTGCGCATTCATCTGGCATCGCTGGACGGTGGCCATGCGGATTTTGATGACACGCTGGCGTTGATAGACCGGCATTTTGATTACCAACCCACGGGTTTTTATAACGGGGCGGAATTCAATGCCACCGGTGAAAACACGGGGGCCTGTCGGGTGTTTGGTATTGCTCAGTGTTGCAGCCTGAACGAAGCAGACACTCTTAGACTGTTTGCGCAGCATTATCAGCAGGTTCTGGACGACCCTGCCGGAGAAAGCCACGGTAATATCCGGCAGTTCATTAGTACAGGTTGGTCCGGCATTCGTTTTGAAAACCCACCGCTGCGCCCGCGTAAAACGCCATCCGAGCCAGACACCAGGGAAGAGAATCATTCATGAGCGACACCGCTACCTCCGGGGTAAAACATGGGTTCCAACTAAGAAGCGCCAGCGTTTCCATGACCGCACTGGAGCTCTATTATTTCGATGACGATGAGTTCGAAGAAACACTTCGGCAAAAAATCAACCAGGCACCCGGTTTCTTCCGAGACATTCCGCTCATCATCAGCCTGGAAAAGTACGAAGGGCTTAGCACCGAACTGGATTTCTTCAAAATTATCGGCACGTGCCGCCGTAACAACATTCACGTGATTGGTGTTCGCGGGGGCAATGACGACCAGCGACGCCTGGCACGAGGAGCCGCACTGGCCCTGATGCCGGGAACCGGTCAGCGAGACCGGGCTCATGACGCCGATGCGGCGCCTGAAAAAGCCGTGGAATTGCCCGTTTCACCCACACCAACGGCCGCATCCAAAACTACGACTGACGCGCCCCCGGCCAGAATCATCAGCCACCCGGTTCGTTCAGGGCAGCAAATTCATGCGCCAGAAGGCGACTTGATCATTCTGGCGCCGGTTCAGGCAGGCGCAGAAGTACTGGCAGCCGGCAATATTCACATCTATGGACCACTGCGGGGCCGCGCTCTGGCCGGCATCCACGGCGCTGAGTCCGCGAGAATCTTCTGCCAATCACTTGAAGCAGAGCTTGTGTCCATCGCCGGACACTATAAAATCTCTGAAGATCTTCAGGACAATGGTTGGAGGAGCGCGGTGCAAATCCAGCTCAAGGACGACCTGCTGGTGGTGACACCGCTGGACAAGGCCTGACAGATGAATCGGGCAGGGAAATCGAACAGAACAATGTGACCGGTTTATCCGGCAGACACGACGAATCCACCGAGACACAGGAACTGAACCTTGGCTAGAATCATTGTCGTTACCTCAGGAAAGGGCGGCGTTGGTAAAACAACCACCAGCGCTTCCATCAGCACCGGCCTTGCCAGGCGCGGCCACAAAACCGTCGTAATCGACTTCGACGTGGGCCTGCGCAATCTTGACCTGATCATGAACTGCGAACGCCGGGTGGTGTATGATTTTGTCAATGTCATACAGGGCGAAGCTTCGCTGAACCAGGCTCTGATCCGCGACAAACGTGTGGACACGCTCTATATCCTCCCGACCTCGCAGACCCGGGAAAAAGAGGCGCTGACCAAAGAAGGCGTTGAAAAAGTTATCAATGAGCTCTCTGAAACCTTCGATTACATTATCTGCGACTCACCGGCCGGCATCGAGCACGGCGCCATGATGGCGTTGTACTACGCAGATGAGGCCATTGTTGTCACGAACCCTGAGGTCTCCTCAGTGCGGGATTCCGACCGCATTCTTGGCATCCTGCAGAGCAAATCCCGGCGCGCCGAAATGGGGCAGGATCCGGTTAAGGAGCATCTTCTGCTGACGCGCTATAACCCCGACCGGGTTAATCGGGGTGAAATGCTCTCGGTGGCAGACGTCGAAGAGATTCTTGCCATTCCGTTGCTGGGTGTTATTCCTGAAAGCCAGGTTGTTCTCAACTCTTCGAACCAGGGGTTGCCGGTGATTCTCGAAACCGAAAGCGACGCCGGCCAGGCTTACGATGACGCAGTTGCGCGCCTTCTGGGTGAGGAGCGTGAACAACGCTTCATGACCAACCAGAAAAAGGGCTTTTTCTCACGGATGTTCAAAGGGGGCTGACGGATGAGTTTCCTCGATTATTTCAGAAGCAAGAAAACCGCTGGCTCCGCGAACGTGGCAAAAGAGCGGCTGCAGATTATCGTGGCCCACGAGCGTGGTCAGCGCGATCAGCCAGATTATCTGCCACAATTGCAACAGGAACTGCTGGCGGTGATACGCAAGTATGTCCAGATCAGTGATGATATGGTTCAGGTAGAGGTGGATCGCAACGGCAGCTGCTCCGTTCTGGAGTTGAACGTAACCCTGCCGGAACGCTGAAGCCGAATTGTCTGTCCGCACAACAAGCGGGCAGACATCAAACCGTTATAGAGGTAGCGCCCCTATGCCCAGAACGCCGGAAAGAGCACCGGAAAAAGCCCCAAAAAGAGCATCAAAAAGAGAACCAAAAAGAGCACCGCAAGCTCGAAGAAAAATGTACGTCCTCGATACCAATGTTCTGATTCACGATCCCAACGCCCTCCTTAATTTCGAAGAACACGACGTCATCATTCCGATGACCGTGCTTGAGGAGCTCGATGGCCTCAAATCCGGCAAACAGAGTGTAGCCGCTGATTGTCGCCAGGCGATCCGCACCATCGACAAGTTGCTTGGCGATGCCAGCCCGAAAGACATAGAAAAAGGTGTGCCCATCGTACGGGCCAAAAAGGCTGCGCCTCTGGGCTCTCTCTCTATTTTGATGAGCACGGAACACACGGGTAATCATTCGCTGCCAGAGCACCTGAACGACAACAAGATCATCAACACGCTGGCGGCGCTTCAGGCGCGGCACACTTCCCGGGATATCATACTGGTCAGCAAAGACATCAACATGCGGCTGAAAGCCCGTGGTTTCGGTGTTGAAGCCCAGGATTACCACAACGACCAGTTACTGGACGACATCGATCTACTGCCCAAAGGCTACCGCGAGTTCCCGAACTCGTTCTGGGACACCATTGCCAAAGTGGAAACGGTGCAGCGCGACGGCGTAACCGAGCATATTCTCAAGCGTGAGGGCGAACTGGCCAAGCTTAATATCAATGAGTTTGTGCTTGATGAGCAGGGGTTCATCGGCAAAGCCGTCAACATCACCGACACCCAAGTGGTTATCCGGGATCTGCATCAGCACGACCTGATGAACGAAGAAGTCTGGGGCCTGGTACCGCGGGATATCTATCAGGCTATGGCCCTGAACCTGCTGCTTGACCCGGAGGTTCATCTGGTTAACCTCACCGGGTCGGCCGGGTCTGGCAAAACCATTCTGGCGCTGGCGGCGTGCATAGAGATGACCGTTGCCAGCAAGCTCTACAAACGGATTATTGCCACACGCTCAACCCAAGGCCTTGATGAAGACATCGGCTTTTTGCCGGGCACCGAGGCGGAAAAAATGGCGCCCTGGCTGGGAGCCATTGTGGATAATCTGGAAGCACTGCACGAAGACGACGAAAACATGACCGCCAGCGTGGATTACATCCTCAGCAAGGTGCCGTTGCACTTCAAATCCATGAACTACATTCGTGGCCGCAGCTTCCAGCACAGCCTTATTATTATTGACGAGTCCCAGAATTTGACGCCGCATCAGATCAAAACCATCATCACGCGGTCGGGCACCGGCTCCAAGGTGATCTGCCTTGGCAATCTGGCGCAAATTGATACGCCCTACCTGAGCGCCCTGAGCTCCGGCCTGACCTACATGACTGAACGCTTCAAGAGCTTCAGCCACGGTGGCCACATTCACCTGCAGGGCGTGCCGCGATCAATACTGGCGGAGTTCGCGGAAGCCAATCTCTAACCCAAGCGCCCCCAAAGGCCAGAATCAAAACCTGGTTTTGGGGCGCGTTATTCGTTACACACGATAGCGGCTGACCTGGTCTGACATATCGGCAGCCAAGGCTTTGAGTCGCTGTGTTGCCAATCCCGCCCGATGCGTTCCCTGGGCAGTTTGTTCCGTGATCGCAACAATCTCATGAACATTCTGGTTAATGGTTTCAGAGACGCTGGTCTGCTCCTCGGCGGCGCTGGCAATCTGAGTGTTCATCTCGTTGATCACGCCCACGGCTTGGTTAATTCTCTGCAACGCGTCACTCACCTTGCGCGTTTCAGCAACGGTGGCCTCACTGCGCTCACTGATTGCACCAATCAACTTCACTGCATTACCGGCGCCAATTTGCAGCCGCTCGATCGTCTCCTGAATTTCCTGAGTGCTCTTTTGAGTTCTGCTCGCAAGCGTTCGCACTTCATCGGCGACCACTGCAAAGCCTCGACCGGCCTCACCGGCGCGGGCAGCCTCAATGGCCGCATTCAAAGCCAGTAGATTCGTCTGACCGGCAATGTCACGGATTACCTCAAGAACGCTGTCGATTTTGTGCGAGTCTGCACCCAGCTTTTCGATCACGGTAACGCCTTCTTCAACCTGCTCGGACAAGCCGCTGATGACACCGATGGTCTGATGCACCAGACCCTGAGCATCACATACCTGAGCATTGGCGTGGTCTGCCGCGTCAGAAGCTTCGCTGGCGTTATTCGCGACTTCCTGTGCCGCGGCCGTCATCTCATTCATGGCGGTTGCCACTTGATCACTTTCGGATTTTTGACGCTCAACTCCCTGTTCTGCCTGACCCATCACCTGATTCAGCTCCTCAGAGGCTTCATTCAGCGTGCGGGTGGATGATAAAACACGCTCCACCAATCCGTGCACCTGATCAGCAAAACTGTTGAACGCCCTCGCCAACTGGCTCAGTTCGTCGTTGCCTGCCACCTCCAATCGGCGAGTCAAGTCGCCATCACCGCTGGCGATATCGTTCATCGCCGACACCGCCGACTTCAAAGGCCGGATAATACTGCGGACAACGATCAGGGCCAGGAACACGATAATTGCCAGTGCAATCAAAGACGTCGTCACTGAACCAATAATCGCACCTTTCAAGGCGCCCCCAACCTTCTCGTTCATGGCAGCGACCTGATTCTCCAGGCCATTCACCCAGAAACCGGTGCCAATCATGATGTTCCATTTCGGCAGCATGATGGCGTAACCCAGCTTAGGGGCGACCTGGCCGGCATCGCCATTCTTCCATTCATAGGGCACATAGCCGCCGCCACTGCGGGCCACTTTTAATATTTCGCGAATCAGGTAGGTGCCATTGGGGTCCTGAAAATCCCACAGATTTTTACCTTCCAGAGCCGGGTTTGCACCATGCATGACATTCACGCCGTCCGTGTCGTAAGCGAAGATGTAACCCGGGCTGCCGGAATCATCAAAGCGCATCTGGCGGAGGATGTCCCAAGCTTGCTTACGCACTTCAGGATCGTTCGCGGATCCTGGCTGGTTGTAAAGATGAGCTATTGCGGTGCGGGCCAACTCCAGGTAATTCTTCAATTCCTGACGCTTACTTGCCCCCATGTCCGAAGAAAAACCCGCTACCGCGCCTTCACCAATAACGCGGGCCTGATTCAAATTGTAGGTGGTCAGAAACACAGTGAGCACGATCACGGGCATTAGTGCCAGCAACAGCACTCTTGTTTGAATGGTCAGGTTTTTCATATCGGAAATGTCTTCTGCCTCGTAAAGGGGGCGAGCAGAAACCCGCGCCCGCCGCATAGAACTGCGAGGTTACACAATAGCCGGGAGATTTATAATGAGAGTACTGCGTACTTTATATACAAAATGTAAAGACTCGTGCCTTTTGCTGTGAGAGGCCAGGTTCAGTCCTTGAACTCAGCCTTATCCAGACCGTGCTTTTTCATTTTGTCATAGAGGGTTTTGCGGGCAACGCCAAGCTGCACCATGGTGTCCTTGATACTACCATGGCAAGCATTGAGGGCGCTGGTCAGCACCGAATGCTCAAAGCTGTCCATCGTCTCCGTGAGTGTTCGCCGACCACTCACATCGGCCTTGGCGGCCGGTTCACCCTCTTCCAGCGCTGCCGGACCAAGCAGCACATAACGCTCTGCAAGGTTGCGCAACTCACGCACATTTCCCGGCCAGCTGTGATGCATTAACCGTGCAGCCTGGCTGGCATCCAGAGGAATGCTTTCCCGGTCATAACGCGCCGCAGCAATCAGAACAAAGTGGTGGAACAGCATTGGAATATCTTCCTTACGGTCACGCAACGGCGGAATGTCCACTTTCACCACGTTCAACCGATAATAGAGATCGGCCCGGAAGCTGCCTTCATCGCTGAGCGTTTTAAGGTCGGCTTTGGTCGCCGCAACAATACGCACATCCAGCTCTTGAACCTGGTTGCTGCCCAGGCGTTCGACCTTTTGTTCTTCTAGCACCCTGAGCAGTTTGATCTGCAGCGGCATAGGCATGCTTTCAACTTCGTCCAGGAACAGCGTGCCCCGATTCGCGTGCTCGATTTTACCTATACGGCGTTTATCTGCGCCGGTAAATGCCCCCGCCTCATGGCCAAAAAGTTCACTTTCAATCAGGTTTTCCGGCACAGCTCCGCAGTTGATCGCAACAAAGTTGTGCGCCCCCCGCGGGCTGTTCTCGTGAATATAACGGGCCAGAGCATCCTTGCCGGAACCGGTTTCGCCGAACAGTAAGATGTTGGCGGTAATATCCAGAATCGGCGTAAGCGTATCCATCACCTTTTGCATGCTGGGCGTGCCACCCAGAATGCGGGGGCCCGGCCTTGCCAGATGGCGCAACTGGGCCTTCAGACGACGATTCTCCAGCGCGAGGTGGCGCTTTTCCAGGGCATGCCGCAGCAGTTCAATCAGCCCGTCGTGATTAAACGGCTTTTCGATGAAATCATAAGCGCCCTGCTGCATGGCAGAGACGGCTGTGCTGATGTCACCCTGCCCGGTCAGAATAATCACCGGGATGGTCTTGTCCAGCGCCTGCACCGCGCTCAACATTTCAAGCCCATCCATTCCGGGCATGTTGTAGTCGCACAGTACAACGCCATTGTATTCCGGGGTAATGCACCTGAGTCCCTGCTCCGCCGCCTCAAAACAGCGCACCGGCAGATCCTCCAGGTTGAGCGCCTGGGCGATGGCCTGGCGAATGTGTGGATCATCATCCACAAAAATTACTGAGGGGTCTGTCATTCAGGAGCCTCCCGCTTTATCAGGGTAAATTCAAATTCCGCACCCGGTGCCTCGCTGCGATTGCGCCCGGTAAGCCGGCCACCCAGCGCATCCGCAATCTGCCTTGAGATTGATAGCCCAAGCCCAAGCCCCTGCTTGACTGATTTGGTGGTGAAGAAAGGTTCGAAAATCTGCTCCGTATTCGCGGGCAGCCCGGGCCCGTTATCGCGTACGAAACAGCACCAGGTTCCCTCTTGCTTCTCAACCTCAATGCAGATTAGCGGGTTTTTCTGGTCTTCAACGGCCTGTATCGCGTTAGCAAGAAGGTTGACCATCACCTGTTCAATGCGGATCAGATCGCCGTGGCATAGCACCGGCTGTTCGGGGCGGTTCCATCGAATATCGTTAACTACACTGCTTTTCTGTGCCGCTATAATTTTCAGGGACGCATCCACTGACAATCGAAAATCCACGATCGTTGGCGGCCCTTCAGACTTGCGAGCAAACACCTTGAACTGGCGGGTGAGCTCTGACATTTTGTCACACAGGAGCACGATTTCACTGAGGTTAGCATCAACCATATCGCCAGCCCCTTTCTCAAGAAAGCGACGACTGTTTCTTGCGTAAGTCTGTATGGCCGTGAGCGGCTGGCTCATCTCATGGTTGAGACCTGCAGACATCTGGCCTAACACCGCAAGCTTGGCTGCCTGAATCAGCTCTTGTTGAGCCTCTCGCAGCTCGCCCTGGGTGCGCTCGCGCTCTCGTATCTCATCAAGCAGTTTCAGATTAGAGCGTTCCAGATCTGCGGTGCGATCTGCGACACTGAGCTCAAGTTGCTCGCCTCTGAGTGCCAGTTCCGCTTCACGACGGTAGCGTTCACGCAGGTACAGCCAGGCCAGAAGGCCCCCGAAAAAGATCGCGATGTCACCCATCACAAACCCAAGCCGGGTCCAGACAACCGGGCGAGTGCTCATCATAACCTGCAGCGCCCAGTCCAGCCTCGGCAGCGGTGTCCGCACGCTCAGATACTCCCGCCCACCGCCGTTCTCGCGAATGCGCAAGGTTTCGGAGGAGCCGGACGGGCCGGAGGGCTTACCAAGATACTTCAGGGACACCGGTTTCAGATCCCGGCCAGGATAACGCTGACGTGACGCTTCACCAGGAGCGTCAGCGGCATTGCCAGTAAAATCGCGATACAGCCATTCAGGCTTGCTGGCCAAAAAGCTGACGCCTGCCTCATCCAGCACCACCATCTCCGCTTCACGCGCTGAAGCAGGCCGGTGCCACTGTGACTCCAACTCATGCACGAGTACTTTTACCGCCACCACACCCACCGGTTGCCCGTTCGCACCTCGCACCGGATGGGAATAATACAAGCCACGCACGCCGGAGGTGGAACCAAGGGCAAAATAAATGGCGGATTCGCCGGTGTCCAGAGCCTCGTAAAAGTAGGGCCGAAAGCTGAAATTACGCCCCACAAAGCTCCCGGTTTGCTGGTAGTTGTTGGCGGCAATGGTCAGACCGGTTGTGTCCATCAGATAAACGTCAGAACTGCCAACGATGGTGGCCATCCGCTGCATTTCTTCGTTAGCTTGATGAATGATCGCAGGATTGCCGGGAGAACTCAGAGCCTTCTCCAGCAACGGATGTTCGGCCATCAATTCAGGAATGGGCAGGTAACGGTTAAGTTCGTTCCCAACGAGCTGGCGGTAGCGGAAAGACTCCTCCAGGCTGTCTTGCTCAACCTGTCGATAACCAACCCAGCCACCCAACATCCAGGCCGCTATGAGGGTGAACACAAAAACAATAAAAGCGCCTATCCGATAGGACATACCCGGTTCCTGCAAAACCGTTAAAGAGCGCCAGAGTATAGCCAGGCCCCGTCGAGGACAAGGGCCGGCAAAACTCCCGAACTCAAGCGGCTGCCAGGCGCCCCCGGCGTTGCCGCTGCATCAGGAACACCAACGCGGCCAGAGTGATGCCCGTCAGGTCGGTTATCAGGCCGCCTTCAATCATCAACAGGGCAGCACCCACCAGCATAAGGCGAGCTACCCAGGAAGCCGATACATTGGCAAACCAACCAAGCACCCCGCCCGACAGCATGTAAACACCAAATAGCGCGGTAATCAGTGCGCGGGCAATTTCGAACCATCCGGCCTCCATCAGCAAAGCGCCGTTGTAGAAAAACATGAACGGCACGATAAAGGCGGCAATACCAATCCGGAACGACGCCACTGAGGTTTCCATGGCTTTGGCACCTGAAATTGCAGCTGCAGCATAGGAAGCCAAGGCAACCGGCGGAGTAATAGCAGAAACAACCGCAAAGTAGAACACGAAGAAGTGCGCCGTCAGCGGCTCAATCCCAAGCTGCACAAGCCCGGGCGCGACCACCGATGCGGCAACCGCGTAGGCGGCTGTTGTCGGCATGCCCATACCCAGAAGGATGGATATAAACATCGCGAAGATCAACGCAAGCAACTGACTGGCCTCGGCCACATCAAGCAGCAGCACCGAGAAGCGAGCGCCAACACCTGTCAGGGAAATAACGCCGACGATAACACCCGCCGCCGCACACACCGCAACAATCTGTATTGCCATATAAGAGGCAGTTTCCAACGCTTCCAGAATCTGGCGAATGCCCATTTTGTTGGGTGAAAACCAGCTCACAACCGCCGCAGAAATCATGGCCAACGTACCGGCACGTATAACCGAATAACCCATGAACAACGCCACCACCAGAATGATGATCGGTAAAAACAGGTAGCACTGCTTCGCCATGGCGCGCAGCTTTGGCAGCTCATCTTCGCGCATGCCTCGCATGCCTAATTTTGCAGCTTCAAAATCAACCATGAAGTAAACAGACGCGAAGTACAGAATCGCGGGAATGATGGCGGCAATGGCAATCTCGGTGTAAGGAATACCGGTGATCTCGGCCATGATGAAAGCGCCGGCGCCCATAATCGGGGGCATGATCTGGCCGCCTGTGGACGCAGCAGCCTCTACAGCACCAGCCGATTTTTTGCTGTAACCCACTTTTTTCATCAGCGGGATCGTCAGTGACCCGGTGGACACCACATTGCCGGCGCTGGTGCCGTTAATCATGCCCATCAGGCCTGATGCGAAAATTGCCACTTTGGCGGGGCCACCCCGCGAGCGCCCAGCGACCGCAAACGCGAAGTTCACGAAGTAGTCACCGACTTTTGATGACTGCAAAAACGCGGCAAAAATAATGAACAAAATAATGTAGGTAGACGATACAGCCGTGGTGGGCCCAAGAATACCGGCGTCCGTGTATACCTGGCTGAAAAAGCGCTGCACCGACAGCCCGGGATAGCCAAGAAAGCCCGGCAGATAGGGGCCGGCAAATACATACAAGAGGAATATCAGCCCGATAACCACCAAGGCAAGGCCGGCAACCCGGCGAGTAAGCTCCATAATCAGCGCGGTGCCTGCCACAGCGGCAAAGGAGATGCCTATCGGCGCAAACGAGGTGCCCGTAGACATGCGCATGGGGGTGTTATAAACCACGAGAAAATACGTGGCAACGGCCACGGAACACACAATCAGCACCAGATCCGGCACGCTAAAACGCGAACGCTCGCGCTGATGGAACCAGCTAATCACAATACCCGTGCTCGTTGCCGCCAGTAAGGGCCAGCCAAAATGCCAGGTTTCCAGCTCAACGGGAATTCGCATGGCGCCATTCCGAACCATCTGCCAAAACGAAAAGGCTTGATACAGCACATAAAATGCGGGTATGAGCGCAATAGCGCCTATCCACGTGGTCCAGCGATGGCGCGCAGGGCCCTCTTCGGATGACACAAATCGTGCGCCGGCAAACAGAACAAAGCCCAGAACAAGCGTTCCGGCAATGTGCACAATCCGGAACGACCAGGTCTCCAGCGGTGCAATGTTCAGTGAATAAAGATGGAATGAGGAGTAAGCGATCGCAAGCAAAGAAACAAACTTCATCATGCCGCCTACAAACAATCGGCGGTTGGTCTCTACAGGCTCTTCATCCACGTCGTGGGCAAGCACATGGTTTTCGCCCACCTCCACATCGGAAAAGTCTTTGGAATGTCGTTCGAGTGTCATTGGGGCATTCCCGGAAGCAGGCAAATCGGAGCCGACAGACTCTGCCGGCTGTTGTTCAGGGGCCTCCCGACCCCTTTCAATCAGTTACTCAGATCAACAGTGCTACTTGATCTTGCTTTCTTCGATGGTGTAACCGTTTTCGTTGAACCAGCGCGCTGCGCCAGGATGCCAAGGCAGAACGTTGTTCTTGCTATAGTTCTCGGGAATGGAGTTGCTGGCCGCCTTATGGATAGACACCATTCTGTCGTTTTGCTCCATGGTCAGCTTGGTGATTTCATACACAAAGCTCTCAGGCATATCGCAGTTCACCATGGCAAAGTTCCACATGGAAACCACTCGCGACGGCTTGTCAAGCGACTGGTACGTGTTCGCAGGAATCGTGAATTCAGACACCGGGAAGTTATCCGTGATTTTCTTCGCTTCCGCATCGGTCATGCCAATGATGTTTACATCGGTCTGAACTTCCAACTGGCTAACAGCCGGGATGGGAATGCCTGCGGCAAAGGCCACCACATCGATCAAGCCATCCTGAAGCTGACTACCAAGATCAGACCAACTGCCGTTGCGGCGCTCGAAGTTCACACCCAGGCTTTCCATCATGCGTGGGAAATAGGTGTCTGACGTTGAGCCAGCCGGGCCGAAGCCAATAGTGGCGCCATCCGGAATATCGGAAATGGACGTGATACCAGAGCTGGAAAGTGCCGTCACCGAGAAAGGTGTTTCATACATGGGGAACATGGCGCACACGTTGTCCATTTTCATCCCCGGGGCAATTGGGCTGTTGCCCTCCATGGATTCCCGAGCCGGGCCCATGGTGGTCAGACCAAACTTGAGATCGCCGGTGTGCACCAGTGCCATGTTCTGCATAGGGCCGCCGGTAATTTCAGCACCGCCGGAAACGCCCAGACTTTCTGCAACAAAGTTAGCCCAACCGGAGCCATAGGCAAAGTAAGTACCGCCCTGGCTGGCCGTGCCCACCGTAAAGTTTTCCGGCCATCCGGCCCGGTCCTGGGCGGCAACTGGATTAGCAACAACAAGAGTAGAGGCGAATGCCGCCGCCATAATGGCTTGGGTCTTCATAGAGAATGCTCCCTGATTCGATTTGTTTATTGGGTGCTCGACGAAGCCCGTAGGGGCCACGATAACAACTAACCAGCAAGGAGTAGGCCAGAATTAAAAACCGTTTATAAAACAACACTATTTAAAAATTCGACGGCACTGAATACAGAAAAATGGGTGATGTTTCACCCATAAAAACCGAGCTATGGGTTGAATCCCGCCAACGCAATCGAACCCCGTTAGTCCGGCCCAAAAACAAAATTAGCGGAGTCGAACAATATCCATCTACCACCAATTGGTCATAATTATTTACCTATAAATACTTGTAAATAACTTTTACTTACCTATTATGATGACATTGTCTTATCATTCTTCGCCCGATTTTTACGCTCCGATGGGCCGCACGTTAAGGATTAATGTCATGAAATCTATGTCGAACAAGCATGAATACAAGGTTGTTCTGGGTGTTATCGGCTCTGATTGTCACGCCGTGGGTAACAAGATTCTGGCCAGCGTATTGGGCCAGGCCGGAATCGACGTTATCAATCTGGGCGTTATGGTCAGCCAGGATGAGTTTATCGATGCGGCGATCGAAACCGGCGCAGACGCCATTCTGGTGTCGTCCATTTATGGGCACGGGGAAATTGACTGTCATGGCCTGCGTGGGCGCTGTTTTGAACGTGGTCTGGACGACGTTTTGTTGTACGTGGGCGGCAATCTTGTGATCGGCAAGTCCGATTTTCAGGACATCGAAACGTTGTTTCTGAAAATGGGTTTTGACCGCGTTTGCTCACCGCGCGTTGATCTTCACGATCTGGTCAAGTGGCTTAAAGATGACATCATCGAGCAGCGTTTCGCCCGCGAGCCGTTGACCAAATCCGCATGATTATCACCTCGATAGACATAGGCTCTACGTGGACCAAGGGGGCGGCCTTCGAAATGAGCGCGTCCGGGACCTTGCGCTTGCTGGCGCGGGAAACTCGCCCTACTTCGGTCGACAACTTGTCGGAAAGTTTTTTTGGCGTGTGCCGTGATCTTGAAAAGCACGGCAAGTCGGATCGGTTGTTCTATTCTTCTTCGGCCAAGGGTGGCCTTTGCGTGGCGGCGCTGGGCATTGTGCCTGAAGTCACTTCCGAGATGGCACGCATCGCTGCCTATTCGGCAGGCGCGAAAATAAGCCAGGTTTATTCCTACCGGCTGACCCGCTCTGACATTCTGGCCCTTGAAGAAACCCCGCCCGACATTCTGCTGTTTGCCGGCGGCACCGATGGTGGCCATACCGACTGTGTTTTGAAAAACGCAGCCGCCATTGCCAAATCCAGCCTGACCTGCCCCATTGTGTATGCGGGCAACCGGTCGGTTCGGGACGAAGTTGCGGAATTACTGGCCGCACGAGACGTAACCTTTGTGGACAATTTGCTGCCTTCACTTGAGCAGCCCAACCCCGAACCCGCGCGCCTGGCTCTGCGCGAGGTTTTCCTGGCGAGCATTGTTAAAGGCAAGGGCCTGGATATCATCGTTGACGCGACCGGTGAAGAGCCAACGCCCACGCCCTATGCTATCTATGAGTACTGCCAGCACATCCGCCACTATGCGCCTGGCTGGGAAGAATTCATGCTGATTGACCTGGGTGGCGCCACAACGGACGTCTACTCCTGTCACGGCGAGCAGCCGGTCAACGGCACCGTGCGCCGGGGCTTACCCGAACCCCTGGTAAAACGCACTGTTGAGGGCGATCTGGGCATGCGAATTTCAGCAAACAGTGCTGCGGCGGCTGGTAAACACCTTATTCAGGACGGTTTGCAGCAATTGGGGCTCGCCGAAAAAGCCTTCCGGGCTCACCTGAACTGCGTATCCAAAAGCCCCGACACCATTCCAGATAACGCAGCAGGGCGGGCGTTTGATGAAGCGCTTGCCGGCAGTTGCGTGGTGAACGCCTGCAGCCGGCACGCAGGGCGAGTTCATCAGGTCAGCACGGTAGATGGCGTGGTGAACGTGCAAACCGGGCGAGACCTGTCGTGCGTTCGGCGCGTCATCGGTTCCGGGGGCTACCTCTCAAACGTCACGCGGTTTGACCCCAATCCCTGGCTGGCGAGTCTCTCGGTTGACGAGCACAGTAAACAGATACTGGCACCAAAATATGTGGCGTTCTATCGCGACGAACATTACCTGTTTCCGCTATTGGCCAACATCGCCCGGGGCTACCCGGAGGCCGCCGCGCGTGCTGGCACTGCGCAGTTACAACTTTCTATTGCAATCGCAGCCTGAGGGCACTCAATCATGCATCCGGATTCAACAGAAACGCTTGTAAACCAGCGCCTGGCTGACAAGGTATTTGAAACAGAACGCAACGCCGTGTTGAACACCTGGCCGACGGGTGCCGACGTCAACTTCCGGGAGGGCGTTCGCTACCAGCTCGATCTGCCGGTGGAGAAGCAGTTCTCTGCCGTTATGAAAGCCGCCGACGACGCTGGCCGAACCTTGCTGCAGCCAAGAGCGGGCGTGGCTCTGCTGCAGGAGCAAATCGCCCTGCTAACCGATTTACAGCCTTATTGCGATGTGTTGCCAACCACGATTGACGCCTATACCCGCCACAACCGTTACGACAAGTGCGCCAACGGTATCGCCCGCTCACGGGAAGCAGGGCGCTCTCTGATGAACGGTTTCCCCGCGGTTAATCATGGCCTTCAGGGTTGCCGGGAACTGGTGGAAGCGCTGGATAAGCCGGTTCAGGTTCGCCACGGCACGCCCGATGCCCGCCTGCTGGCCGAAATTACGCTGGCGGCAGGCTTCACCAGCTACGAAGGCGGTGGCATCTCCTACAACATTCCTTATGCAAAGAGTGTGAAGCTGCGCGACAGCATTCGGCACTGGCAGTATTGCGATCGGCTTGTGGGGCGCTATGAAGAAGAAGGCGTGCGTATTAATCGCGAACCGTTCGGGCCGCTCACCGGCACCCTGGTGCCACCGTTTGTGTCCCATTGCGTGATGATTCTTGAAGGCTTGCTGGCGCTGGAACAGGGGGTGAAATGCATCACCCTGGGGTATGGCCAAGGCGGCAATCTGGTGCAGGACATAGCCGCAATCCGCTCGCTCCGGGAACTCGGTGAGGAGTACTTTAGCGCGGCCGGGTATTCCGGCTATCAGCTCAGCACGGTGTTCCACCAGTGGATGGGCGGGTTTCCGGATGAAGAGTCCTCGGCTTACGGGGTGATTTGCCTGGGCGCCGCGGCAGCTTCATTGGCCGGCGCCACCAAAGTTATCGTCAAAACACCCCACGAAGCCAGTGGCGTACCGACCATGGCGGCCAACCGGGATGGTCTTCGCGCTACCCGCCAGATGATCAACATGCTGGGTGAACAGCAAAAGCCTGCGGGCGACGACGTTGCCCTTGAAACCGACATGATCAAGCGGGAAGTACGCGCCGTACTGTCGCGGGTATTCGCCCTGGGCGAGGGTAATATCGCAGAGGGCACCATTCGGGCGTTCGAGTCAGGCGTGATGGACATTCCCTTTGCGCCCGCACGGGCCAACGCCGGCGTCCTGATGCCTGTGCGTGATGACAACGGCGCCTTGCGAGTGCTCGATAAAGGCAACTCGCCCCTGCCCGATGACGTGCTCGCCTTTCACCGTGACAGGATCGCCGAACGGGCCGCAAGCGAAGGCCGCGAACCGTCTTTCCAGATGGTCATTGACGACGTGAACGCAATCTCGAACAGCCGCCTGATCGGGCGGCCTTTGTAGACATCTGATCACTTAAATTTCAGAAAGCAGAGCAAGCTCATGATAATTACACGTACCGTATTTGTGGGTGGTTTGTCCGCCTTCTATTTCGACGATCAGCAAGCCATCAAGCAAGGCGCCACACAGGACGGTTTCACCTATCAGGGCGACCCCATGACACCTGGCTTCCGCTCTGTTCGCCAAGCTGGCGAATGCGTGTCGGTTATTCTGACCCTTGAAGACGGCAGCGTTGCCGTGGGCGATTGCGCGGCTGTGCAGTACTCCGGCGCCGCCGGGCGCGACGCCCTGTTTACCGCCGATCATTTCATTGCGTTTATGAACGCCCATTTGCGCCCGCTGCTGGAAGGGTTAACGGTAGACAGCTTTCTTCAGAATGCCCGGTTTTTCGACAACCTCGAGATTGACGGCCGGCGCCTGCATACCGCCATCCGGTATGGCATTTCCCAGGCCTTGCTGGAAGCCACTGCCCTGGCTGGTCGATGCCTGAAAATGGAGGTTATCTGCCGGGAATACGAACTGCCGGTCATACCGAAGGCTGTGCCCCTGTTCGGTCAGAGCGGCGACGACCGTTATCGTGCGGTCGACAAGATGATCCTCAAACAGGTAGGTGCCCTGCCCCACGGGCTGATCAACAACGTGGCCGACAAACTTGGCCGGCGCGGCGAAAAACTGTTTGAATACGTGGCCTGGCTGGCCGAACGTATCCGTTCGGTGCGCCAGATCCCGGAATACAGACCGGACCTGCATATTGATGTGTACGGAACCATCGGCCTGATCTTCGACCACAACACCGACCGCATCGCGGAGTATCTGGCGCAACTGGGTGCGGCCGCCGGAGAGTTCTCCCTGCAAATTGAGGGACCCGTTGATGCCGGTGGCAAAAACCCTCAAATCGAGGCCCTCAGCGCCATCTCGCACAGGCTGGAAACGCTTGGTTCAAACGTTGGCATCGTGGCAGACGAATGGTGCAACACGTATCAGGACGTGGTGGAGTTCACCGACGCCCAATGCTGCCATATGGTGCAGATCAAAACCCCGGACCTGGGCAGCATCCACAACGTTGTGGACGCTATCCGGTATTGTAATAACAATGGGGTGCTCGCCTATCAGGGCGGCACCTGCAACGAGACCGACATTTCCGCCCGCACCTGCGTTCACCTCGCACTCGCCGCACGCCCTATGCGGATGCTGGTCAAGCCCGGCATGGGCTTCGATGAGGGCATGAATGTCGTCAGCAACGAAATGCGGCGCAGCATTGCGATGCTTGCATTAACAGCCGGAGCAACCAATGAACAGTAATACACACGGCGCAAACGCCACAACTAAACCCTATGAAGGCCTGCGGGTTGTCACCCTTGAGCAAGCGGTAGCGGCCCCTCTGTGCTCCTGTCACTTTGCAGAGGGCGGCGCCCGGGTGATCAAGATTGAACGCAACGGCGGCGGCGATTTTGCCCGCCAGTACGACACCGTGGTGAAAGGTGAATCCTCCTATTTCGTCTGGGCCAACCACGGCAAGGAATCCCTTGAGCTGAATATTAAAGACGCCGAAGACTCAAAGCTTTTGCACAGCATTCTTTCCGGGGCAGACGTGTTTATCCAGAACCTGGCGCCCGGCGCCGTGGGCCGCGCCGGCTTCAACACCGATGATCTGCGCGCCCGCTACCCCAAGCTGATTACCTGCGATATCAGCGGCTACGGAGAAGACGGCCAGTATCGCGATATGAAGGCATACGATTTTTTAGTGCAGTGTGAAAGTGGTCTGGTCGCCATTAATGGTTCACCCAAAGGCCACGGCCGCATCGGCGTCTCGGTGTGCGACATAGGCGCGGGCATGAACGCGGTGATCGGTATTCAACAAGCGCTGTTCTTGCGGGAGCGCACCGGCAAAGGCAGCGGCGTGAAAGTCTCGCTGTTTGATACCGCCGCCGACTGGATGACCGTGCCCTTGATGCACACAACCTACGGCGGCAAAGCGCCCCAACGGGTGGGTTTGCACCACCCTTCTATCGCGCCCTACGGTGGTTACGACACCAAAGACGGAGAAATTCTCGCCATCTCGGTGCAAAATGAGCGCGAGTGGGCAAGATTTTGCAGCGACATACTCGGCGATACGGCGCTCGCCGCAGACCCGCGCTTCAGCAGTGGCGAAGCTCGCGTTCGCAACCGGGAGGCGCTGGACGTTTACATCGATCAGGTATTTTCCTCTTGCCTGAGGCTCGTTCTTGAAGACAGACTCAAAGCCGCAGACATTGCCTACGGGGCCGTCAATTCGATGGAAACCTTTGCAAAGCATCCACAGCTGAGACGCCGGGCGGTTACCCTGCCGGGCGGTGAAAGCGCCGAACTGGTGGCGCCGCCAATCCGGCATTCCGGCGAACCCGGCGACGCACAGTACGGACGCATTCCCGGCGCCGGTGAGCATACGCAGTCGATTCGCGCGGAATTCGCTCCTCAGTCATCAGACCTCACCAGGCGCTAACGTGATGAAAACACCTCTTCCAAACTACCGCTCACTGCTGTTCGTCCCGGCGCACATCGAGCGATTTGTATCCAGCGCCCATACCCGCGGTGCGGATGCGATCATTCTTGATCTGGAAGACAGCGTACCCGCGCATCTCAAAGCCTCCGCAAGGCTCACCCTTGAGAGTGCGGTAAACCAGATCAACTCACACGGGATTGGAGTAGGCGTTCGTATCAATCGCGACCTGCGAAACACCGTGCAGGACCTGGAAGCAGCCGTTGCGCAGGGGGTTCGGACCGTTCTGGTGCCCAAGGCGTCGAGTGCCGGACACCTTCAGCTTATCGACGAGCTCATCACCGAGCTTGAAATGGAACGCGGGCTCGGCGTGGGCGATATTCAACTGATGGCACTGGTAGAAACCGTTGCCGGCCTGGCTCAAGCCAACGAGCTGGCCAAGGCCTGCACCCGACTCACCGGCTTAGCCATCGGCAGCGAAGATCTCAGCGCTGACGGCCACTTTGAACCCACACCGGATATGCTGTTCCACCCCTGCCAGCAGGTAGTGTTCGCAGCCCGGGCGGCGGGCATTCAGGCATTTGGTTTTCCCGGAAGCATTGCCGAGTATGGTGATCTTGAACGCTTTGCGGCTTCCGTAAACCAGGGGCGGGCCATGGGCTTTGACGGCGCCCTGTGCATTCACCCCAGCCAGGTCGCAATCCTGAACCAGGCCTTTGAACCTAATGAACAAGACATCGCCCACGCAACACGCGTGATTGAAGCCTTTGACGCGGCGATTGCAGCACAACGGGGAGCAGTGGTTCTGGACGGTAAAATGGTGGACTTGCCGGTGGTTACCCGGGCCCGCGCGGTGTTGTCGCAGGTTCGCCAAAAAACTCAGCCATAAACTGAGGCCCTTGTTCCTTCACAAACTGCTCGAATCTGACGGCGGCTTCACTAAGCTCGCGCCCTTTGAGATGCACCGCAAACCAGGTGCGGATTTGCGGCATGCCCTGCACGTCCAACACGCTCAGCAGCCCCAACTGGCGCTCCAGATGAATGGTGTGGCCTGAAATCACCGCCACGCCCATATTCGCCATCACCGCCTGTTTGATGTTCTCCGTACCGCCGATTTCCTGAATTCGTGGCACTGCAAGCCCGCTGTCCTCAAGAAACCGCTCAAGCACCATGCGAGTGCCCGAGCCCTTCTCCCGCACCAGAAAAGTCTCGTTGCTCAACTCCAGAGGATCAATCCTGGATTGCTTTGCCAGCGGGTGGTTCGGGTTCGCAATTACCACGTAGGGGTGATCGGCAAAGGGCGCAGAATCCACCTGAATACGTCGGGGCGAACGCCCCATCAAGGCAACATCCACCTGCTGATGCTCGAGCTTTTCGATAATGCTACGGCGATTGGCAATAATAATGTCGAGCTTGGTGTCACGGTGTTCCGCCTGAAACCTCGCCACCAGATGCGGCCCGAAATTACGCGATGTGGTCACCATGCCAACCTTGACCGTGCTGCGCTGGACGCCCTTGAGCGCCGCGATGGCGCTGTTGGCATCCTGCAACGTTTGGGTGATCCGTTCGGCGTAGGGAATGAGGGTTTCACCGGCCACCGTCAACACTAGGTTGCGCCCCTTCTTCTCGAACAGAGGTGCGCCCAGCTCCTCACCCAGACTGCTCATTTGCATCGACACCGCCGGGGGTGTCAGCCGCAGGATTTCCGCCGCACGTATAAAGCTCAGCGTTTGCGCGGCGACCAGAAAAATCTGTAATTGGCGCAGCGTCACTTTTTGCAGGGCATCTTCCATCGCTAAGCAATCCGGTTACGAGTCGGTTCAACGAGTTACTTTAACTTATTGGTACTCCACCGACTATACCGCTGTGCCTGACGGTTCTCGTTTTCCAATTACTCCGGGGGCGCATTCAACCGGTCAAGACAACACCTCGGTCAGCCTCTCGGATAGTTTTCGTTTGTGCTTTGCGCTCAACTCTTGTAATGGTTGTCCAGTCAGATCCAAACCAATATAGAAGGAATCACCATGGCTTCCATTACCCGGCGCGGCGTTACCATAGAAACAATCGGTGAGTTACCGGCCCCTGGCAGCAAAGCTCCGGCGGCGCAGTTTGCTAAAACCGACCTGACAACGTTAACGCTGGCGGATTTGTCGGGCCAGCGTGTTCTCCTCAACATATTTCCCAGCATCGACACCCCCACCTGCGCCAAGTCAGTGAGGCGCTTTAACGAAGCGGCAGCACAGTTGGATAATACCGTGGTGCTGTGCATTTCGGCGGACCTGCCCTTTGCTCAGGCCCAATTTTGTGGGGCCGAGGGCCTGGATCGGGTAATGCCGGTCTCCACGTTTCGCAACCGGGAGTTCGGCACGGACTACGGCGTCGAGATGACGGACGGCTCACTCAGGGGCCTGCTGTCCCGCGCTATTGTTATTCTGGATGAGACCGGCACTGTTATTCACACCGAACAGGTGCCCGAAATTGCTCAGGAACCGGACTACGACGCCGCGCTGGCGAAGCTGTGAGATTCCCGGCTGACTCGGGGTCGATTTTTAAGCAACCGGATTGTTCTCGATCTTGTTGACACGGAAATGTGGGGATTCCGGTCCCCGCTTCTCTTTCAAACGTTACTTTGGTGCCTTGTAATAAGCTTCACCCAGCCTTTTGACGCCGGTTTCTTCCAAATCATTCACGACTTGCCAGCGCGAGATACCCTGCTCGCGCAACCATATTTCCAGCCGGTCTAGATTACTCCATTCTCGGCCCTGGCCACGGGCATTGTGCACGCGCGCCCATAGGCCATCGACCATTAAGGCGACAGCCCAGACGTAGGGATGCTTTTCCGGATTACCAAAGCCGCCGCTTTGGTGCTCGCGTTGGGCACGGTAAACCGTGGCGATGTTCTGGATGCGCCACAAACTGAATAGACCCGCAATATCGGTCGACTTTACCCGTTGTAATGACAAGGCCTGGAAATCAATATGATCCATAGTGTTGACAACCTTTCCGCAAGTGATCACAGTATGCATCATAGTGACAACCAACCTGTCACGCAATTTCCAGGAGAAGAAAATGCTACCGACTACTTTTCGCGCCCGTAAAATCGAGAAGATCGATACGCAATGGCAGGCTGCTTTTAACGACTACTGGCCGGCTTATAAAGTCTGGTATGGTCAAAAAAAGCGTGACGATATTAACCCGAGTGCGCTCAAACAGGGGCAGCGGCAGCTCGCGGCGGTGATGCCGGAAATGCAGCCGCTCTACGAGCGTTTCCTGGAGGCCACTAATGATTGCCCTGTCGCGGCCCAGTTTTTGACGGGGTATCAGCCACCGGCTTATCTGGTGAGCTGCTCGCAAGCGGTGTTGCTGAATGACGAGCCGTTGCTGATACGCAATTATGACCTCAGTCCGGATATATCCGAGAACTTGCTGTCCCAATCGAACTGGTTGGGGCAAGAGGTTATTGGTACCAATGAGTGCCTTTGGGGACTGAATGATGGCATGAACAAATCCGGCCTTGTGGCTTCGCTGACCTTTGGCGGCAGCAACAAGGTGGGAAAGGGTTTCGGCATTCCGTTCATAATGTGCTATGTGCTGCAAACCTGCGAGAACGTCAAGCAGGCGATAAAGGTACTGCAAAGGATACCGTCACACATGGCGTACAACGTCACCCTTGTCGACAGACAGGGAGATTTTGCCACCGTGATGTTAGCCCCTGATCAGCCCGCGATTGTTACCCGCGAGCGCTGTATTACCAACCATCAGACCAAAGTAACCTGGCCACAGCAGGCCGTGTTTTCTAAAACGCTCGAGCGTAAACAGTTTCTGGATGAATTGCTGACAGGCGACACGATGAGTGAGCAGCCACTTCGCAACGCATTTTTAGCCCCGCCACTGCTCTCTGGCAACTATACGCAACAGTTCGGCACGGTTTACACCGCTGTTTACAAACCATTGAGTGGAACCATGGCGTATCACTGGCCCGGGGAAAAAGCCTGGCAACATGGCTTTGCCGATTTTCGGGAAACGACAAAAACAGTCCGTCTTGGGCAGCAAACAAACCCCGGTAAGCAGGCAGATCCAGTGATGGCTCCTGCTGCTCTTGTAGGGCACGCTGACTCGGATCACAGTTTGCCAGCGACTATTCGACAGCAACTGTTGCAAGGTCTCGTCTACTTACCCGCCTCGGTGGTCGGGCAGCCGGATGCACTGCAAAAACTGAAAAAGATTCTGCGGTCGGAAAATTCTTTTTCCTGGCAAGACTATGCTGAGCAGATAGCAGAGGTTTGGTATTATCCCGCGAGCTAATGCTCACCAACGCCCCTGCAACGTAGCCACAATCCGCCGGCCATCCGCCCGATCCCGGTGTTCACACAAGTAAATGCCCTGCCATGTTCCCAGCGCAAGGTGCCCTTGGCGAACGGGCAACATGAGTGACGGGCCGATGAGAACGCTTTTGAGGTGGGCGGGCATGTCGTCTGGCCCTTCCATCACATGCTCATAGTGCGGCGCCCTCTCGGGCACTATCACGTTAAAGTGGCGTTCAAGATCACCGCGCACGTCCGGATCAGCGTTTTCGTTCACCGCCAGCGAAGCCGACGTGTGCTGTATAAACAGGTGCAGCAACCCGACCTCACAGTTGTTCATCTCCGGCGCCTGAGCAAGGATTTCATTGGTTAGCAGGTGAAATCCCCGGGGCAGCGGCGCCAAATCAACAAACGTCTGATCCCAAATCATGATTGCTCCTGTGGTTTATTTCTGGAGTTCGTCCCAGGGGTGCATGGGTACAACGGCCTCGCTTACTTCGGCTTCAAAGGAGCTGCGGAAATAATCCATGGCCTTTTCCGCTTCGTCCAGTTCGTCGAACCGGGCGATGTGATAAATCGCCTCGCCCTCGTTTACCAAAGGGAGATTGTTGACGCAAATCACAATGCCGGAGCAGGGCGAGAGAATAGCGGTTTCAGACTCGCCAAAAGGATCCGCAACCATGGCAATTTTCTGGCCTTTGCGCACTTTCTGCCCGAGCTGCGCAACGGGGCGCATGATGCCATCAATCTCGGCTCTCACCCACTGGGAACTGGCAGCGATTTCCGAGCGTTTTTTCGCGACATTGCGACCTTTTCGCGGAGGAACCATTTCCAGCTCTCGCATCACTCGCATCACACCTTTCACGCCGCTGCCGATAACAACATCGTCAAACCGCAATGCCTCGCCACCTTCATAGGTGATGACGGGGATGTCCAGAGAGTCTGCGTAGGCGCGCAGACTGCCTTCCCGCAGGCCTGCATCAATAATCACCGGTGCGGCAAACGCTTCGGCCATTCGCGCGGTTTCAGGGTTTTTCAGCTCCGCCCGAACCTGCGGCAGGTTAAATCGATGAATGGCGCCGGTGTGTAAATCGATGATGTGGGTCACGTGCTCCATTATCTGGGTACGCAAAAGATAGGCAATGCGCCCGCCAAGAGAGCCCCGTTCGCTGCCAGGAAAGCAGCGATTAAGATCCCGCCTGTCAGGCAGATAGCGCGTGCGATGCACAAACCCGAAGATGTTCACGATGGGCACGGCTATTAACGTGCCGCGCAAATTACGAAGCGTCGAGTTTTTAAGCACCCGACGAACAATTTCCACACCGGCAATTTCATCACCGTGTATGGCGCCACACACCATCAAAACCGGGCCATCCCGGCGCCCATGCACAATTTCAACGGGTATGTGCAAAGGGGTATGGGTGTACAACTTTGCCACTGGAATTTCTACGGTTTGCCGGGTGCCAGGCTGAACCTTGACTCCCGCCATTTCAAAAGGCGCGCGCGCCATCGACTAACCCCTGCCTTTGGTTTTGGTGCGCCAAGGCGCCTGATTTTTCTCGATCCAGTTTACGATCATGCCTGCAACATTTTTGCCGGTGGCGTTTTCAATACCTTCGAGGCCGGGCGAGGAGTTAACTTCCATGACCAGCGGGCCGCGACTGGAGCGAAGTAAGTCGACACCCGCCACGTTCAAGCCCATGGACTTGGCTGCGGTAATGGCTGTTTTGCGCTCCTCCGGCGTAATACGCACCAGTGACGCACTGCCACCGCGGTGCAGATTAGACCGGAACTCACCCTCCGCTCCCTGTCGCTTCATAGCGGCAATCACTTTGTCGCCAATCACAAAGCAACGAATATCAGCACCGCCGGCTTCCTTGATGAATTCCTGCACCAGTATGTCGGCCTTAAGCCCCATAAAGGCCTCGATCACGCTTTCGGCGGCCGTGCGGGTTTCCGCCAGCACCACGCCAATGCCCTGAGTGCCTTGCAGCAGTTTGATAACAACCGGTGCCCCACCCACCATTTTCAGCAGCTCCGGCACGTTATCGGGTTTGTTGGCAAAACCGGTGATCGGCATGCCAACGCCTTTGCGCGCAAGCAACTGCAAAGATCGCAGCTTGTCCCGGGAGCGGGTGATGGCAACAGACTCGTTCACCGGGAAGGTTCCCATCATTTCAAACTGGCGCAAAACAGCCGTGCCATAGAAGGTAACAGACGCACCGATACGCGGAATGACAACGTCAAAATTTTCCAGCACATCTTCGTGGTAGTGAATCCGGGGATTAGCCGACGTGATGTTCATCGAACAGTGCAGGCAGTCGATGACCTTCACTTCATGCCCACGGTTAACCCCTTCTTCTACCAGACGGCGGGTTGAATACAAATGCCGGTTGCGCGACAGAACTGCAATTTTCATTTTTCAGGCCTTAAAGCCGGCTCTCCGGCGAGATAAGAAGCTTCGGGATAAATCATCGAGCGGCCTGCCATTGCGGTGCGCCCGAGCAGCATGCGAAATCGCATGGTATCCCGGTTCGTGAGCGTTACTTCAATCGGCCAGCTTTCACTACCGACGACCAAAGTGGTTTCAATCACCAGCCGCAGTTCCGTGTGACCACCGGAATCGGATACATCACGCTCATCAAGAACGCGGGCATCACACTCCACCATCTGATGCATATCGTTCTGAACCGGGTGCACCCAAAACCGAACCCGGCGCTCGCCGTCCTTTGTGTAGGGCTCCGTTCGGAACGTGTGCAGACAAGACGTACGCGCCCCAGTATCCACTTTTGTCTTGATGCGGTTAATATCCAAATCAGGCAGCGCCACCCACTCACGCCAACCCAGGCTAATTTTGTTTTCAGCCGGTGTTACCGCAACGGTTTTAATGGCTTCAGCTGTCTTTGTAGACATCCAACTGTTCCTTTTCAGTGGCTTTCTCCGGCGCCATCAACTGCACGCGGAAGGGCTCAGAATGACTGCCAGCGTAGATACTTGTGTGCGGAAAGGGTATTTCCACACCGGCCCTGTCGAGGGTCTTCTTGATGGCAACAAGCATAACGCTTTTACCTTCAAGCACCTTGTCTTTCGGCACCCAGAAAGAAAATTGCAGCTCCACCGAGGATGGGCCAAACGCGGTGACCAATACAAACGCTTTTGGCTCTTCCAGGCAGGCGGGATTCTTTTCGGCCAACTCCATCAACAGTGCTTCTACTTTCCCTGCATCTTCAGCATAGGCAATCCCCACATTAAGGTCGATGCGACGAATCGGAAACCGGGAACGGTTGACCACGGGTGTCTTGATCAACGTTTCGTTCGGGATGCGCACATAAAGATTGTCCCGGGTGCGCAGCTTAACGCTGAGCATGTCGATTCCCACCACTTCGCCCGCGATCGTTTCGACTTCGATGGAGTCACCGATTTCAAAAGGCTTTTCAACAAGCAGGAATAGCCCGCTGATCATATTGGACGCAGAGGTCTGAGACGCAAAACCGATCGCGACGGTCAGGATGCCGGCCGCGCCCAACACAACATCCAGTGAAAAGCCGGCTTCCCGAAGTGCTGCCACACCAAACAACACAAAAATTACGTAAAACACCAGGCGCCGAACCATCACCGTATGGTGCCGAGAGCTGCGTTTGGCCATCACCTTTGACACGCTGCGCGCCGCCAGCGACGCGAGCACAGCGCCCAGCACCAGCAAAAAGCCAGAGCTGATCCATTGCCCCCACGCTATCGCGTTAAACACCTGAGCGGCACCCGTTTTCAACTCAACAATCACAATCGTTACTCCGCAAAATCTGCATCAGCCAAATACCCGATCGAAGGCTCGCACAAAACGCCCTCTGGCCGGTTTTTCCCGGGCCGGCGCTACCTGCTTACAAGGACCCGCGGCAACGAGCAACGTCTCATCCACGTGCAGGCTCGCCGAATTCATATCGGTTTCCACTTCTACAACCACGCCCGGAGTCCACAACTGCCCCCGCTCGTTCTGGTGCAACGACAGCAGCGGTGTGGGGAGACTGAAACGCTCCAGCAGCAAAGGTTGAGGCCGGCGATTGATGATGGTAACCGGTGTTACCGCGCGCCACGGTCGCTTGGGAACCGCTTCCAGCACCAGGCGCGCAAAGCTGGACGACGAATAGCACAGCTCGCCCTCCATGGTGTTGCGCCCCACCCAGGTTAACGACGGCTCGGCAAGCGGAAGCTCTGACAGCACCGTTTGCTTTGGCCCGGAACAGATTTTCATCCACACAACCGTGCCCACGTAAATTGTGCATCGCCCGCCCGCCGGAATAGTCAGCGGCTGATAGGGGCGTATCACTGTGGGGAGATTCGCAACGGCAGGTATAAAGGTTACGGTTGACTCACCCCCTTCTCGGATAAAACGTTGCAGAGATACACTGGCCGCTGGCAGCTTGTGCCCAACAGATTCGGTCCAGCCCACCAGATCAGAATCAGACTCACGGATGTCGGAGCGAACCTGCCATTCCTTGTCGAGCAACGTAATCCACAGCCGCACATGCCCAAGCTTGTGATGTTGTGTTTGGCCGGACTCGAGCTCGTATGGCTGGGCCCACGCACCATCGCGCCGGCTTTCGGTTTCATTGTTCATAAACGTTGTGAATCTCCCACGAATACGGCGGGTAAAGTTGCGACAACTATAATCCAATCAGATACTTTGGGCGAATATCTAACTCTGTGATTTTATTGCCACAGTGCGATGTAATTACCCTTACATTCCGCGCCGCAACCCGATATGGAATAGCCAATGACACACCTGGTATGGTTTAGAAACGACCTGCGCATAGCCGACAACCCCGCCCTGACCGCCGCCTGCAAAGACGCTGGTGAAGCGGGAGGCCATTCTGACGTGCGCGCCTGCTTCATCCTTACGCCCGCACAATGGCAGGAGCACGACTGGTCGCCGGCGCGGGTTTGGTTTGTGATCGCCCACGCGAATGCTCTGGCAGAAACACTGGCAAAGCTCGGTATACCGCTTTGTTTTATCCATGCTGAACGCTTCAGCGACAGTATTACAGCGCTTGAAGCTCATTGCCGGGAACACGGCATCCGCAAGCTCCACTTCAACGAAGAGTATGGCGTTAACGAGCGCAAACGCGACAAGGCCGTGAAACACCGGTGCGACGAACGGAACATCACAGCGCGCAAGTACCGCGACCAGACCGTAGCACCAGTGGGCGAAATACTAACCGGCCAAGGCGAGCCCTACTCCGTATTCACCCCGTTCTCTCGACGCTGGCGCAGCTGGATTGACGACAACCAGCCGGCGCTCTTTCCCATTCCCGAGGCCAGAGGCGACGCCCTGAAACCCGAACGCATAGCGCGCATTCCCGAAGGCTTTAGCGATGCTCCGCCAGCACTGGTAGAAACCGGAGAAGATGCCGCGCATTCCCAACTGGAGCGCTTTCTCGCAGAGCACGCAGGTGCCTACAAAGACCAACGAAACTTCCCCGCGCTCGACAGCACCAGCACGCTCTCACCGTATCTGGCCAACGGCGTACTGTCCGGCCGCCAGTGCCTGATTGCAGCGAGGCAAGCGCAAGGCATGGGTGGTAACCAGGAAGGCCTGACAACCTGGATAACCGAAATCGCCTGGCGAGACTTCTACATCAATACGCTTTATCACTGCCCGCGAGTCAGCATGCACCGCGCCTTCAAACCGGAAACCGAAGCGCTGCAATGGAACGACCCCGGTCAGCACTTTGAGGCATGGAAATCCGGCAACACCGGCATCCCCCTGGTTGACGCCGCCATGCGCCAGCTCAACCAGACCGGCTGGATGCACAACCGACTAAGAATGGTCACGGCGATGTTCCTGACCAAAAACCTGTTCATCGACTGGCGGCTGGGCGAAGCCTACTTCATGTCAAAACTGGTGGATGGCTTTTTGGCATCCAACAACGGCGGCTGGCAATGGAGCGCCTCCACAGGAACAGACGCAGCCCCCTACTTCCGAGTGTTCAACCCGGTTACCCAAAGCGAGCGTTTTGATCCGAAGGGCGAGTTTATCCGTGAATGGATGCCTGAGCTGGCAAAACTGGATAACAAACGCATCCACGATCCGTCAAAAAGCGGCGTAATCCCCGGCGGATACCCAAGGCCAATCGTTAATTTGAAGGAAAGCAGAAAGGAAGCTATCGCCAGATTTCAGGCTCTAAAAGACTAGACCGGGGAACCAATGTAGAAGCGGGCGTGAGTGCACTCACGCCCGCTTCGGTCAGGTAAAACTTACCCCGATCCACAAACCGGACAATCAGGATCTTTAGTCAGTTTCATTTCGCGCCACTGCATTTCCCAGGCATCCAGAATCAGCAGCCGACCCACAAGCGGTCTGCCAACGCCAGAAATCACCTTGATAGCCTCCATGGCCTGAGCAGAACCAATCATACCAACCAACGGCGCAATCACCCCGGCCTCAGAACAAGTCAGATCCTCATTGCCCTGCTCCGGATAAAGACAATGATAACAAGGCGATTCCGGATTCCGACTGTCATAAACGCTGAGCTGGCCTTCCCCCCGAATAGCGGCGCCGGAGATCAACGGCACGCCGGCCGCGACACAGGCGCGGTTCAGCGCAAAGCGTGTACTGAAGTTATCAGAGCAGTCCAGCGCCAGGCTGGCTTCGGCTACTTCGCGGGCAAAATCGTCCGGCTCAAGGCGGCGGTTAACCACAGAAACAGACACCGCCGGATTGATACTGCGCACCCGCGCGGCCAAGGTTTCTGCCTTGGACTCACCAATCTGGGCGGTTTCAAACGCTATCTGACGCTGCAGATTGGCCAGCTCGATCACGTCATCATCCACCAGCGTTAGGTGACCAACGCCGGCGGCACCCAAATAAAGCGCAACCGGGCAACCCAGGCCCCCGGCGCCAACCACCAGGACACGGGCGGATTTCAACGCCTCCTGGCCCGCGATGTCAAAGCGGGGCATCAGGATCTGGCGGCTGAAGCGCAGGAGTTCGTCATCATTCAGCATGGAGGGCTCCCTTTTTCCGGGGCCATTGCCCCAGAGTCATGCGGTCGTTGCCGCCATAGTCTTGTCGGCTTTCTACCATAGCAAAGCCACGGTCGACGAACAGCTCCCGAACCGCCTTTGCCTGATCAAATCCGTGTTCCAGAAGCAACCAGCCTTCCGCGCTCAGCCAGGCAGGGGCTTCGTCCACAATCCTGCGAATATCATCAAGGCCATCAGCTCCAGACACCAAAGCCGACGAGGGCTCAAAGCGAACATCACCTTCCTTGAGATGGTGGTCATCCGATGCGACGTAAGGCGGATTGGAAACAATCAGATCGAAGCTGGCAGAGGGCAATCCGGCAAACCAGCTACTCTGGTAAACGTTCACTGGCAACCGCAGTTGACGAGCGTTTAGCTGAGCCAGCGCCACCGCATCGTCCAACAGATCGCACGCGCTGATCACCCAGCTCGGCCGCTCGCTGGCCAACGCCAGAGCTATGGCTCCGGTGCCGGTGCCCAGGTCGACAACCCGGGCCGTATCCGGCAGAAGCAATTCCAGCGCCTGCTCTACCAGGCATTCGGTATCAGGCCGGGGAATCAGTGTGCTACTGCTTACCGTGAGAGGCAGTGACCAGAACTCTTGATGGCCTAACAGATAGGCAACAGGCATCCCCAGGGCGCGCTGCGCCACCAGGCTTTCGAATTCCGCTGCCGGTTGGGCATCCACTTCGCGCTCAGGAAAAGCACGAAAGCTGGAGCGGCTCAGGCCGCTTACGTGGGCAAGAAGTAACTCCGCATCCAGACGGGGCGTCTCACTGGCAATCCGGCGAACCGCGTTGTTCAACAATGCCTGGCAGGTCATTGAACGCTTACTCGTCATCTGACAACGAAGACAGAAGCTCCGCTTGGTGCTCCTGTTGCAGGGGTAAAATTACGGAGCCCAGATCGCCGGCAATCACATCGTCAAGCTTATAGAGTGTGAGGTTAATCCGGTGATCGGTTACCCGGCCCTGGGGAAAATTATAGGTGCGAATACGTTCAGAACGGTCACCGCTGCCCACCAAGCTTTTGCGGGTTTCGGCCATGGATTTCTGCTGGCGTTCAGTTTCCGCATTCTGCAGGCGTGAGGCGAGAAAACTCATCGCCTTGGCCCGGTTTTTATGCTGCGAACGCTCCTCCTGACATTCCACCACAATACCGGTTGGAAGGTGGGTAATCCGAATGGCAGAATCCGTTTTGTTCACGTGCTGGCCGCCCGCGCCGGAGGAGCGGAACGTATCCACGCGCAAGTCCGCCTTGCTGATTTCAATGGCCTCGGCTTCATCCGCCTCTGGCATAATGGCAACGGTGCAGGCCGACGTATGAATACGACCCTGGGATTCGGTTTCCGGAACCCGTTGCACCCTGTGCGCGCCGGATTCAAATTTCAGTGCACCATACACAGCGTCACCGGCAACTCTGGCAATAATTTCCTTGTAACCGCCGTGTTCGCCTTCGTTCTCGCTCAGCACTTCCATCTGCCAGCGACGACGTTCGGCGTAACGGCTGTACATGCGAAACAGATCCCCCGCAAAAATTGCGGCCTCATCACCGCCCGTGCCCGCTCGAATTTCCAGGAACACGTTTTTGCCATCGTTCGGATCTTTTGGCAGCATCAACCGCTGCAGTTCTTCATCCAGATCTTCGGTTTTCTGTTCCGCAATTCCAAGCTCTTCCGCGGCCATTTCGCGCATATCGACATCGCCGTCTTTGGCCAGTTCTTTTGCCTCACTGACATCGTCCAGCGACTTTCTCCAGGCCTGAAAGCACTGTACAACCGGCTCAATCTCGGCAAACTCCCGGGACAATTCCCGAAACCTGTCCTGACGGGCAATGGTGTCTGGATCGCTAAGCAAAGCACTCACCTCCTCGAAGCGTTCAACGAGCTGCTCGAGGCGGGACTGTATTGATGATTTCATAGTTTTTCCGGGGTGGTCGTCGCGTCTGCGTTCAACACATCGAGCTGATGAAGCTCTCTCAGCCATTCAGTCACCTCGGTGCGCCCTTCGGTGGTGGCCTTGCGAACCTGTATCGACGGTTCGTGGAGGAGTTTATTTGTCAGGCCCCGCGCCAGGCTACGCAAGGCGGTTTCGGGGTCTCCGCCGTTGCGTAAAACGCGCAGGGCTTTTTCTGTTTCCACGTCTCGTAACACTTCCGCACGCTGTCGGAACTGCTTTAACGTGGAAACCGCATCCAGTGCCCGGAGCTGGCTAAGGAACTCTTGTACCCCGTCTGCAATGAGATTTTCTGCTTCACGGGCCGCACCTTCACGGGTGCGTATATTTTCTTCGATTACCTGGCGCAGATCATCAACGGTGTAAAGGTATACATCCGCCAGAGAACCCACTTCGGGTTCGATGTCCCGGGGTACCGCAATGTCCACCATGAAAAACGGCCGGTGCTTGCGCTTTTTCAGGGAGCGCTCTACCGCGCCTTTGCCGAGTATGGGAAGCGGGCTGGCCGTGGATGAAATAATGATATCGACATCGCCCAGATAATCTGGAATTTCCGAAAGCAGAATGCCCCGGCCGCCCCTGGATTCTGCCAACGCTTGCGCCCGCTCTAATGTACGGTTGGCAACAATGAAGTTCTTTACACCCGCGTCAGCAAGGTGACGCGCGACCAGTTCGATGGTTTTGCCTGCGCCTATCAGCAGCACTGTGTTGTGTGACATATCAGCAAAAATGCGATGCGCCATACTCACCGCGGCATAAGCGACAGACACCGGATTTTCGCCGATAGCCGTCTGAGAACGAACACGCTTGGCAACCGAAAAGGTTTGCTCAAACATACGAGAGAGAAAAGACCCGCTTCCGCCGTGCTCCCTGGCCAGCGCATAGGCGTCCTTCAACTGGCCAAATATTTGCGGCTCACCGAGAACCATTGAGTCCAGCCCGGCCGCAACCCGCATCATGTGTCGCACCGCATCGGCGTCACGGTGCACGTAAAGCACCTCTTCGAGCTCGGCAACATCCATGTCGTGGAAACCGGCCAGCCAACGCAGCACCAGCGGCGCGCAGTCGTCGTCACCGGCAAGATACAGCTCGGTACGATTGCAAGTCGACAGAATAGCGGCTTCACTGGCACCAGACGCCGCCCGCAACTCTGCGAACGCCTCCGACATACGCTCGGGCGTAAACGCAACTCGCTCCCGTAACTCAACAGGAGCCGTGCGATGGTTGATTCCCATCGTTAGCAGTGCCATTTCCTGGTTTTGCAATCCTCTACCGGTGAACTGTGTAAGCGAATCTTGGTTTAACGCCATTTTAACGACCAGAGGCCTTGTCTGCCACCCAAAACCGCCTACAGTTCGGGAAGTGCGCACAGGTTGGGCAAGAACAGGACCTTATGCCATTATAGGGAGCCGGCGGCCGCCGGTGCCCGACTCAGCTCTAAAAAGAGAGAATCCGGGTTATTCACGATGCGTAGTCGACAATTCACGGGACGTTGTATGCACAAATCCGCACCGCTTTTGTTTACCTGCCTGCTGGGACTCTCACTGACAGGCTGTGCCAGTATAACCGGTTCAGCGAGCACACCCGCCGTCGACGAGACAACTAACGCGATTAAACAAGAAGGCATCGGGCAACCGGGCAGCACGACACCCATCGAATACGCAGATTTCGAGCCCGAAACTCTTTACCTGCTTCTCTCGGCGGAAATCGCCGCACAACGTGGCCGATATGACGTCACGCTGGTTAACTACCTCAAAGCCGCACAGCAGTCCCGGGATAAAAATGTTATCGAGCGGGCCATGCTCATTGCTCAGTCGCTGAATAGCGACAACGCCCAGAAAAGACTTGCAAAATTATGGCTGGACGTAGATCCCGGCAATCTCCAGGCCCTTCGGGTTTCGGCCATTCAGGCGGTCAAACGAAATGAAATGGAAGCTGCCCTGGGTTATATGGAGCAGATTCTCAACCAAGGCGGTGACGCCGATTTTGACAGCCTTGCGGTCATGGCAGGCAATCTTCCCCCAGAGCAGCAGCAAGAATTGCTCGCGTTGTATGAAAAGATGGCACGCCGCCACCCGGACACGCCGGATCTGGAGTACAGCATCGCCTTGTTGCTAAAAATAACGGGGGATCCCGAGGCCGCCCTTCTCCGTCTGGAACCACTGCTTGCGCAACAGCCCAAATTCCAACCCGCCATTATTCTCAAGGGCGATCTTCTGTTTCAGGTCGGCAAAGAAAACGAAGCCCTCGATCATTTGCTGATAAACACCCGGCGCTTCCCGGAAAACCGCCAGATGGGAACGCTCTACGGGCGCATGCTGATCAGCGAAGGTGATTTACAGGCCGCCCAGGATGAGTTCAATCGCCTGGTGCAGCGCTACCCTGACAATCCTGGCCTGCGCCTTTCACACGCGCTTGTTGCTCTGGAAAACGGGCAACTTGAGCTCGCAAAGGAAGAGCTCATAAAACTCACGGAACAGGGTTACCAAATCAGCGAAGCCAGCTATTACCTTGGCCGGATTGCAGATGAGGCTGGCAACACCGAGCAGGCAATCGGGTACTATCAGAGTGTGGAAAAAGGCAACTATTTTCTTCCATCTCTTGCCCGGGCGAGCACTCTGTTGGCATCAGAAGGGAAGCTAGACGACGCGCTGGCCAACATCCGTTCGTTGCGCAGCGACCATTCCGAACAGGCTGAAAACTTCTGGTTGCTTGAGGTGAATTTGCTACTCGACCAGGGACAGCAGCAGGAAGCTCTTGACGCCGCCTCCAGCGCGCTTGAAGACTACCCCGAAAACCCGCAGATCCGTTATGCCCGAGCCATGCTGTTCGATGCGCTCGACCAGCCCGGCAAAGCCGAACAAGACCTCAAGCAGATTGTTGAACAGAATCCCGAAAACGCCGTTGCACTTAACGCTCTTGGATACATACTGGCGACTCGCACGGACCGCTTGAATGAAGCTCGCGGCTATGTCGAACAAGCCCTGAGACTGGATCCGGACAACCCCGCCATTCTCGACAGCATGGGGTGGATTCTGTTCCAGGAAGGTCAGATTGAGCCGGCGCTGGATTTCCTGTCCCGCGCCTGGGAGGCCTACCCTGATCCGGAGGTCGCGGCTCATTACGGCGAGGCACTGTGGATGAGCGGCGCCGAAGAGCAGGCCGAGATTATCTGGAAAGAGGGGCTTGATAAAAATCCGGATCACGAAGTATTACGCGAAACCATTGAACGGCTGACCAACAAAGGTAACCTGTGATGCGTCAGCTTTTTCGCACCTGGGCTGCCACACTCATGATTGTCAGCCTGAGCGCGTGCACCACTATCGCACTGGAGCCGCTACCGGAAGGCATGACCGATCAGCCACCGGCCGACTGGCAAGCGCGCTCCGCCAAGCTCAGCCAGTTTGACCACTGGCAACTGTCCGGAAAACTCGCCGTGCGCCAGCCTTCCGACAGTGGCACGGCCATCATCAACCACTGGATACAGGCGGGCGAAGCCTATGACCTCGCATTGTCGTCATCATTTCTTGGAATGGGCAGCACCAACCTTAAAGGCACGCCAGGGTTCATTGAGCTGACGCTGTCAAACGGCGACACCTATCGCTCCGGAGATCCGGAAGCACTGTTGGAAGCCGCTACGGGCTGGCAGCTACCTCTGGAAAGCCTGACGTGGTGGATACGCGGAGTACAGGCGCCCGGCGGCGACTTTCGGCTGCTATTTGATGACCGGGGTGAGCTGGCGATGATCCGACAAGCCGGCTGGGAAATCCGCTACGATCGATGGCATGAGTCACAGGGAGATATCCCTGCACTACCTGCCAGAATCACCGCTTTGAAGGACGATAAACGAGTAAGAGTTGTCGTGGGCAACTGGCAGAATCTTAATCCGTGACAGCCTCAATTACTCTGCCCTCGCCTGCCAAACTGAACCTTTTCTTGCACATTGTAGGCAGGCGTCCGGATGGCTACCATGAACTTCAGACCCTGTTCCAGTTTCTTGACTACGGCGACGACATCTCGCTGACACTAACCCCTGATCAGCCGGGCATCCGGCTTGCAACCCCCATCCCGGGGGTTTCGGAGGAAGACAACCTGATCGTCAGGGCCGCCCGCGCTCTTGCCGCAAAGGCCTCAGGGGATCTGCCTGGCGTAAGCATTGCCATCAACAAGCGCTTGCCTTTGGGCGGAGGGCTTGGGGGCGGCAGCTCCAATGCGGCTACCAGCCTGATCGGGCTCAATCATCTCTGGCAGCTCGGGCTCGGGCTGGACGAACTGGCGGAAACAGGGCTCACACTCGGCGCAGATGTGCCGGTGTTCGTGCGCGGCCATGCCGCTTTTGGCGAAGGCGTAGGCGAAAAACTGACGCCCGCTTTCCCACCGGAAGACTGGTTCCTGGTTCTGAAACCTGCCTGCAACATCAACACAGGTAAGATATTTTCAGAGCAAGGGTTGACAAGAAACACCTCGAGAATCAGAATAGCGCCCGCTTTTGAGGGAGACGCCTCGAGGTACCGAAATGACTGCGAGGACGTCGTAAGAAGACTGTATCCTGAAGTCGATCAGAGCATGGAATGGCTCAAAAAATTCGGACCTGCAAGATTAACCGGGACCGGGGCTTGCATATTTGGACGTTTCCCTACAGAATCCGCAGCCCGGATTATCTGGGAAAGCAAACCCTCCGGCATCATCGGGTTCGTCGCTAAAGGGGTGAACGTATCACCTCTTCACCAAAAGCTGACAGAGCTGGAATGATGCCAAAAAAGCACGATACTGGGGTGTCGCCAAGTGGTAAGGCAACGGGTTTTGATCCCGTCATGCGCAGGTTCGAATCCTGCCACCCCAGCCACCTTCCTCCCGCTTCCTCTGACTCAAACGCCGAAAAAGAGAAGGATGCCGTCGTGTCCAAATTGATGATTTTCACAGGCAACGCAAATCCAGAGCTTGCCCACGCAATCGCTAAAAAACTGCACATCCCGATGGGCGAGGCCACTGTAGGCCGATTCAGCGATGGCGAGACGACCGTCGAAATCAACGAAAATGTGCGCGGCCACGATGTTTTCATCATCCAGCCCACGTGCTACCCCACCAACGACAATCTGATGGAACTGATCGTGATGGCCGACGCCCTGCGCCGCGCTTCTGCATCGCGTATCACCGCCGTCATACCCTATTACGGCTATGCTCGGCAGGATCGCCGTGTGCGCTCAAGCCGGGTTGCCATAAGCGCCAAAGTTGTTGCGGACATGATCTCCAGTATTGGCGTTGACCGCGTATTAACCGTAGACCTTCACGCAGACCAGATTCAGGGTTTTTTCGACGTGCCGGTAGACAACATTTACGCCACGCCTGTTCTGCTTGAAGATATCGAAAAGCAGAGATTTGAAAATTTTGTTGTGGTTTCACCAGATGTTGGCGGCGTGGTGCGCGCCCGCGCTGTTGCCAAGCGACTGGACGATGCCGATCTGGCAATCATCGACAAGCGCCGGCCGAAAGCAAACGTATCCCAAGTAATGCACATCATTGGTGACGTGGAAAACAAGACCTGCATTCTGGTCGACGACATTGTGGATACTGCTGGCACCTTGTGCAAAGCAGCCAATGCGCTCAAAGAGCGTGGCGCGTCCCGGGTCGTGGCATACATCACCCACCCCGTCCTCTCCGGCCCTGCGATTGAGAATATCAATGCCTCGGACCTGGATGAGCTCGTGGTATGTGACACCATTCCATTGGGTGACAAAGCGAAGAACTGTGCTAGAATCCGCCCCCTCAGTATGGCTGGACTGCTCGCAGAATCCATTCGTCGCGTCAGCAACGAAGAGTCCATCAGTGCCCTGTTTGAGAATGTCTGAATAGGCGGAAAGCCTTAATATCAGAAAAAACAGGACGTTGGACGCTGTTGAAAAAACACCGAGTCGGGAGCCTAATCAGGCTCCCGACTCTTTTAGTCAGCCGGAAAAATCCGGCTTTTCGGAAACATCACCTGTTCCAACGCCTGGTCGCGGGCAGCTCAGGTGACGATTGAGGTAAAAACCATGTCTCAGGACTTTGTTATTGAAGCATTTCCTCGTGACGACAAGGGGAGAGGTGCGAGCCGCCGCCTGCGTCGCGAAGAACGTAAAATTCCGGCCATCATTTACGGTGCCGGCAAAGAAGCCACTCCGATTTCCATTTGGCACAACGAGCTGAAAAAAGCTCTGGAAAACGAAGCGTTCTTTTCACACATTCTGACCATAGATCTGAATGGCAAAAAAGAAAGCGTTATCATGAAGGACCTTCAGCGGCACCCGTACAAGCTGCTGCTGACGCACGCTGACTTCCAGCGCGTTGAGAAAGACCAGGAAATCTTTGTTCACGTTCCACTGCACCTGGTTAACGAAGACTCAGCTCCTGCGATCAAGACCTTTGGTGGCGTTGCATTCCGTTTGATGACCGAAGTTGAAGTAGCGTGTCTGCCGCGCAATCTGCCTGAGTACATCGAAATCGATATGATTGATGTAGAGATGGATCAGATCGTTCACATGAGCGACCTGAAACTTCCGAAAGGCGTTCGTATTCCTGCGTTGCAGCACGACGGCGAGCACGACCAAGCTGTTGTGTCTGTCAGCAAACCGAAAGGCGTCAAGGCAGACGTAGCCGAAGACGAAGCTGAAGACGAAGAAGGCGAAAGCAAGGAGTAACAACTCCGGAGGCGTTGGCAAATGGCACAGGATATTGTCATGGTGGTTGGACTGGGTAATCCCGGTGCCGACTACGAGAATACCCGCCACAATGCCGGCGCTCTGTTCGTCGAAGCACTGGCCCGCGATGCGGGCCAGCCGCTCCGCCCCGAAAAGAAATACCACGGGCACTACGCCCGCATTCAGTGGCAAGGCCTTGAGCTTCATCTGCTGAACCCCGCCACCTTCATGAATCGCAGCGGCATATCGGTTAAAGCCCTCGCAGACTTTTTCAAAATACTGCCCAACCAGATCCTGATCGCTCACGACGAGCTCGACCTTCCCCCCGGTACCGCAAAGCTGAAAAAAGGCGGAGGACACGGCGGGCACAATGGCCTGAGGGACACGATCGCTCATCTGGGCACCAACGAATTTCAGAGACTTCGCATTGGCATCGGCCACCCCGGAGACAGCCGTAAGGTTACCGGCTACGTGCTGGGCCGCCTGGGCAAGAGAGAAGCTGAAGATCTGAATGCGGTATTTGACGAAACCATGCGGGTTTTGCCCGATGCAGCTTCGGGCAATCTTGCCGCCGCAATGAATCGTTTGCACAGCTTCAAACCCACCATCGCCTGAACCTGCAAGACAATACTCCCCGCCAATCGGCCACCCCAGATATCCCTTACTCGCACACGCTGGCGGACACCGGTATAATCCTGCCAAATTTCCCAGTACCAGCAGAGGCATTCCATGGGTTTTAACTGCGGCATCGTCGGCCTACCTAACGTCGGCAAGTCCACCCTGTTCAACGCATTGACCAAAGCCGGCATCGGTGCCGAAAACTTCCCGTTCTGCACAATCGAGCCCAATGCCGGCGTGGTGGCCATGCCGGACCCACGGCTTGATAAGCTGGCCGATATCGTCAAACCGCAGCGCATCGTGCCCACGACCATGGAATTCGTAGACATTGCCGGCCTGGTCGCAGGCGCATCCAAAGGCGAAGGCCTGGGCAATCAGTTTCTGGCCAACATCCGCCAGACCGAAGCCATCGCACACGTAGTGCGCTGCTTTGACGACCCCAATGTGATTCACGTTGCCAACAAAATAGATCCGGCAGCCGATATCGAGATCATCAATACCGAACTTGCACTGGCAGACATGGATACCGTTGAAAAATCCATCAAGCGTGTGCAACGGATTGCCAAGGGCGGCGATAAAGAAGCCAAGGCCCAGATCGAAATCTTTGAGCGCCTGCTGCCCGTTCTGAACGAAGGCAAGCCGGTGCGCAGTATGGGGTTGGACAAAGACGAGCTGTTGCTGATCCGTGAATTGTGCCTTCTCACCATCAAGCCAACCATGTACATCGCAAACGTCAGCGAGGACGGCTTTGAAAACAATCCGTACCTGGACACTGTGCGCGACATTGCGAACGCCGAGAACGCGATCGTCGTTCCGATCTGCAACAAAATTGAATCTGAAATCTCCGAACTGGAAGACGACGAGAAGAGCATGTTCCTGGGTGAAATGGGCATGGACGAGCCAGGCCTTGATCGGGTCATTCGCGCCGGATACAGCTTGCTGGGCCTGCAAACCTACTTTACGGCAGGGGTAAAAGAAGTGCGCGCCTGGACGGTTAAAACCGGCGCTACTGCGCCTCAGGCGGCCGCTGTCATCCATACCGACTTCGAACGCGGCTTTATTCGCGCCGAAATTGTGGGGTATGACGATTTTGTGAAATACAATGGCGAAGCCGGGTCCAAAGATGCCGGAAAATGGCGATTGGAAGGCAAGGAATACATTGTTAAAGATGGCGACGTCATCCACTTCCGCTTTAACGTTTAGGCAGCAGAGCAAGGCAGCGCAGTTTTTTACTGCGCTGCCCCTTCGCATGTAAGGTCCAGTTCTTCTTCTGTAAGCGCACGACTTTTCCCCACCTCAAGCGCCTCGAGGGAAAGATTCCCGACAGAGGCCCGATGCAGTGATAACACCTGGTTTTGAAAAAAACCGAACATCCGCTTCACTTGATGATACTTACCTTCAACCAACGATAGCCTGGCAGTGTACTCGGATAGAATCTCCAAGCCTGCGGGCCGGGTTGTAATGTTTTCATAACTGAAATAGATACCCTCTCGAAAGACAGCCACATAGTCATCATTTAAAGGCTTGGACAGTGTAACCTCATAGGTTTTCTCGAGCTTTGTCTCGGGCAAACTCATTTTGCGCGACCAGGCTCCATCGTTGGTCAACAACATCAATCCGGTCGTATTGAAATCCAGGCGTCCGGCGATGTGCAGTTCGTTTTTCTGCGGATGCTGAATAAGATCCAAAACCGTTGGGTGCTTGAGATCCTTGGTCGCACTGACCACCCCCCGAGGCTTATTCAGCATGAGATAAACGGGGGTTTTATATGTCAGACACTTACCATCCAATACAACCTGCGTGAATTTCGTCACTTTTTGTTGAATTGAATGCGCCAGGTGCCCGTCTAAAACAATTCGCTTTTGTGCAATCAGAAGGCGCGTATCTGAAAGCGAAAAAACACTGTTTTGGCTAATGAAGCGATCGAGACGGCTGGACATTTCAATGGTCGTTGTCGTGAATTTTTCGGTTTGTCGTCATTGTATGGCCCGCGGCTAAGCCGTGCGCGGCGCAAACATGATAATGGCCATGCCGAGAAGCGCCACTGAGGACCCCACCAGGTCCCATGTTGTCGGCCGAATGCCGTTGACGGCCCATAGCCATAAAATAGCCATGAAGATATAAACACCGCCATAAGCCGCATACACCCGGCCTGCCGCAGTTGGATGCAGCGACAGCAACCACACGAAAGCAACCAAGCTCAGAGCGCCTGGCACCAGCAGCCAGATTGTCTTGCCCTCCCGGAGCCAGAGATAGGGCAGGTAGCAGCCCACAATTTCCGCTAACGCAGTGATAATGAAAAGGCCAACCGCCTTCAGTTCAGGCAAAAAAATCGTCTCCTTGGAAGATGTATTCGAGGCAAAGTTTTGCGACCGTTCCGATCATTGTCGCATCTCTTCGCACATTATTTTGACTCGCTCGTTACAATTCTGATTTGCCGATCGTGATATCGGGACAGCAGAACCAGTGAAAAAATTGTCCCCACAAGTGCCAGCGTCATAGCTGACTCATAGGAATTTTATTGTCTTTCTCCCTGAAAATTAACCGATTTCTTCAACATTCACAACAACCCTCCGGGGCGTTCGTGTTAACCCTGTCAACAGCATACCTATAAAAACGGGACAATCGTTCACGAAACCGGAACAGTTTTTTTCACTCTCAAAATATATTCAAGGTTATGTTTTAAAAGCATTTTTGTAAAAAATACATCTCCAATAATGCGATTTTCAGGCGAGAATGACCGGTCGCCACTTGACACTTTTACCCTCCGTACATAATATACGCGCCGCTTCCTTTGGTGAGCGATGGCAAGGTAGCTCAGTTGGTTAGAGCACAGCACTCATAATGCTGGGGTCGGCGGTTCAACTCCGCCCCTTGCTACCATTATTCGAAAAAGGTCGCGATTCAGGTCGCGGCCTTTTTTATTTCTCCGGGCAGAAAAAAGCACCATACCCTGCCTCTGCGGAGACATCTCATGAGAACCACTGGCGACAGAATCCGGCAAGCGATTTCTTTTGAAGTTATCGGGTTACTGATTTCTGTTCCCCTCGCAGCCTTGGCGTTCGGCTATTCTCTGGAAAAAACCGGTGTGCTGGGACTGATTGGCGCTAGCCTTGCCACACTCTGGAACTATATCTTCAATTTGGGCTTCGATCACGCCCTGAAGCGCTTTACGGGCTCCACTCGCAAATCCATAAAAATCCGCTTCCTGCACGCAATCAGCTTCGAGTCAGGGTTGTTAATCGTCTTCCTTCCGATCATTGCGTGGTGGATGAACATCGAGTTGCTGGAGGCGCTACTGGTTGACGTTTCGTTTGCGCTGTTCTATCTGGTGTACGCCTTTGTATTCACATGGTGCTACGACTCTATTTTCCCGGATACGGATACACGCCCCCATCCAGGTCACTAACCGATTGCTCAGAAAGCATATTATCTTTAGTCATGTCACGATTGCATACCTTATAAGCCCCGCCAAATCTCTATGCCATAATGTTGCCCTAACCTGACAACACCGACTATGCATTCGCAAGGACGTTAGCATGAAATTCGACACGTTAGCCCTCCACGCCGGCTTCAAAAGCGACCCGACCACCAAAGCCGCTACCACACCCATCTACCAGACCACGTCCTACACGTTTGACGACACCCAACACGGTGCAGATCTGTTCGATCTGAAGGTTGCAGGCAACATTTATACCCGAATCACCAACCCGACCAATTCTGTTCTGGAAGAGCGTATGGCCGCACTTGAAGGCGGCATAGGCGCTTTGGCCGTTGCCTCTGGCATGTCTGCGATTACCTACGCGTTACAAACCATTTGCCGGGTCGGGAATAACATTGTGAGCACCAGCCAGCTCTATGGCGGCACATACAACCTGTTCGCGCACTCACTGCCCAACCAGGGCATAGAGTGTCGCATGGCTCAACACGACGATTTCGACGCTATCGAAGAGGCCATCGATGATCAGACCCGCGCGCTGTTCTGCGAGTCTATTGGTAACCCGGCTGGCAACGTTGTGGATATCACACGGTGGGCCGAGATTGCCCACAAGCACGGTATTCCGCTGATTGTCGACAACACGGTCGCCACGCCCTACCTCTGCCGCCCATTCGAACACGGCGCCGATATCGTTGTTCACGCTCTGACCAAGTACATTGGCGGCCACGGAACCACCCTGGCCGGCGCTGTGGTAGATTCCGGCAAATTCGACTGGAAAGCCAACGCTGGCAAATTCCCGATGATGAGTGAGCCTGACCCGTCCTATCACGGCGTGGTCTACACAGAGGCTCTGGGCGCTGCGGCGTTTATTGGGCGCTGTCGCGTTGTGCCTCTGCGCAATACCGGTGCTGCGCTCTCGCCATTCAACTCGTTTCTGATTATGCAGGGCCTGGAGACCTTGGGGCTGCGCATGGAACGCCACTGTGAGAACGCCGAGAAAGTTGCTGATTTTCTGCAAAATCACCCCGCCGTGAGCTGGGTGAACTATGCAACGCTGGCAAACAGTCCGTTCAAGGCTACCTGCGAAAAAATATGCGGCGGCAAGGCATCGGGCATTCTGAGTTTTGGCATCAAGGGCGGGCGTGACGCAGGTGCAAAGTTCATCGATGCGCTGAATCTGATTTTACGCCTGGTAAACATTGGCGATGCCAAATCCCTTGCCTGTCACCCGGCAACCACCACTCACCGCCAGTTGAACCCGGAAGAACTGAAGAGTGCCGGCGTCAGCGACGATCTCGTGCGCCTGTCGATTGGTATTGAACACGTGGACGACATACTTGCAGACATCACTCAGGCCCTGGAAAAAGCCCAGGCTTGATCGCCGTTTACCGGGCGCGACCAAAATCGTGCCCGGTATCCTCGTGATTGCCCTTACCTGCCTTGTAACTACCCCGCCAGCCTATTATTCTTTAGGGCTACCCAAGTCTTAACGAGAGTCCGGTTGCAATGAGCGAAAGCGCAAAGCCCCGCGTCACCAGTGGTTCCAAATTCCGCAACGAGCATGGTTTTTCGGCTATCAAGGATGGCGTAAAGCGTTCGGCAAATCAGGAGTCAGTTCCGGTTGAGCGCAAGCCCAAATGGTTGAGAGCACGGATGCCCGGCGGCGAACGATACGAAGCGGTTCGTAAAAACGTCAGCGAACACAGGGTGAGCACGGTGTGCCAGGAATCCCACTGCCCCAATATAGGTGAATGCTGGACCGCCGGCACCGCAACCATCATGGTGTTAGGCTCGGTGTGCACCCGCGCCTGCCGTTTCTGTGCGGTGGATACGGGAAATCCCAACGGCTGGCTGGATAAAGAAGAGCCGGAAAACACGGCAAAATCCGTTGAGCTCATGGGCCTGCGTTACATCGTATTGACCTCAGTAGATCGGGACGACCTTGAGGATGGCGGTGCCGCCCATTATGCCGCCTGCGTATCGGCCATCAAACAACGAACGCCCCAGGTCGCGGTAGAAGCTTTGACGCCAGACTTTGATGCGGTGATGTCCAATGTTGAGAAAGTGCTGGATTCGGGTCTTGAGGTGTTTGCGCAAAATGTGGAAACCGTGGAGCGGTTGACGCGCCGTGTACGTGACCCACGTGCCGGATACCATAAAACGCTCAGCGTGTTGGAGCATGCCAAACAGTATCGGCCCGACGTGCTTACCAAAACCAGCCTGATGCTGGGCCTGGGCGAGACCGAGGAAGAAATACTCGCCACTATGGACGACCTGCGCGCCATTGGCGTAGACATCCTGACTTTGGGCCAATACCTGCGCCCAACACCCAATCATTTACCCGTAGAGCAATACGTAACGCCGGAAGCGTTCAACCGGTACCGCGATATTGGCCTTGAGAAAGGCTTTATGGAGGTACCCTCCGGGCCGATGGTACGTTCCAGTTACCGCGCAGATAAAGTGTTCGACAGGAATAATCTGGGGCTCGCGGTTCCCCCCGCAGTGCACAAAGTACCTGCGCCTGACGCCATGCAGATTCCAGTAAAAGCTCTGGACTGATCAGGCAAAACCTGTCAGCCCTTACCAAAACGCCGCCTCTTGGATTGTCCAGAAGGCGGCGTTTTGTCAAATTAACTCAGATTCTGGCAATTACTGACTCTGCTGCTGTTGCTGCATCTGCTGTTGCTGCTGTATTTGCTGACGCATCTGCTGCATTTTCTGCTTCAGCTTGTCGCGCTGCTCTTGAGTAAATACTCCGTCTACTTTTGCCTGCATCAGAGTTGAAAGCACGGCCATCTCTCCGGTCACATCACCCAACTCTTCACCGTGTCCGCGAATGGCGTCTTCATCGTAGTCCGCTTTGATTTCATCCTGCATATGCTTTTGCAAAGCGCGAGCTTCTTCGCGCAACATACCAATCTCACCCTGCATGTCCTCGAGAATGCCGCGAATCTCTTCCTGCTGATCTTCTGAGAGCCCGACCATCTGTGCCAACTGGCCAACCTGATCCGGTTTACCGCCCGCAGCTTGTTGGGCGAAAGCGGGTGCTGACAGGCTCGCTGCGATAAGAGCGGTACCGAACAGTTTTGCAAGTTTCATAGAAGTCTCCATTACCGATTTGATTGTGAGAACGAGCTAACGCAATACCCTAAAGCATCCTGACTCCGTTTTTCACCCCGGTATCCCTTTTTTTTGTACACATTGCGCGTCATTCCCGCCTCCAACCCGCCGCATGAGCGAATCGAAACAAATGTGAAAGTTTAGTCATTCCCCTTCATAATGGCGCGGTTCATCCACCGCCGGAGTAAAAAATGGCTATTAACTGGTTTCCAGGGCACATGCACAAAGCCCGCAAGGAGATCAAACAGATTATGCCTCAGATGGATCTCATCATCGAGGTACTGGACGCGCGCATCCCATTCAGCAGCGAAAATCCGCTGGTGCCCGCCCTGCGTGGGGAAACGCCCTTGATCAGGGTTCTTAACAAACGCGATCTGGCCGATCCGGAAGTCACTGCAAAATGGCAGGTATGGCTGGAGAAAGAGCGCGGTGTAAGGACCATCACCCTCACCCAGAATCAGCGCGGTGAAGCCTTGGATATTCTCCGGTTAGCCGGTGAAATGACACCAAACCACGATCGCCAGAAAAGTGCGCTTCGGGTAATGATTCTCGGCATCCCTAACGTCGGAAAATCAACTCTGATCAATACTCTGGCTGGGCGTCCAGCTGCAAAAACCGGTAACGAGCCTGCTGTAACCAAGTCCCAGCAAACCATTAAACTGCCGGACAACATTCTTCTTTACGACACGCCGGGATTCCTCTGGCCGAAGCTCTCACCGGAAGCCTGCGGCTACCGTTTGGCGATCACCGGGGCCATTCGCAGCGCGGTTCTGGATTTCGAAGACATCGCCCTGTTTGAGGCAGATTATTTGCGAGAGGCCTACCCGGAATTGCTGAAAGCCCGTTACGGTTTTGATGACATACCCGTGGATGGCCTGGCCGTCATGGATGGAATCGCTGCCAGGCGCCGATTCCTGGGGCGCGGTGGCGTGCCCGACCTGAACAAAGTGTCTGAAGTATTGCTCAATGAGTTTCGCGCCGGCACTCTGGGGCGCATTTCTCTGGAGACGCCAGAGATGGTTGAGCGGGAAATTCAGGAGTCCGCCGCGACCGAAGCTGAAAAAGAGTCTAAACTTGCAGTCAAGAAGGCCGCTTCCAAAGCAAGACATTCTGGCCGCCGTATTTAGAGGAGAACACTATGAGACGAGTTGTCATCACCGGTATGGGTATCGTTTCCTGTCTTGGAAATTCGCTGGATGAGGTACACGCAAGCCTAAAAAACGGAACATCCGGCATACGCTTCAACGAAGCATACAAAGAAAACGGGTTTCGCAGCCTGGTTTCGGGCTCCCCCATCGTGGATACCACGGTCATCGACCGCAAGGCGCGGCGCTTTATGGGGCCGTCTGCCATGTATAGTTATCTTGCCATGGAGCAGGCCATTGCCCAGGCCGGGCTGACGGAAGACCAGATCTCCAATGATCGAACGGGGCTGATTGCCGGTTCCGGCGGTTCGTCCTGCTCAAGTCAGGTAGAAGCAACCGACATCATGCGAGCAAAAGGTGTGAAGCGCATTGGGCCCTACATGGTGCCGCGCATCATGACGAGTACCGTTTCTGCGTGCCTTGCCACGGCTTACAAGATCCGCGGCGTAAACTACTCCATGTCCTCTGCTTGTGCCACCAGCGCGCACTGCATTGGCCACGCCATGGAACAGATCCAGTATGGCAAACAGGATGTTGTGTTTGCCGGCGGCGGCGAGGAGGAAGATTGGAGCCTCACCATGATGTTTGATGCCATGGGCGCGCTTTCCACAAAATACAACGATGCGCCCGACACCGCATCTCGCCCATTCGATTCGGGGCGCGACGGGTTTGTTATCGCCGGCGGTGGTGGCATGGTGGTGCTTGAAGAACTGGAACACGCGAAAAAGCGCGGCGCCAACATTATTGCTGAGCTCACCGGCTACGGTGCCACTTCCGATGGCTACGACATGGTAGCGCCCTCCGGCGAAGGCGCCCAACGCTGCATGCAGCAGGCCATGGCGACCGTTCGCGGAAAAATTGACTACATCAACGCCCACGGAACCAGCACACCGGTAGGCGATGCCGCCGAGATGGGCGCCGTGAAGAACACTTTCGGCTCGGATATTCCCGCCATTTCATCGACCAAATCGCTCTCGGGGCACTCCCTTGGCGCTGCAGGCGTTCATGAAGCGATTTATTCCCTGCTGATGCTGCAGCACGGTTTCATTGCTGGCACCGCAAATCTGACCTTGGTGGATGAGGCCATTGGCAATATGCCGATCGTGGGACCTGAAGGCCGGGAGGCAACGCTGAACACGGTGATGTCCAACAGCTTTGGCTTTGGCGGAACAAACGCTTCTCTGGTGTTTGAAAGACTGCCAGTTTAACGACAAGGCAAACGGGGCCCGATAGTGAGGCCCCGTCTGTTCGTTGCAAAACCGGTTGCCGCTATTCGGTCGGCACTATTCGTCCGGTACTAGGCGGTCGGCACTACTCTGTCGGCACTTCGGATTCGGTATGTTTCACCTCGTTCCTCAGCATGGCCAGCTCGTCGACCAGCCCGGAACGCCAGGGGAACTGCTTGATACCAAACGTATTGCGGATTTTCGTGCAGTTCAGCGTGGTATTTGGCGGCTCCAACGCGCCCCATGACGGCATGTCGTCCACCACGTGAAGATCTTCCGGAATACCCGGTAAGCCGACAATGGCCAGACCCAGCTCATACAGACTGATCTCTTCTGCGCCGGCATACTGAAATGTACCCCACACCTCGGTGCCACAGTCCAACTGCTGAATAACGGCGGTTATTACCCGTGCAAGGTCTTTCATGGACACCGGCTGGCCTACACCCCGTCCGGGCAGTGACAGGGCTTCATCGAAGGCTGTGCTGGCCTGAACCTTCCGGATAAAACGACTCAGGCTCCAGCCGGTACGCAAAATGATGTGCCTGGGTAAAAGCGTGCGCAACGCCTGTTCACACTCCCACTGCCAGTTGCCTAACTCATTGACGGGATGGCCGGGGTTTGACGTGATGTAACCGCTCTGCTTACGACCATCAAACACATAGCACGACGATAACTGGAACAACGCCATGCGTCTGTCGCGGGCAAACTCCGCAATGGCTAATGGCAGGGAGAATGCCGCTTTATGTGTGCCCTCCGGATCTCGTTCTGCAACTTCGGGATCTGCCAGCCACAATGCATTGACGATGAGATCGATGTCTTCCGGAATCCAGCTCTCCAGCGCACTGAGGTTAGCGCTGACAAGATCGCTGACCAGCAGGGGGCTGACATCCAGAGAAGTCTCCCTGAGCCGCTCAAGAAGAATTTTCCCCAATGGACCGTAATCGTGAACAACAAGTACATGCACTAGAGTTCAATACCCCCGGAAATAATTCATGCTAACGCCTTCAGATAGTTACGTGGCACCCGGCGGGTAATGCCCGTTAGTAGCTCATAAGAGATTGTACCTGCACAGGAAGCCACTTCATCCACGCCCACCGTCCTCCCCCACAGCTCAACGTTATCGCCGGCCCTGGCGGCTGGAGCATCACTCAGATCCACCGCCAGCATATCCATAGAGACACGTCCAATCAGTCGAATTCTTCGCCCGCCAATTGCCGCGGGCGTGTCAGTGCCGGCGTGACGGGGATAACCGTCTCCGTAGCCAACGGCAACCATGCCCATAGGCGTGTCTTGATCAGCAACCCAGGCACCACCGTAACCAACGGTCTCACCGGCCTTCACTACCCGCGTTGTAATGAGCGGCGCCTCCAGACTCATAACGGGCTCCAGACCCAGCTCCGGGCCTGTCTTGCCGACGATCGGCGATCCACCGTAGAGCATAATACCCGGGCGACTCCAATCAAACAGCGGTTGGCCGGGAATAAAATGGGCCGCAGAATTACCCACGCTCCTCATCAATTCCGGCCAGG
>NZ_DRGY01000029.1 GCF_011049865.1 Marinobacter antarcticus | reverse complement strand
GTAATTAATCACCAGGATGGCGTCCTGGTCGATGTTGTAGGGCTTGAAACGGGGTTTGGCTTTCGACATCCGACTACTCCTCGTCTTTATGCACGATTTTACCAAACCAGCGCCGGAAATTTGAGTTTTTCTACAGCCTCAACGCCTGCAGCAGGCGCGTTTTAGTTGTTGTGACGAAGGAGCAACGACTAAAACGTCGCCCTGCCTGCAATTGTTAGGTACCTTAGTCAAAAAGAAATCCAACGATCTTGAATCCCGCCATAGCTAGAAAAAACAGAATAACGGCTCGTAAAAGTCCCTCATAAAATCCAATGTCATCCCCGTTCTTCAATTCCTTATACGCATCATAAGTCAAAGATTTTTCATACTGGATATTGCCACCACCAACCCATATTTTTTTGAAATACGGGAGATCTACAGCACAGCTGATGTAAATCGAGGCATCCTTGCCAAGAGTTGAGATATTGTACGACTGGACTGAAAGTGGCTTAGATTCAGTAGGCCTAGAAATAGATGATGGCTGGACTTCACACTTCTCTATAGTTGCCTCACCAAAATTTATAGTTAACTGAAAATCCTTTGCAGTTTCAGTGCCTGAGTTAGAGATTTCCGCAAAAAAATTTGTCGCCATATCAGTATTAATTGGAGCAATAAATACGTCCGCGATATTCATTGAAGGGCTTGTAGAGCTACCTTCCTGCTCTGAATCGGCGCCAACCGTCTCAGTCACTGTGCCTCTCACATCGATTTCTGGGGAATCAAAATGAATATATAGTGAGACAGCAGCCGTGATAACCGCGGCTAGTACTGTCGCAACAATTGTTGCGGTATGACTTGTTGACAACCCTTTATCTCCTATTGCCTAACGCCTGCAGCATGCGCGCCCATGGAATGGAGCCAAAGGCGCAATGTAATGGGCGTCGCCGTGCCTGCACTGGTTATATTTCTTGCGCAATAGACGTCTCATGCCCACATGAATTACAGATGAGAATAAACTCATCAGGATTTGCACCATCAGATATATCGTAGTCCATGCTTTTGCATTCTGGACATCTTGGCTCACTATCAAAGCCTAGGTATTTAAGAAAAATATTCTGAATAACTGACACCGCAGAGCAGGTAAATAGCAAGCATATCTTTGCATCGGGGACATTTTTATTGGGGGAGTGCACAACTTCAGAAGATTGGTCCCAAGCGGCTTCGATTAAGTTTCTACATCGTTTCCGAAGATTACTATTTTGCCTGCCTGCTGCATAAATACTGATTACAGCTTTTGCTATACCTTTGAAGTCGGCGGCTTTCAACCCATGGTCCTTGAGAAGCTCAGGATTTCCTTGCGCCAAAACTCCAGCCAACTCAATAAGGCTCTCTCTACAAGTCAACCCAATTGACTGAATATCTTCCGGTGCAGACACATCGTTTAGTTCAAGTGCAGCACTATTAAGCCTACGACTAATGGACTTTACCCCATCAATATCAAGCGGGACTTCATCAATTACATGTCTGAATGTCTGGTGGTGTCGTGCATGAAGCCTCTGAGTTATCCCTATGTGAAACGAATACGCTTCGTCAGCCGAGAAATAAAATTCATTTTGAGTGTAAAGGTTCATAGGGACACCCTCTCCCTCGACAACCCACCAGTTGCCGTCGTCAGCCCTTATATTCCAAACATGGACCTCATCCTCCAAATCATTGAAGGTCTGCTCTACCTGCATGTACTTGATGTTATTAACATCATTACCAGCTAAGTAGGATGTAATATTCTTTTCAGCTTCTATGCGATACTCAGGTGTCATTTTTCACTACTTTGCAGACTTCCGTGGAAATATAACAGCAATTGGACTGAGGCCTCAGTGATTGCGGAAATTTGACCGTTTCGTTATGACGGCTATTCCGAATTTCAGCGCCCCAATCAAAAATTTATAAAACAAAAGCTTAGACCACTCAAAAGGCTGGCGCTATGTAATCATTTGACTTCTGTGATTCGCGCCACCAATAATACTGTCTAAATATACAGTTTTTTGGCAAGGAGCCCGACTATGCAAGGAAAGCCGCCTCGTCTTCGCGATCAGGTCCGTGCTGTCATTCGCGTGAACCATTACAGCATCCGTACCGAAAAAACCTATTGGTACTGGATTCGTTACTTCATTCGCTTCCATCAGATGAAGCATCCGCGGGACATGGGGCCGCCGGATGTTAATGAGTTTTTGACCTGGCTTGCCGTGCACCGCAATGTTGCTGCGGCCACGCAGGCACAGGCGCTGAATTCTTTGGTTTTTTTGTACGACAAAGTATTGGGTGTGCCGCTTGGTGAGATTGGTAACGTCGTCCGTTCGAAAAAGCCTCGTAAGTTACCCGTGGTGCTTACCCACGATGAGGCGATGCGAATCATCAATCATCTCGGGCAGCCCAATAAACTGATTGCCTCGCTGATGTATGGCTCTGGCCTGCGGGTCACGGAAGCGTGTCGTCTCCGGATCAAGGATCTGGATTTTCAGCAACAAGTGATTACAGTTCGTGATGGAAAAGGCGCTAAGGATAGAACCACCCTTTTACCTGCAACCTTGATTGAACCGCTGCAGAACCATGTCGAGAGTATCCGCAAAGCTTGGCAGCAGCGCAGCGAGGATTTTTTGCATCCGGTTAGTCTGCCCTTCGCCCTCGCTCGCAAATACCCCGTTGCCGGTCGTTCGTTGGAGTGGCAGTGGCTTTTTTCTTCGCCGGCATTGAGTACTGATAATCTGGGCAATGTCTCACGCCACCATCGCCATATTTCATCCGTACAACGCTCTGTGCGCAGTGCGGCAAAGGCGGTCGGCATCCATAAACCCGCCAGCTGCCATACTTTTCGGCATACGTTTGCCACGGAGTTGCTCAAGCGTGGTAGCGATATTCGCACAGTCCAGGATCTGCTCGGCCACGCGGATTTGCGAACCACTCAAATCTATACCCACGTTCTGGGGCAAGGTTTTGCGGGTGTTCGTAGCCCTTTGGGGTAAGCGCTCAGTCACTCTCTGGGTCTTCGCGGCTCAGCCGTTCTAAATCATCAAGCGCACCGCTGGACATCACCACTTTTCGCTTTTTTCCGGGCTCAATATCCGGTGGTACATAGTTCCCGCGGATGTCGTGGTGCTGCTCCCCGATAAAGCGCAGGGCTCTTTCTGTCTCCCGCTTGAGCAAGCTTATAAGGTCTTTGCTGTTGCCTTCGATTGCCCACAGGTCCGCCATAAATGTTCGCCAGCGGACTTTGTGCATGGATTTTTCATTGTGGATAACAAAGTTGACGTTAATTTCACCGGGCACCCGAGATTCGTCTCGCAGAATGTAGGCATAAGGCGGGCCATCTGAGAGTTCTTTCTGAAGAACGAGTTCTGCATCTTGCTGATACTGCCACCAGCGCCTTCTCAATTCCTCAAGCTGCGGCTCCTGGCCGTTAGCGTCCAACTGGTAGTCCCAAGCGATACCTCCATCTCTCGGTTTACCATGATCCGGGCCCTCGATGTATGAAGACGGAATCAGCTCATCGAGGCGGTCGTCACCGGCTTCCGTTACCCGGGATATCACGTAACTGGCCGTGGAGAACAGGTTTCCGTAGACAAACTCGTCATTCATCACCAGCCGGATCCAGCGTGGATGATGCAGGGGAAAGTAACCGGGGCTAGCGTAACCTTTCAGGTCTTTGTGGCGCCACTCTTCCTGAAACAGGAAGTCGTCAAAATCGTAGTCGTAGAGGGTATTGAAATCCAGCAACGATACGCCTTCTTCCAGCGACTCATTCAGATAAAGAAAATCGTCGCCAATACCGCTGACAAGAAGATCTGCGGGGTTAATGTCATTGAGCTGCTGCAAACTGAGTTCGCGCCAGGCCTCGGCTGCCTCGGCCACAACGCAGTCGATGCCCAGAACCTGCTTCAACAAAACCTGCTGCATACGACAGCGGGCCTCCTCGCCCGCTGTGGCTCGAAAATTTTCCTGCGCCTCTTCTGTCCAGCTGAAGTATTCCGTACTGCCCGCCATCAAGGCCCGCTTCGCAGCAGCACGGATGTTACCTGTGATTGTCGGTGTCATTGTGGGCTCCCTTCCCATCATTCATAACAAATCAAAGTGTAGCATCAGAAAGGGCGCAGATTTCAGCCAGGGCTCACCACTCCAACTGAGCCCCGGTCTGATACTCAATCACCCGTGTCTCAAAAAAATTCTTCTCTTTGCGCATGGTCGCCTGCTCATCAAGCCAGGGCGATACGTTTTTCGCCCCTGGGAAGGGTTCGGGCAGGCCCACAGTGCGGGCGCGGCGGTTGGCTACAAAGCGGAACTGTTCTATGTGGTATTCGGCGGAGTAGCCCAGGATTGGGTCGCGTAGGATGTAGTGGGCGTAGTCGCGCTCCGCGGCTTCGGATTCGTCCCACATGTCCCGCACGGCTTTGGGGTCGAAGCTGATGTTTTCTTCTTCCAGAATCTGGTTAACCACTTTCAGGCCAAAGGAGAAATGCATGGCTTCGTCGCGCAGAATGTACTGAAACTGCTCGCCGGTGCCACGCATCAGGCCGCGGCGCTGCAGGGCGAAGATGGGGCTGAAACCGTTGTAGAACCAGGTGCCCTCGAACACCGCCGCGAAGAACAGATAAGACATGATGAATTCCTGCAGGTCGTCTTTATTGCGCAGGTTCATGTCGGGGCGCATGGCTGCGTCCAAACGGCGGTTGGCTATCTGGATTTTGGCGTTGATTTGCGGCACTACGCGGTAGCGGTTGTAGATTTCACCCTGGTCCAGGTTGAGGGTTTCAATGCAGTGCTGGTAGGCCCAGGTGTGCATGGCCTCTTCGTAAACCTGGCGTGCCTGATATATCTGCAGCTCAGGCGCGGTCATTTTTTCCATCACCGCCAGGCCGATGTTGCGCATGGCCAGTATGTCGGAGGTGGTGAGGTAGGCCACCACGTTTTCAAACACATGCTTTTCCGCCGGGCTCAGGCGATGGTGGTAGTCGTGAACGTCTTGCGCCATGTTCACGTCCAGCGGCGTCCAGTGGTTTTTGTTGGCGTTCATGAAGTATTCCCAGGCCCAGGGATACTTGAACGGAGCCAGCTGGTTTACGTCGGTTTCGCCGTTGATCACGCGTTTATCTTCAACGTTTACCGGGGCCACGCTGCTGTGCGCAGCGGGCGGGCTTTGGGGTTTGGTTTCATCGTCCCAATTCAGCATGGGTGTGCCTCTCAATAGTAGTAAGTGGTTACTGACACGCTTCGCAGTCGGGTTCGTCGATGCTGCATACTTGTGGCTGCGGTGCGGCAACCGGGGCGGCTTGTTCGTTCACGCCGGTGGCTCCTAATGAACGCAAGTAGTAGGTGGTTTTCAGGCCACGCTCCCACGCCAGCTGGTACAGCTCGTCCAGTTTTTTACCGCTGGGCTCGGCCATGTACAGGTTCAGGCTTTGGGCCTGGTCCAGCCATTTCTGGCGGCGGGAGGCTGCTTCCACCAGCCAGCGGGCGTCTATTTCAAAGGCGGTGGCGTATCGGGATTTCAGTTCGGTGGGTATGCGCTCTATTTGTTGCACGCTGCCGTCGTAATACTTCAGGTCGTTCACCATCACGTTGTCCCACAGGCCTTCGGCTTTGAGATCGCGCACGAGGGAGGGGTTCACCACGGTGAATTCGCCGGAGAGGTTCGATTTCACAAACAGGTTCTGGTACGCAGGTTCTATAGATTGCGACACGCCCACGATGTTGGAAATGGTCGCGGTGGGGGCAATAGCCATCACGTTGCTGTTGCGCATGCCGTGCTTGGCGATGAGTTCGCGCACCGGCGCCCAATCCAGACGGCTGTCGGTGTTCACGCTCAGGTCGCCTTCAAGGCGGGCGGCTTTGAGCCATTCTATGGAATCGATCGGTAGAACGCCCTGGCTCCACAGGGAACCTTCGTAGCTTTCGTAAGCGCCGCGCTCTGCCGCCAGCTCCGCTGACGCGCGGATGGCAAAATAGCTCAGCTGCTCCATGGCCAGATCGGCAAATTCCACCGCCTGCGGGCTGGTGTACGGCAGGCGCAGTGCGTAAAGCGCATCTTGAAAGCCCATCAGGCCGAGACCAACCGGGCGATGCTTCAGGTTGGAGTTGCGTGCTTGGGGTACGGCGTAAAAGTTGATGTCGATAACGTTGTCGAGCATGCGCACGGCGGTGTTTACGGTGCGCTCCAGGCGCTGCACATCCAGTTCGCCGTTGTTGATGTGAGCCGCGATGTTTACCGAGCCCAGATTGCACACGGCGATTTCTTCGGCACTGGTATTCAGGGTTATTTCTGTACACAGGTTAGAGCTGTGTACCACGCCCTTGTGCTGCTGCGGCGAGCGCAGGTTGCAGGGGTCTTTGAAGGTGATCCACGGGTGGCCGGTTTCAAACAGTACGGTGAGCATTTTGCGCCACAGTTGTTTGGCCGGAAGGGTTTTGAATAGCTCGATTTTGCCTTCTGCGGCCAGGGCTTCGTAATGCTCATAGCGTTCGCGAAATGCGTTGCCGTATAGGTCGTGCAGGTCTGGCGCGTCGCTGGGGCTGAACAGGGTCCAGTCGCGGTCCTGGCGCATGCGCTCAATCAGCAAATCCGGCACCCAGTTGGCGGTGTTCATGTCGTGGGTGCGGCGGCGTTCGTCGCCGGTGTTTTTGCGCAGCTCCAGAAACTCTTCGATGTCCAAGTGCCAGCTTTCCAGGTAGGCGCACACGGCGCCTTTGCGCTTGCCGCCCTGGTTCACAGCTACGGCGGTGTCGTTCACCACTTTCAGAAACGGCACGACGCCTTGGCTCTGGCCGTTGGTGCCTTTGATGCGGGAACCCAGCGCGCGCACCGGTGTCCAGTCGTTGCCCAGACCACCAGCCCATTTCGACAACATGGCGTTGTCGCGGATGGCGCCGTAGATGTCTTCCAGATCGTCGCCCACGGTGGTGAGGTAGCAGGATGAAAGCTGGGAATGGCGGGTGCCGCTGTTAAACAGTGTGGGCGTAGAGGCCATGTAATCGAAGGAGGACAGCAAGTTGTAGAACTCGATGGCACGGCTGTTGGGGTCGTCTTCACGCAGGGCCAGGCCCATGGCGACGCGCATGAAAAATACCTGAGGCAGTTCCAGACGATCTTCTTTCCAGTGCAGGAAGTACCTGTCGTACAGGGTTTGCAGGCCTAGGAAGCCAAATTGCTGATCACGCTCGGGTTTCAATTCCGCGCCAAGGCGCTCCATATCAAACGCGGCCATGGCTTCGTCGAGCAGTTCGTAACGAATACCAGCGCTGATGAACGTGCTCAGGGCTTGCGGATACACCTCGGCCAGGGTCAAGTTGGTGTCTAGTTTCAAGGCGGTTACGCTTTCAAGACGCAACTGCTCCAGCAGCAGGCGGGCAGTGACGGCGCTGTAGTCCGGCTCCCGCTCGATACGGCCACGGGCGGTCATAATGAGGGCCGTCAGCACTTCAGTTTCGTCGATACCGTTGTAGAGGTTGCGGGTCGCCTCTTCCACCAAAGAGTCGCCGTCAATGCCTTCAAGCTCGAATGCAGCGTGATCGACCTGCTGCTTCATCAGGCCCAGATCCAACGGCGTGGTGCGACCATCAGCCTGTTTTACGGTGAGATGGGGATGCGCTTCGACTGGCTCATGCCGTGCGCGCTCACGGGCGTGTTCTTCGCGGTAGAGTACGTAGGCACGGGCCACTTTCTGCTCTTCGGCGCGCATCAGGGCCAGCTCTACCTGGTCTTGAATGTCTTCAATGTGCGCCCGACCACCGGCCTTCAGGCGTCGGCTGATGGCCTGAACCACCTGTTCGGTTACTCGGTGAACGGCGTCGTTGATGCGGGCCGACCCGGCTGCCTGGTCACCTTCAACAGCGAGGAACGCTTTGGTAACGGCTACACTGATTTTTGAGGGGGTAAAACTGGCCAGGTTGCCGTTGCGCTTGATTACCTGCAGGGCTTCTGTGTTGGATGACGATAACGGCCGGGGCTCGGCCAGAGTTGTCGCAGACATACGGCTTTCTCCTGAATACGCGTGAATTCCATTGCCTTCGCGTACGCAGGACGAACAGAGCTCAGCCTCTATAACGCATCAGCCCTCTATAGCTGTACCTTAACGTTAGCCTTGCCGTGTTCGTTGCTGCTCACCTTGTAGGGCCAAATGCAGGCGCCTGAGTCGCGAAGGTACAGTCTTCCCTGGCAGGTCTTCGGACTCAGGGGCATGAACCTGCTGGTTCTGCCTTGCGTGGCGACTTCCCGGCTTGCGCCAGTGTCTTTTTACCACGCTCGTTCCCCAATACCGCTGCGCGTCAGTTCCGGATTCTCACCGGATTCCAAATACCATATCTGGTATCTAACCAAGGATTTTGGCACTATATACGGTAAATATTAGAGGGACAAGGCACTTTTCCCGAATCCACCGGTCTCTCACAAACACACAGCACACGGGACACATTCATGCACATATCCACACGCCCTGTTATCTGGCTACTGTTTGCAGCGTTCAGCCTGGCTTCTCCGCACCTGCTGGCACAAGAGCCGCTGTTGCCGGAATTCTCGAAAATGACGTCGCTGTCCGATGGCTGGGAGCCACTGGAATTTCCCAACATAGAACAGCACTCACGCTACGAACTGGTTCAGGATGACGGTTTGCAGGTGGTGAAAGCGCAAACCTCCGGCGGTGCGTCTGGCCTGATTACGCGGCTGAACATAAAGCCGGATGAGTCGCTGATACTTCGATGGCGCTGGAAGGTGTCCAACGTCTTTGAAAAAGGCGACGCCACAAAGAAGTCCGGCGATGATTACCCCGCCAGAATTTACGTGGCCTTCGAGTTCCAGCCAGACAAGGCAGGCTTTTTCGAGCGAGCGAAGCGTAAGACCGTAGAGGTGCTGTTTGGCGAGGAATTGCCCGGCAATGCCCTGAACTACATCTGGGCAAACACCCTGCCCGAAGGCGAGTTTATTGATAACCCATACACCGACAAAACCGTGATGGTTGCCGTCAGTTCCGGCAACGAAAAGGCTGGGGAGTGGTTAAGCATTGAGCGGGATATTGTTGCGGATTATCGCAAGGCGTTCGGGGAAGCCCCACCGCCTATCCGGGGCATCGCAATCATGTCGGATTCCGACAACACGGGTGAGCAAGCAACGGCCTGGTATGGTGATATCAGCCTCACCCCGGCAAGTTCTGACTAACCATCACATCTAACGGTGCGCCCGGGGAAATCCGGGAATAAAAAATCCGGGGGTTACATCCTGAACAGGTGGCGCCTCGCCGCGGTTCACCATGCGCAAATAGGCGTCGTCGAGCTCGTCCCTCAAAAGAGCGGCCCGGGGGCTTGCCAGGGAAAACAGCCAGGCCGAATTACGCGTGCGTATTTTCGATTCTCGAACGCGGCGGTCGGAAGGCTGAATCAGGATTTTTTGAACCGGCTCTCGATAATCCAGAACATAATCGCCCCGTTTCAGTTTTAGCATGTCAATCGCCGCACGATGATTGGGGGCTTCGGTAAGACGTATCCGGCTGGAGGCCTCAAGCCAGGAAAGCAAGCCACCATAGGTATAACCGCCAATCACAATGACCGTTCTGTTATTGAGCTGGTCGAGATGCGTCAGTGGTTCTGTCGTTTCAAGGTGCCAGGCGCTCATCTGCACGGGAAAAACATTCACCCAGCTTTCGAGCACCTCTTTTTCCAGGCTCGGCACACCGGAAAGACCGAGCCATAAATCCACCGTCCCATTTTTCAAATACAGATAAATCCGGCTCACGGGCAGGTAGATAAACTCTGCATCGTAGCCTGCTTCCTCAACGACCTTTCGAGTGAGCTCTACAAAGAGGCCTGCCGGCTCGCCCTTTTCATTCTGAAATTCGATGGGGGGAAACTCGGTGTACGCGATACGCACGCTGCCGCGAACGCTATCGGCTTGAACCGGGCTGGCCAGAACAACAACCGTCAGCCACACAAAAACAATGGCCAGGCGGGCAACAGAAAGCGAAGGCGAAAATGAGTTCCAGAGTCTGCGCATGGCGTCACACTAAATAGACGAGTTGTTGATCTGCATACGCAGAGATTAACAGGTCTGTTTAGAAAGGATACAGGCCGCCAGCTCAAAAAAGCGGCAACGATCAAATATGAAAGCTCACCATGTACAGGCCAACACCGCCCATAACCACGGTATATGGGAACGCCATAACCACCATCCGCCCGTACGAAAGCCGCACCAGCGGTGCAACGGCCGAGGTCAGCATGAACAGGAATGCGGCCTGCCCGTTAGGGGTTGCTACACTGGGCAAGTTGGTTCCTGTGTTGATCGCCACGGCCAGGTCCTGGAAGTGCTCATAGCTGATACTGCCGGCATCCAGAGCCTGTTTGACCTCACTGATATAAACCGTCGCAACAAACACGTTATCGCTGATCATGGAAAGCAGGCCATTGGCAATAAAGAACATGCCCGGCTGTTGGCTTTCCGGCAGCGACAGCACGTAATCGATAATCGGCGCGAACAGATGCTGCTCGTGAATCACCGCCACCACCGCAAAAAACACCACTAGCAAAGAGGTAAACGGCAGTGATTCCTGAAACGCCTTGCCTATCTGGTGCTCGCCAGTAATCCCGGTAAACGACGTGATTAGAATAATAACCAGCAGGCCGATCAGGCCTACTTCTGCCAGATGCAGGGCCAAACCAAGCACCAATATAACCGCCGCAACCCCCTGCACCCAAAGCGCAGCCTGATCGGCCTTGGTGCGCTTGGCGCGCTCATTATCAGCAAATTCTTCCAGCACCCGCCGAACCGGCCGGGGAAGCCTTCCGCCGTAACCAAACCAGCGCATTTTCTCGAGCACCCAGCAGGTTAGCAACCCGGCGGCCAGCACGGGCAGGCTCACTGGCGCCATGTGCAGGAAAAACTCGACAAAGTCCCATCCCACTACCTTGGCAATCAACAGGTTCTGCGGCTCACCCACCATGGTCGCTACGCCGCCAAGGGCGGTGCCTATGGCGCCGTGCATCAACAGGCTGCGCAAAAATGCCTGGAAGTTCACCAGATCCTCACGGTGCAGCTCAACTACTTCCTCATCACTGCCCGCATTATGTTCACTGCTTTGGTAACCCTTACCGGAGGCCACCTTGTGATAAACAGAGTAAAAGCCAACCGCAACGCTGATGATGACAGCGGTTACGGTTAACGCATCAAGAAACGCCGAAAGCACTGCGGCGGCACTGCAGAACAGCAGTGATAGAGCTGATTTGGAACGCACGCCTACCAGTATCTGGGTAAACGCCACCAGCAGCAGTTCCTGCATGAAATAAATGCCCGCCACCATGAACATCAGCAGCAAAATGACCGGGAAATTGGTCAGCACCTCCGAATACACCGCGTCCGCCGTGGTCAGGCCTATCAGCAGCGCCTCTATCGCAAGCAATCCGCCGGGCAACAGCGGGTAGCACTTCAGCGCCATGGCGAGGGTAAAGATAAACTCGGCGATCAGAAGCCAGCCTGCCGTGACCGGCCCCAACAGATACATCACAATCGGATTGGCAATCAGAAACAGTACAATAAACTGCTTGTACCAAACGGGGGCGTTGCCGAGAAAGTTGCTGGCAAAGGCAGAAAACAGCGTCTTGGGCATTGCGGGATTCTTCTGGGTTAGCGGGCGGATACACTATGTGGCGACAAGCCTGAATCTTCCTGTGCCCATATTTACGACAAAGATACAGGATAGATCCATTCTTTTGTAGCGCCAGCCCGCCGGGCCGTCATCGTGAGTTAGCGGGAAGCGGTATTAAAAAGCGCTCTGAACGACCGATATTGTGACAGCGCGGCGTCACTTCCTATGGCCATCAGTTTGACCTGTTCTCCGGGCAAACACTGAGCTAACCTTGACGCAGACAACGGTGAGAGAGAACCAAAGCGGGGGTAACCGCCGATGGTCTGGCGATCATTCAGCAATACAATGGGCTGGCCATCTGGCGGCACTTGCACGCCACCCAGGTTAATACCCTCGGAGACAAGCGTGCTGATCTTGCAACTGAGCTTGGGGCCCGTCAGGCGCACGCCCATGCGATCTGCACGGTCATCAACCTTCCACCAGGTATTGAACGCGTCAAACAGGCTGCGGCCGGTAAACTCAGCAATCTGCGCGCCCGGCAAGAGGTCCAGCGTCGCCGGTTTTTTGAAATCAGGTATAGCCTCTTCGGGGGCGTGTGTCGGCCCCTCGTTGCCCTGCGCCTCTGCGCTGCGCACAAAAAGTTGGTCGCCCTGTGCCAGCTTGGCGCCTCTGCCGTCAAAGCCACCCAGATTTTCTCGGGTGACACAGGCAACGCTTCCCAATACCGGTTCGGCCACAAATTCACCACTAACGGCCAGATACGCCCGAAGCCCGCTCACCGGCGCGTCAAAGGCTAGTGTCTGCCCCTCTTTCCAGGTAATTCGCTGCCACAGTGGCACCGGCTTTTGGTCCAGTGTTGCACCCAGATCAGCGCCGGTAACGGCTATTTCCAGATCCCGCCCGGCCACCAACTGCAAACCACCGAAGGTGATCTCCAGATTGGCCGCGCCCCAAGGGTTGCCAACAAGATGATTCGCCCACGCCCAACAATACACGTCGGCCGGACCACCCTGGGTAACCCCCAGGTGGCGAACACCAAATCGCCCGCTGTCTTGCAGCAGGGCGAGAGGCCCGGCACGAAGAACTTTGATACAGGGTTCCGAGTGAGTTTGCTGCCTCATGCTAATGGCTCCGTGGGCGTGGTATCGCCGCCCTCACGTTCAAATTCGTCACGGCTCACGGGCACAAAGCGCACCTGATCCCCCACTCTTAACAGGCTGAAGCCTTCACGTTCTCGATCAAAAAGCCGGGCACTGGTGCGACCCAGCAAATTCCAGCCCCCTGGCGTCGGCGCGGGATAGGCCGCCGTCTGGCGCCCGGCCAGGGCCACACTGCCAACCGGCACCCGCCGGCGAGGCGTATCCAGCCTGGGGCATTCAATACGCGGATCGAGCAAACCCATAAAGGCAAATCCGGGCGCAAAGCCCAACGCAAACACCCGGTACACTTGCTCACTGTGGATTTTAATCACATCGCTGACGCTGATATCGGCATGCTCAGCCACCCGTGACAGTTCCGGGCCTACGCTTGGGTCGTACCAGGTTGCAAGTTCGTGTACCTCGCCGGTGTTGGTGCTTCCGTCCGGTTCCAGGTCTGCCAGTATCGTATAAATCATCGTCCGGGCCTGAGCGGGCGACACCCTCAACGGATCAAAAACAACCAGCAGCGTGGTATAGGAGGGCACCAGATCAATCAGCGCATCACCAAACGCCTGTTCACACCGGCGTGACAGTGCGGAAAACCACGGCAGGTTGTTCTCGTCGATGGCGTCGAACAACCTCACGATCCAGCTATCAAGCCCTGCGGATTCGAGCATTGAACGGTGTAAATCGGTTCTCTGGCTCATGATTTCTCCTCAGGCAGCGGAAGTGCAACGTAGGCTCGTTTATGTTGCCACTGACTGGTCAAGAACAGAGCGGCGCTGACCACGAGTGACCCCACTAACGATAGCGTAAAAGTCAACATGGGCGGCAACTTACCCACGGTAAAAGCCAGTACTACACAGAACGCGACGAGGCTCAGCATACCCTTTTGAGCAATGGTCACGGTTGCCCTTGCAACGTGTGAGCCGTAGCGCTCATGCAGTGTCCAGCTGATCGTCGAAAGCCCCACGGGGAACCCCACCAGAACGCCAGACAGCAGCGGGCCTGATTTGGTCGCAACCGTTGTTGCAATGCTGACCAGCACGCCGGCTAACAGGCCTCGCAACAGCACATCAAACCACCCTGCTCTGGCAACCACCACGGGCTGGCCAAGCTTCAGCGCCAGCCGCACACCTTCTGCGATCAGCAATACCACGCCATACAGCAGAACGGCGCCCCATACGCCTCCCGGTGTTTTAAAAAAAACCAACGTGGACGGTATCCAGCACGCGGTTGCCAGGCCGAGACTGGCCAACGCGCTCATCCGGCCCGCCGTCATCACAAAACAAATACTGAACACCAGTGTGCCCACAAGCGCGTGCAGTGTAGACAACGCGGCCGACTGTATAAACTCAACCGGGCGCTCCTGCAACATAAAGTAGTAACCAGGGCCCAATATGATTGGCGTTCCCGCAAGGATTCCACCCAGCCTTGGCCCCAGCTTGCTGACCGCGAGGGAAACGCCAATCACCACCGATGCGGTGGCAATCAGTTTGACCAGAATAACCTCAAACATCGTTACTAAAGCACCTTTTCCATTGCCTGTGCCGCACCAAGCAGCGCACTGTCAGCGCCGTTACGCCCCACCAGCATAAGACCGCTTGGCAAATCACCCGGGCGATGATTCGGCAGCGTAATTGAGCACAGGTCCAGCAGGTTTGCCACCGTTGGGTTGCGCAGAACCAACAGATTAAGACGCGCATAGTCTTCGTCGGTTTCGAGATCCGTCAGCAAAGGCGGCTCAACGGGTACCGTCGGGGCCAGAAGCCCGTCAAAAGAGGCGAGCCACTCATCAGCCTGCTTTTTGCGGGCAGCCCGGCGGCGCAATAGCTCGAGATAATCCGCCGCACTGATGCTCGCGCCTCTCTCGATACGGGTTCGTACGCGAGGGTCGTATTCATCCCCATGCTGTTGCAACCACTCGCGGTGGATGTGGTAACTTTCGGCGGCAGTGAAGCCCCCGCCCTCCAACAGTTCTGGCAGCGCGTCCAGCACCGGTGCTGGCGCTTCTTCAATATGAGCTCCGCCATCCCGCAGCGCTCGAAGGCTGCGCTCAAACGCCTCAGCAACAACCGGGGACACGTCATTCAGCATGTAATTGGTCGGCACCACAAAGCGCCGGCCGCGCAAATCAACCGGGTTCTTTTGCCGCCAGCGCTCGCCGGCCATCACCGCATCCAGCCGCGCGCAACACTCAACGCTGCGGGCGATCGGGCCTATGGAATCGAGACTGTCGGATAAGGGGAACGAGCCCTCGCGAGGTATTCGTTGTTGGGATGGTTTGAAACCTACCAGGCCACACAGGGCGGCAGGAATGCGTACCGAACCGCCGGTATCACTTCCGATGGCCGCAACCGCCATGCCGTGGGCCACCGCCGAGGCCGCACCGGATGAAGACCCGCCGGATATTCGCCCCGGTGCCAGGGGGTTCGCAGGCGTGCCATAGTGCGGATTGAGCCCCAGCCCGGAGTAGGCGAACTCCGTCATATTGGTATGCCCGGTAATCACTGCCCCTGCCCGGCGCAGGCGGGAAACAATTAGTGCATCACTGTGTGCTTTTTGCGCCCACCATCTAGACCCTGAGTGGGTTACCTCACCCGCCACGTCAAACAGAACCTTGAGTGCGATCGGCAGCCCCGCAAGCTCACCCAGAGGCACGTTACCCTTCTGGAGCGCATCGATGGCGGCCGCTTCGGCTTTTGCCGTGCGGTCAAAGCGGGCGGTATAAACCTGATTGGCGGGGTCATCATGCTGGTCAATATTGTCCAGGCAGGTTTCAAGCAACCGGCTCGCCGGCCACGAGTTCTGACGGATCCCATCAAGTAACGACGCAAGTGTCGACTTGGTGAGATCCACAGGTGCCTGCCCAGACGTTTGCTTCATTTCACCACCGATAACGTTTTTATGCGATAGGAATGCTCAAGGTTTCGGCCCGTTACCGGATCCTCAAGAACCATGCGAAACGCGTCAGAAGGGCGTACGCCGCCGATGACCGGCAGAGTGCCACACAGCATGGCCTGACCGGGCTCAAGCGTTGCCTCATTCCGGCCAAATCGTTGCAACAGGTCCTTCGGGTGCAACAATCCGGTTACTCCGCCTTGCTGGTAGAGCACTTCTTCACCGTTAAAGGTGGCGTAGGAGTACATTTTCAGCTCGTCCCAATAATCAATAACGCTGTCCAGCGGCCAGACCTGGCTACCCACAGGCTTGGCGCATACCTGCTTGGAATGCGCCACTGACCAAGCCTCCGCTTCCCGATCGGTATGATCTGAGCCTATACCCACAAACGTGCCCTGCTCGGTGCCAATCAGAACAACCTCCACTTCGCCACTGGATTCGCGACCCAGCACCTGCACCGTTTCCGCCGTGGTCAACTGATCCGCCGATACGCGGTAGAACAAGGGCGTGCTTGAAGGCGGTGTAACGCCAATCGCCTTGAGTTCTTCGATGTGTTCGTCTATTCCCGCCTGCTCACGGCCTGCCCATCCCGCAATAATGAGCTCCTGAATGTGAACCTCGAACGCCTCTTGGGTATCTGCCCGGTAAAATGTTGTCATAAATCAGTCCTGTTTTTGCTATTTGCAGGTGAAAATCAACCCAGTACTCCCGGCAGGTACAAAGCCAGAGAAGGGAAAACAATAAGCAGTACGACCATGATCAGCATGAACCCTACGTACGGCATAGCGCCCATCATTACGTCGTTGAACGAGCCGCCTTTTCGAACACTCTGCACCACGTAAAGGTTCAGCCCAACCGGCGGTGTGATCAGCGCCATTTCAATCAGAAGAATCAGCAAAATGCCAAACCAGACCGGGTCAAAACCCAGGGCAATAATAATGGGCGCGACAATCGGAATGGTAATCACCATCAGCGACAGCGTCTCGATGAAAAAACCGAGAACAATGTACATGGCGATGATAATCAGCAGCGTCAGGTAAGGCCCGAAGCCGGCGGACTCCAGAAACGAGCTCAGCTCTCGCGTGATGCCCGTTGAAGCAAGCACAAAATTGAGGAAATAAGACGCGATGATGATCAAAACGATCATGCCGGTGGTGCGCATAGTTCCCTCAAGTGCTTCAACCACAACGCTGACACTCAGCTTGCGCATGAAAAGCGCAATCAGAAGTGAGCCGATGACACCCAGGGAAGCCGCTTCGGTGGGCGTTGCCCAGCCCGCATAGATTGAACCGACAACAATACCAAACAGCGCCAACACGGGTATCAGGCTCGTAAGCCCTGCAAAACGCTCACCCCACGTATGGTGTGTGCTGGGCCCACCCAAAGAGGGTCGCCATATGCAGATCAGCGCGGTGCCCAATACAAACAGAAATGCGAGGAGTAGGCCCGGCACAAGACCCGCTGCAAACAGGCGGGGAATCGAAGTTTCAGTAAGAAATCCGTACACGATCAGGTTGATCGAAGGCGGTATCATGATCCCGAGCGTGCCACCGGCGGCAATTGAGCCGGTGAACAGCTTTGGATCATAGTTCATGGCCTTGCCTTGCGGAATCGCCACCGTGCCGATGGTGGCGGCGGTCGCGACGCTTGAGCCTGACGTTGCTGAAAACAGAGTGGCGGTGGCTATATTGGCGTGGAGCAGCCCGCCGGGTAGCCAGGAAAGCCAGCTTTCAAGCGCACGGTAGGTGCTTTTCGCGATCCCGGTTCGAACCAGAATCTCACCCAGCAAGATGAACAGCGGAATGGCGATCAGCAGAAAACTGTCGGATGCCGACCACAATACATCCCCCATTGCGTTAACCAGCGGGAAGGGAGAGAAAAACTCGTCAAGAAACAGCCCCAGCACGATCAGTGTGGCGGCAACCGGCACGCTCAACACGAGCAGAACCAACAAAACAACCAGCGAGATAAGTATCATGAGGCGGCTTCCCTGTTTTCTTCAGCGACCTGCTCGTCAAGCGTCGGGCTGCCCGCAATTTTTTGCACGTCTTCGAGGTTCCAGCTCAACAAACCAAAAAGAACACGGAGCGATAACACAATCACAGCGATACCAAACCAGGCCAGTCCAATCAGCCAAAGCACCTGAGGTATCCAGATAGGCGTGCCGAGGGGCGTGTTTGCCCTGGCGCCGCCGGTGTAAGACAGTTGAGTAACCTCAAAGGCGGCACCCACAACAAGTATGCAAAAGAGTGCCAGAGACAGCAGCGCAACCAGATCAAGCACACTGCGCACGCTGGTGGGCAGTGTGAGATACAAAGCATCAATACGAATATGCGCTTTGCGCATGAGGGTATAGGCGAAAGCCCAGCTTGAGCTGATCGCCATGATGTAACCCGTCAACTCGGTGGCGTGAACACCGGATCGACCAAAAAACTGACGCGAAAACACCTCAACTGTAACGAGCCCGACTGTCAGAAGGATCAGCAAACCGCCCGCCCGGGCCAGCCACAATGATCCGATATCCACGCCGACGAGTAGCCGATCCAGCCCATTATTGATCTGTTGTAACATAGGATTCTCCAGGGCGCGTGCGGGCGGCTATGTGAGCGCACGCACGCGTTCAACCGACCCGCATATTATTTGGTTGCCGTAAGACCCGTTACTTTGCCAATGGTCTCGTTCCAACGGTCAACCCACTTCTGATCCACACGGTTTGCCCAGTTGGGCAACAGCGTGGCTTGAAGATGACGAGACACTTCGGTGAAGTCTTTATCGGTCGCCTCCACAAGCACCATGTCGCCAGGCTCACCACGTGAACACTTGCCCTCGCCGGTCAGGCAGGCGATGCCTTCGCGTGTCTCCTCAACGGCCGAGTCCCACACAGGGTTCTCATAGTTGTCGTGAATCTCTTTTTGCAGCCACTTTTGCGTGTCTGGCGACAATGACGCCCACTTTTTGCCGTTCATGGCTGTGATCACGTAGTCCCAACCACCGACAGGTAGCGGATAAAGGTGCGTGGACACTTCTTGCCAGCCAGAGCTGTAACCTGAGAGCGAACCGGTGACGGCACAGTCGATAACACCTCGCTGCAACGCGCCCGGCACTTCGCTGAAGTTCAGAGTGATGCCTTCAGCGCCCAATGTTTCCAGGAACTCAGCCGTGGTGCGACCGCTGGCGCGGATCTTCTTGCCTTTGAGGTCCAACAACCCTTTAATTTCAGTATTACAGAACACCACCTGGGAGGGATAAGGCACAACGGCGAGCAGTTGCGCATTGTCAAAACGCTCGACGAACGCTTCCGCAAGCACGGGGCGATAGGCTTCCGCTATTTTCCGTGCCGTCGCCACATCCGGAGCCATCATCGGCATGTCCAGGCCTTCAAGTTCCGGAGCATCTGCTACGGCATAGTCAGCCACGGTGGAGGTCACTTCGATGACGTTGCGCGCCATCAAGCGATAAACCTCACCTCCGCCCAAACCCATTTGATCAAAGGTTGTAACGTCCGTTGTAATCTTTCCATCGGAAGCTTCGGGAACGTGATCCTGCCAGAACGGTTTCTCAAAGTTTTTGTACAGCGACAGGCTGCTCCAGCTGCCAACATAGGAAATATTGGTGCTGTCCAGTTCCTGAGCCGATGCCTGTGAGGCAACCACCAATAAAGCGGCGGTTACGGCAGAGGTGAGGTATTTTCGTGTAGTCATTGTTATCGTCCTATTGTCGTTGTTTTGGTGTTACAACAAAGCCACCTGACTTTCAGGGATGTCCGTGACCAACATGTGGCCCGGTGTGTGTGTAATCGCAAATTCGATTCCTGAATCCATCAGGACCTGCTGCGGCGTAACGCCACAAGCCCAGAAAACCGGAATTTCATGGTAGGCTATCGAAACCGCATCGCCGTAATCCGGTGAATTCAGGCTCTGTATTCCAATCAATGACGGGTCTCCAAGGTGCACAGGGGCACCATGGGTCTGGGGAAAACGCGTGGTGATCTGCACCGCACGAATGGCGGCGTCGGCCCGGAAGGGGCGCATGGATACAACCATATTCCCACTGAAGCCGCCGGCGGGTCTCAGGGGAATCGAGGTTTTGTACATGGGCACATTGCGCCCTTCCTCGATATGGCGCACGGGTACGCCATTCTGCAGCAGAGCGTGTTCGAAGCTGAACGAACAGCCAATCGCAAACGTAACCAGATCATCGCGCCACACGTCTGAAACGTCGTTCAGCGTGCCGTCGAAGGTGCCGTTGCGGTAAATTCGATAAGAAGGCACGTCCCGGGCAATGTCCAAGTCTTTGCCCAGCACATCGCATTGCCGTTCACCCGGCTCGCTGACGGCCAGCACCGGGCAGGGCTTGGGGTTTGCCTGGCAAAAGCGCAAAAAACCATTAGCCTGCGCCTCCGGCAGTATGACCAGATTGACCTGAACAAAACCTTTCGCCATTCCAGCCGTGGAGCCAACCAGCGAACCATTGCGGGCGGCCAGCCTGACATCATCGGGCGTTAAATAGCGCTGAGCGTGATCGTGGGGAGCCATGTTTCTGCCTTATTTTACTTTTTATTAAAATTAGCGCAGAAACAATGATAAGTACAAATCGAATTTTAGAATCAACTTTGATAGAGAAACATGATCAGCCAGCAATGATGCGACTGTCAGGGGCGTTTGGCCGCCACAATTTTGAGGGAAAGATCTGCAACGGCCCGCACAACGTTTGCGCCTGGCGCAGCGCAATACGCCATGTTGAAAACCAGGTCCGGAATACTGGCTTCCACCTGGAATTCCCGAAGTTGGCCGCTTGCGAGCTCTCTTGTGATGATCTCTTTTGGCAGGGCGCTGACGCCGATACCGTCCAATGCCATGCGGATAATGGTGGATAACGAGGAGCTGGAATGAATCTGGGTTGAACCGTTCATTTTATTGATCAGGCTGCGAATATTAACGTGGGGCTCGCTCATTCGCGGGTACGTAATAATCGGAATTTTTGACAGCCGGGAAAGGCTTACAGGTTCAGGGGGCAACGTGAGTTTCGGGCTGACAACCCATATCAGTGAGTAGCTGTAAAAAGGCGCGTTGAAAAAACCTTCGTGTTTCACCTCACCGATCAGGAACGCAATATCAATTTCCCGTTTGAGCAGTTTTTCCGCGAGATTGACGGATATGTCCACATCCAGTTCAAGGTTTATGGCCGGGTAGGTTTCATTGATTCGTTCGATCAGTTCAGGAAGCCAGGTATAAGCGATGGTCTCGGCAACGCCCAACCGAATGCTGCCCTGAATGGCATCCGGGCTGGCTACGGTTTCAAGCAAATCGGCATGAAGCTGAAGAATTTTTTCTGCGTAGACAAGCGCTTGTCGGCCTTCGGTTGTGAGCACCGCATTGCGCCCCGACCGATCAAATAACTCGATGCCAAGCTCATCTTCCAGACCGGCAATTCGTGCTGAAATCGTGGGCTGCGACGCGTACAGCTTCTTCGCCGTCGCTCGAAAACTGCCAAGCTTCGCAATCCAGAAGAAGGTTTCCAGCGACTTGATGTTCATAGCCTGGTGTTCATAACTTCGCGTTCATAAATGTGGGATCACAATAAAGTTGGTAACTCTGCGAAAAGCGACAGTTCAGATTCAAAGCAATTCCCTTCTGAGAATATCGCGTTGTTCCTGTTAAGCGCCCTCTAGACAATAAGTGGACACGACCATGATGCTGGCAACGCACGGCTCAGTATAGTATTACCGGACGCTGTTGTCCGGCAGAAGGAGAAAGGCCTCATCTTTTTCAATGCAGATAGAAGCCTCTCTCTAGCATCCGCTAACAGGCAAGGTAATCTCCCCAAGAAACCCCTCTTAAAATGGGGGATCAGTCACACTTATCAGAGCAGAGGACGGGAGGCGGGGCCGGCATAGCGACCTGGCGCCGGTTCCGCTGGCCCGCCAGCGGTATCAGCAGCGGGCAGAAGGCTTGCGGGTGGGGCCTTATCTCGCAGTGCAGACCGAATATCTCCTCGATCAGTTCCGGGTTCGCGGTCGCGGCCGGCGAGCCCTGCGCACAAATGCGCCCCCCCTTCATGTAGATCAGGTGGTCGGCGAATTCGAACGCCAGATTCAGGTCATGAAGCACCAACACCAGAGTCTTGCCCTGCTCCCGATTCAACTGCCAGATCAGGTTGAGCAGGTCGTACTGGTGGCTCAGATCCAAGTAGCTGGTGGGTTCGTCCAACATCAAAATGTCGCTCTGCTGAGCCAGCACCATAGCCAACCAAGCCCGCTGCCGCTGACCGCCAGACAGGGTGCCCAGTGATCGCTCCGACAGGTCGTGCAGGTCGGTCTGCGAAAGGGCCTCTTCCACGGCGGCACGATCCTCACGGCTGGGGGGTAGAAACGGACGCCGGTAGGGGTAGCGCCCCAGCATCACCAACTCCGTCACGGTTAGCGTTTCGGGGGCATTGGGGTGTTGGGGCAAAAAGGCCAACCGCTGAGCTAGCCGCCGGGCAGGGGTAGCTGCGAGATTCTCATCGCCAATCCAAACTTGCCCTCCCTGCAACGGATGCAGCCCCGCCAGAGCCTTGAGCAGGGTTGATTTGCCGGAGCCGTTTGCGCCCAGCAACACACTGATGTGTCCGGCAGGAAATTCCAGGCGGCCCTCGTCAATCAAAAGAGTACCGCGATAGCCGACGCGAAGATTCGTGGCGCGAATCGCATGCTTGTTCATTGTATCAGGCTCCTCGGATGCGTTGCTGCCAGAGCAGCAGCAAGATAAACAAAGGCACCCCGAGTATCGCTAGCATCAGTCCCGCAGGCAGTTGCACAGGGGCGAGCAAACTGCGGCCCAACAGGTCGGCCAGCATCGCCAGTAGCGCGCCGTAGCCAAGGACGGGCAGGCCTAACTTTTCCGGTTGCGGGGGGTGCAGTCGACGGGCGATATGGGGGGCCAACAGGCCAACGAACCCCAGAGTGCCTGCGGCAGCCACGGCCACAGCCCCGAGGACGCAAGCCATCAACAGGCAAAGGAATTCAATGGTACCGGTACGGGCACCCAGCATACGGCTGCTGAGGGGGTCCAGCATTAGCGGCCCCAGCCGCTGACAAAGTAACCAAGACGCCGGCAGCAGTACCAGTGACCAGCCCAGGGTGGTCAACAGCACCGTGTCGTTAGCGGTGGCAAAACTGCCCGCCAGCCAGGTCATCACCATAGCCAGCCGTTGTGTCTCCGATAAGATCAGCAGACAACCAATTAATGCACTCAACAGACTGCTAAGCCCAACTCCCATCAGAATCAGGGCGATAGCGGCGGTCCCTCGACTTAACAGCCAGAGCAGGGCCATGCTGGTCACGCTTCCCAGCACACCGAACAGTGGCAACCAATGGGGCGAAAGGTCCGGCAGGATCAGCATTCCCGCCACAACCGCCAAGGCCGCGCCCTGGTTGACGCCGATAATACCTGGATCGGCCAAGGGGTTGCGGGTCAGAGTCTGTAGCAACAGTCCGGCCATACCCAGGCTCGCCCCCACTAGCGCAGCCACCAGCACTCGGGGTAGACGCAGTTCGCTGATGACTCTTACGATCAGCTGACGGTGACTGTCATCCAGTAACAGTGAAAGGGTCTCGATACTGCCATTCAATAAGCACAATCCCATGACAGGGGGCAGCAGCCAGAGATAGGGGGCCATGATTGCGCGTCGGTTCATCTGCTCAAGTATCTGCGTCGAACCAACCATATGAACCATGGCACGCCTAGCACCGCGAGAGCGACACCAGGAGGCAGCCGGTCGTCGCTGTCCAGATTGAAAACAAACAGGTCCGCCAGTGCCAGCAGCAGGGCGCCGAGCAGCACACTGCCTGCCAACTGACGGCTGGATTGCTCGCCGATCCAGAGCCGGGCCAGATGGGGCACCACCAGCCCGACAAAAAGGATGGGACCACTAACCGCCACTGCGGCTGCAGTTAGCAGTAGGATGACGGCACTTACTCCCAGCAGGATCAGCCGGGGGTTGGCACCCAGCCCTCGAGCCGTGTCGCTACCTGTTTCCAGCAGCTGCAATGGACGACTCAATAGCCCTGCCAGTAGCAATCCGGTGAGCACCAGGGCCGCCAACGGGCGAATCTGATCCGGTTCCACCAAGGACAGAGAGCCCGCTAGCCAGAAACGGATCGCATCCAGCGCATGCTGGTCCAAAATCAAGGCGATGGTGGTCAGGGCCCCGAACAGGGTGCTTAACAGAGCGCCAAACAGCAGCAGGCTCTCTGCTGCCAGCGCGCCGGTCGCGAGCCGGACCACACCGAACACCAACGCCATGGCCAAAGACGCACCGCTCAACGCCGCAATAAAGCTGTTCACTGGAGTAAACGGCCAGGGGGAGAGCAACAGACAGACCAATCCCAAGGCTGCACCCTGGTTCAGTCCCAGCAAACCAGGGCTGGCCAGAGGGTTGGCGGTTAAGCGCTGCAGTAGACAGCCGGCGCAACCCAGGGCCGCCCCCACAAGCAGTGCGGCAAGCAGGCGCGGCAGGCGCAACTCCGTTAACACCAGACGGTCTATAGCGGTTACGGCGGCCTCGCTCCCACTCATCAGCCGCCAGAGTTCCATTGCGCTGTAATCGACCTCCCCGGACAACAGAGTAGCTGGCACCACCAGGAGCAGAGCGAGCAACAGCCAGGAAAAGCGACGATCAAGGGCCGGGATAATCATGAATAATCTGCTCCAAGTCAGTCAGGACGCGTTCGGCGGCAAGGGGACCGATACCCAGCATCCAGTAGCCGTCGTCTACCTCATAGACACGCCCCTTGAGTCTTGACCAGAACAACGAGCGCTGCCAGCGTCGAACCAGCGATCCCTTTTCGGGAGCGTACTCGCTGAGTAGAACAATATCGCCGTCCAGCAGATCGATCTGCCTGGGGGAGCGCAGTCGCCTGGCGAAGCCGTTGCCAGACTGGGAATCAGGCCGTTGCAGACCGCAGCGTTGCAGCAAATCACCGATAAAGGAATCTGGCAGATAAAGCCGTATGTGCGTCTGCATGGAGCGCACCACGGACAATGTGGGCCGGCCCTTGGCCTCATATTGATGGCGAATCCGTCGGCAGCGGCGATCGATTCTACTCAACAGCGTCTCAGCTTCGGCGTCCCGACCAAGGGCCTGGGCAAACAAACGCAGGTTGCCGGCCCAAGTTGCGCCTACAGTTTCACTTAACACCGTCGGAGCAATAGCCGAAAGTAACGGATAGAGTCGACCATGGCGCAACCGGCTACCCAGAATCAGGTCCGGCTTCAATCGCATCAGCCGTTCCAGGTCTGGTTCCTGTACCACGCCCAGGGACTTCACCCGGTGTTCGTCCAGTGTCAGATAGGCGGGGAACTGGCCTACCTGATAAGGAGTGGTGGCGGCGACAGGCATTACCCCCAAAGCCAAAGCGATATCCAGCTCTCCGGTATCCAACACTGCCACCCGTTTCGGCTCAGGAGGAACGCAACTGCTGCCCAGCGCATGACTGACGGGGCGGCAGGGACCCGGCGCCGCCCCTACCATAGGCGACTCGATGGCAGCCAGCAGCAGGACGACCAGGATCGTTGCTCTTACCATTGATAAGCATAGCTGGCTTTCAGTGTCACTCCCGAAGCCGGAATATGGCTGGTGTTGTTGCCGTTGCGCAGCAACTGGCCATAAGCGGTGAAGTAGTCTTTGTTGAGCAGATTCTCGACCCCCAGGCTTAAGGTGTGCTGGTCCAGTTGATAGCGGGTAAAATAGTCAACGGTGGTGTATGTTTTCACCTCGCGGCTGCCGAAACCCACCTGATCCTCGAAGGCATCGTCCCGAGAACCACTGTAGTTAACCTGCAGACGATGGAACCAATGCTTGCTGGGCGCGTATTCGGTGTAGGCGCGCATTTGCAGCGGCGGAATCCGGAAGCCGTTCAGGGCTTCCCAGCGCTGATCGTTCTCGTCAAAGCGTTCCCCTTCCATCCAGGACAACAGCCCTCCCAGTTTCCAGCGGGCGTTAATGTGGTGATCCAGGGTCAGTTCCAGACCGTAGATCCGCTCCTCGGAGCGTGGTAGATATAAAGTGAAGTTCTGGATGCTGGTCTGGCCCAGATCCGATTCGCTATAGAACATTGTGGCGCTGGCCTGAGTGCTTCCCCAGTCGCCACGAACGCCCAGCTCGTAATTATCGGTCTTGAGCGGTTTGAGCTGAGAGTCGCTAACATCGAAACCGACAGGAGCGTAACGCAACCGCAGGCCAATATCCGGCAGCTCGAACCCCTGGGAGAAGCTACCGTATACCTCGGTGGCATCGCTTAGGCTGTAGACTAAGCCGGTGTTGAACAGGTAGTCGTCATAGTTCACCTCGCCCCCCTGGATGGCATTACCCTGTCCGAGCGTGGCGAAATCGTCAAAGGAAGCGGAGACGTATTCGAAGCGAGCGCCCAATTCACCCCGCAATCGGTCGGTTAAATCATGCTCAAGCTGGGCAAAGGCACCGATGTTATCCTGAGTGATGGGTGGCATAAAAGTGCGGTCGCCGGTATCAATAAACACCCGCCCGCCGCTATTATCGAAAGCACTACCGTCATAGGTGGTGACTGGCTGCTCCGACTTCTCTCGACTCAGGTCCAGCCCCCAGCGCACCAGACTGTCTTCGCTGATATCGGTATTGAAAGTTACGCGCCCCCCCAGAGTCTCGCTGTCGAGAAAGGACTGAGAAAGAACCTGAAAGTTACTGAAAGCACGACCGTCGAAGGGGGCGAAGCGTGCGTGATAGTCGCGGTAATAAGCTTGGGCATCCAGACTGCCCAGCAAGGTCTGATCCGCGGACCAGGCTAGATTGAGCTGGGTGTTGCGGGTCTCGTTCTGCTTATCCAACTGTAACCCCGGGATTGCCCGCGCCTTGGCGCTGCCCGGCGGCAGGGCCGCAACCGAAGGATCGGAGGCGAAATCGGTATCCTGCTCCGCATCGAAGTGGTTCGCAGAGAGGGTTAGCGTGCCGCTATCGAGGAACCATCTTAGCTTGCCTGCCAGACTCAGGCTGTCGGTGTCGGACAGATCTCCCTGACTGGGCTCGGGGGCGATCCGGTCGCCGTCGGCATCAAAGAAAGCGCCCCGGCGCTCCCACGCCAGATTGAGGCCGTAGTCGAAGACATCACTGCCGCCACCCAGATATTGCTCGCCCCGGTAACCAAGACCGTCTTTGTTTATCTCGGTCAGGGCGCTTTGCAGCCCCAGGGTGGTGGTGGCGCCGGCCTCATTACGGCGAGTAATGATATTGACGACACCGCCGGCGGCGCCACTGCCGTATACGGCGCTGGCGCCCCTCAGCACCTCGATGCGCTCGATATTGGCTACATCGATATTCATGAGATCACGGCTGATGTTGCGGTTGGTGTTCTGGGGAACGCCGTCGATCAGCACCAGTAGATTCCGCCCACGAAGGCTCTGATTAAAGTTGGTCAGAGTCTGACTGGCGGGCGCCATGCCGGGCACCGTCTTGGCTAACACCTCACCAAGATTCCGGGAGGTCTGGAACTGAGTATCCAACTGCTGGCGATCGATCACGGTGACAGCATGGGCGAGTTCGTTGGCGGCCATGCCCTGACGGGTGGCAGTGACGACCAGTGTGTCCATCTCGGCGATAGGAGCGGACTCCTGGGCGTTCGTGACAGGAGCGAAAGAGGTAACGCTCACCGTGAGAAGCATGAATGGAAGTGTTTTGTTGTGGATCATACAGTGTCAAACTTTTGCTGGTGACTAGGAGGGATGCTGTTCTAAATGACAATACTTCGCATTTGTATTCTAGTCAACTGTTGCGGCGCAATTCAGAGAAATTGATGTAAGCGCTTAATAGCTATGGAGTGCTCTTCGTGAAACGAAGCCCGCGCACCAGGGCGAGCCGAGCTGGCGGCTGCCGCTGGACGGTCGCTATGGCGCCGCCATTGGAAATGCCATCGATATCGTCAACAAGAGGGCGATTCCTTCGCAACTTGAACTGCTCTTGTTGAGAAACTCGTTACGAGCCGGTTCGCAAACTCTGACTGGTCTGCTGCAACAGCTCAGCCGTTTGAGCACCACCGGGGCAGAGCTGAACGCTATAAGGCTTTATGGCCACAGTGACCCTGAGGGCGAAGATTTCCCGCTTCTGGTCAAACACTCACAGAACGCTACCTCGGACGACATCGCTAGCAAATCTCCGTTGGCAAGGTATTTGACTGACGGGCTGGCAAAGCTAGGACTCTAGTGACACAGGAAAGCATTCTTCGGAGTGGTGATAGCTCGCGCTCGCTTTTTCGGGCTTCAAGTTTGTATGGCAGGCTCCAAAGCCCGCCAAAAATTCAACATGATGGTGAGCCCGAAAAGCTAGAAATCTTTCAAACGTGGCTTTTATGGGAATATTGGGTTTGGTCATGAGACGGCGACCAGGAGCAACTGACCAGCACTATTAGTCAGTCACCAAGTTTATTATGTGGTTACCGACTTTATTAAGACCCCACAAATGAATGTGATCTCGTAATAAAGTTGGTAACAAAACGCATCTTTAGGCCTTATTTTACGATATCAGGCCACTTATAAAAATAAATAAAGTTGGTAACTTTCGAGGACCCTTGCAGAAAATCGACCAGTTTCCGTCGTAATAAAGTTGGTAACTCTTCGAAATTAAGCCGGTAAGCTTCAAAGCAATTTTCCTCTGAAGGCATCGCATTGTTCACGTTAAATGTACACTAGAAAATAAGGGGCACTATCGTGACGACGACAGCTCCTGGCTCAGGAATTCACAATCCAGTTCGCTGGCTGCATATTCCGGCCCATCGTGAACACCCATTCTGGACGAACGTGAACACCTATGCTGGTTTAACGTGAACAGTCATTCCGGTCGAAGATGAACGTTTTCCGGTGATTTTCCGGAATCAGTGTTCACCATGCCGGAATCGGTGTTCACGTTCAACCAGAATCCCTCTTAACGCATTGTATATTCAACCGTTTGCTACTCTGGTTCCTTTTTTTGGGGACCAGGGTCATGGCAGCAAAGAGAATTCCAATGCGCAAAATCAGAGAATTGCTTCGCTTGAGGCTGGAAGCCGGGCTCTCGATCCGGCAAATCAGCGCCAGCACCAAGACCAGTGTGGGAGCCATCCAGAAGCTTCTGGCCCGGGCCGATTCCTTGGAGATTACCTGGCCATTGCCAGAGGACCTGGACGATGACCGCCTGGCAGCCATGTTCTATCCCGGCTCCGATCCCACCTCGTCCGCCCGCTATCAGGTACCGGACTGGGCGACCGTCCATCAGGAACTCAAACGCAAAGGTGTGACCAAGCAGTTGCTGTGGGAGGAATACACCGCCCAGTATCCCAACCGGTGTTACAGCTACTCCCAATACTGTGACCGCTTCCGGCACTGGCAAAAGCAGCAAAAGCGTTCCATGCGCCAGATCCACAAGGCCGGTGAAAAGTGCTTCATTGACTACTGTGGCCCCACCGTACCGATCATTAATCCGCAAACCGGTGAAATCCGCACGGCCCAAGTGTTTGTTGCCGTGCTGGGGGCCTCCAATTACACCTACGCCGAAGCCACCTGGAGCCAGGGGTTGCAGGACTGGCTAATGAGTCACGTGCGCACCTTCGAATACTTCGGCGGTGTTCCGGAAATGGCAATCCCCGATAACCTCCGTAGCGGTGTCAGCAAAGCCTGTCGGTACGATCCGGACCTGAACCCCAGCTACCAGCAACTGGCAGCGCACTATCAGGTCGCGGTGCTACCAGCACGGCCCTACAAGCCCAAGGATAAATCCAAAGCGGAAGTGGGCGTACAGATCGTTGAACGCTGGATCCTGGCGCGGTTGCGCCACCACACCTTCTTCGCCCTGGCCGACCTGAATCAGTGCATCCGGTCCCTGCTGGAAGACCTGAACAGCCGGCCGTTCCGGCGGCTGCCGGGCAACCGGCAGGAGGCCTTCAAGACGCTCGATCAGCCAGCCTTGAGGGCACTGCCCAAACACCCCTATGAATACATCGAGATCCGGCGTTGCCGGGTCAACATCGATTACCACATTGAGTTCAGTCAGCATCATTACTCGGTGCCGCACCAGTACGTTGGAGAGCAGGTAGACATCCATGCCAGTGAGCGACTGGTACAGATCTACTTCCGGCAGCGGCAGATCGCCAGCCACCCACGCAGCCATCAGTACGGCATCACTACCGAGTCAGGGCACATGCCCACCCGTCATCAAAAACAACAGCAGTGGACGCCTGGACGGCTTAAGAACTGGGCCCGGGACATTGGGCCCGACACGCTGATCTGGATTAGTGATCGGCTGGAGGAGCGGGAGCACCCGGAACAGGCCTACCGGGTCTGTCTCGGGTTGCTCAATCTGAGCAAGGAGTATCCCAGTGAGCGCCTGAATGCCAGTTGCCGTATTGCCAACCGCGAAGGCCTGGACCGACTGAAACACATCAAGGCCATTCTCCGGAGCAACCGCGACAAGCTGCCAGAACAACTGCCCTTGCACACAGAACTGCCCCAGCACCACGAGAACATCCGTGGCCCGAAGAGCTTCCACTAGGACACCACTATGAGCACCTTACAGACCCTGACACGACTGAGAGACCTGAAGCTCGGCGGCATGGCCGCCGCTCTGGAACATCAACAAAACCAGCCGGGCACCTATGATGAGCTGTCGTTCACCGAACGCCTGGAGTTGTTACTCGACCGGGAGTTCCAGAGCCGGGAACACCGGAAACAGGGTCGCCTGGTTCGCCAGGCCCGCTTCAAACTCCGGGCCTCGATCCAGGACATCGACTACCAGCATCCGCGCAATCTCAAGAAAGCACAGGTGGCGCAGTTGGCCCAGGTCGACTGGCTGGAGCGTGGTCAGAATCTGCTGATCACCGGCCCCTGTGGCAGTGGCAAAACTTACCTGGGCTGCGCGGTGGGGCATCAGGCCTGTCTGAATGGCTTCAGCGCCCGGTATTACCGAATCTCCCGCTTACTGCTGGAACTGACTCAGGCCAAAGCCGACGGCACCTACCAGAAAACCCTTAGTCAGTTGGCCAAGGTAAAGCTGCTGATACTGGACGACTGGGGCCTGGAAGCCCTGAAACCGGCACACCGGAATGACCTGATGGAGATCATGGATGACCGGCACGGCACTCACTCGACCGTGATCATCAGCCAACTGCCCACCGATCAGTGGTATGCCGCCATCGGTGACAACACCCTGGCGGATGCCATCCTGGACAGGCTCATGCACAACGCCCATCGCTGGGCTCTGAAAGGAGAATCAATGAGAAAACGACTTCAGGAAATTGACTGAACGTGAACACCCGGGGTACAAACCTCGGTGGGTGATGCGTTAAGAAAAAAGGTGTTCACGTTCAGCCAGAATGGGCGTTCACGTTCGCCGGAATATGCACTGGCAGCAAGCTAACCCTTTGCCCCGCTTCGCGGTACCCCATGCACACTCAAGACTCAATACGAAATTGTTTTCAAACTTCGAGCCCAATCACATATGTCTTGGTAACAAACCAAACCGGCCATTGCCTTCGAGGCCACTGAAGGTCTCAATGCGAGCGACATCCCGGATAGCAGTGGGCGGATCAGAGTTTTCGATCACGATGAACTGCACCTTGTCCTTCAAGCTAGCTAGGTGTTTGTAGAAATGTTCAGCAAGATCTGTTTTCTTTAGAATCTTTTCATCATCCGATAACTCACCATAGCGCGATGTCATCGGCTCACGATAAGTGAGCAACGGAGTGTCAAGAACGAGGAAACCAGGGTATGGGAGATTATTTTCGATACAGAAAACAACAATGGCTACATTAAAAGCAGCATGGAGAATCGCCCTAACACCTTTGCCGTTGGCGGCACGGAGTTTCCCAGCAACGGTAATATCCATAGCTTCCGCGTCAAACTGAACCTTGTCTGCATCAGGAAAGCGCCATTCTGTTAGCACAGACTTCACTGTCTCTCCAAACTGGAACAATGTAGTCGAATCTGGGCCGACTGGTGGTGCATCGCCTTTACTACGTCGGGTTGGTTCTGCGTTGATTTCAGCTTTCCGGGTCGATAGATTGGAGCGGCGCTTATAAAGGTCGAGAACATCTACTATCTCGGATCGCTTCGATACATAGACTTCGTAACTTTCTCGCAAAGAAGTTTCATGTGGGCGCGCCTTTTCAATCTCGCCATCGAGTCTGTCAATCTCGTTTTTCTCCAAATCAACGGTCCGGCGCAGTCCTACTGCTTCTGCCTCTAGGGAGGCTACAGTTTGGGTCAGCTCACGTTGTTCACGCTCGATCTTGCGGGCCTCAGCGGCAGCCGCTCTATGCGCCATCGCAACTTCTTCTGCAGCATGATTATGCTTTTGGGCGTCAGGCGGAGCACCACAAACTGGACAATCCATGTCGGTCATCGCCACAAGCACGAACCCTCCCTCCTCAATTGACTGCAGGCGCTGAAGGTCCGAACTGTAGACAGCCTGTAGTTTAAAGAAACGTTCAATCGTTAGATCAAGCTCACCCGCCCTTTCTAATAACTCGCGGCGGCGCTCTACGGTTTTTCGCCTTTCGCCTACAAGAGCATCAAGTTTTTCTTGGGCTTCCTTGAGCCGAGAGGCAAGGTCCCTTGCACTTCGCTCCAGTTGCCCAAGCTGCTCTTCGCTTTCCCTTTTATCTGGCGGATTCTCGCCGAGTTCCGCATCGATCTGGGCAGTCAGCTCCTCCACTAGTTCAATCTTCGCAGCTTTGGCCACCTTGCGTTCGGAGGGCTTCGGAACTGTTACTGCAGCGGCATCGTCAACACCTGTAAGCAAAAATTTGAACAAATTCTGCTCAAAGGTACGCTGAGAAGGCGAACCCGAGGTAAAGACAGGGCTCTTCTCGGCAATAATATCCTGCTCGGACACCACTAAGTAGGGCGATAAAAAGTAAATGGACAAGGTGTCCTTCTTGCAGTTACCGTCGCGAACCACCGTTTTTCCAGCAACCCCTATCGAATTGAGCAAGAAGTGCGAAACGGTATCAGTACGCTTCGAATCGTGCTGCTGACGCAACACCAAACCCTCTTTTACGCCTAACTTCTTGAGCAGCCCCTTATAGAGCTTGAAATGGCCGCCCTGTGTGGCACGGTATAGAGTAACATCCCGATTATCTGGAAGTGTCAGCCCCAGCCAAACTGAGTCATAATCAGCAATTTCTTCAATTTTGGGCAAACTCTTGGAAACACCAAGCATGAACAGAATAGCCTTCGAAGCGAAGGATTTACCTGTATTCGAGGCGCCATAGATAATATTGAGCCCCTCATCAAACCCAAGTTCCGCAGGCTCAATGCTAGGGCCAGTGAAGACGAGATGGCGCAGCCGGATACCATTCATACTGATCGCCCCGAAGATGTGTCATCAATCGTGAATTCCGTAGTCCAGCGCCCAATCTGGCCTTCAATGAGCTTACGGATTTCAACGCTCTCCTGTTGAGCAAAGCGATTCGCCATCCATCTAGCTCGCTCCTTGAGCGCGAGAGAATAAGGCGCCTGCAAAAGCTCCACGTAACTTGGAGCTTCCTCACTGGCGCAAAATTCTATTCCAGACTCTGTCTCAAAGACGTCGACAAGGTGCATTTTCTGCATCATACGCAGGCTTCTTTCTACCAACTGGCGACGAACAAGGAGTTCGCCGGTACGATTAGGTAGATCGGGATGGAGACTTTCCGGTACGTTCTGCCCATCAATATCGCCTGTATGTACTATCAAATGATCAAACCACGTCATTTCCATTAAATCGCAATGACGCGGATAAAAAGCCTCAAGTACTACCAAGGCCCGAATACCGGTTTCAAGGGTGCTATTGAACGGATGTTTGTCCAATATTCTGTCCTCTAACGATGCCACGGTAAACGTCCGTCATTTGCGAACTGGTGGCAGGTCCCTTGTTTGACTTGAGGGCCTGCATGCTTTCCCAGTATGCCGGATGGTTGCAAGATGGCTGCTTGCTGCATCACTTGGCGCAGCTTCGCCAGACCACTTGCATGATCATCATCATGAATTTCGACCACACCGTGGTAGATTTCATCCTTAAAGTTGAACAAGTAATCTTCAGGGGTAGAGTCTCTATAAAATCTATCAAATGCCACCGAGTCAAAGAAACGAGTACGTTGGTCACGCAGGTGTGTAGCAAACTCCGGACTGGCCAATGCTGATGTTGCATCTGGGAACGTCCCCGGACCTTTTTCTTCGTATAGTTTAAGCAGTTGACCGATGTACGAAGACTCACTGACACCTATCTGATCTGGAACGACTCCTCGTGGAGAGGGGCCTGGGTCTTCGTCAAACCATTTAACCAGCGCTGGCTTGCACGCAGGATCGTCGACAAGCCGCGCTGCATCAAGCCAATGCATCTGGGTGAAATCAAATGCTTTAATCGCGGCTTCAATCTCGGGGCTAAGCGGTATACTTTGCTTTTCCACTAGTTTTCCCGCGATATCAGAATTCCAACGTTCGAGAAAGGCGGCTCTAAAGCGCTCAGGATGAGCGATAAACTGCTGCACAGCCCTAGCAACACCTCGTGGTGCGACAAAAGTGTAGGAGCGTGGCAATGAGTACTCACCGGCAGAGGAGTGCATAAATATCTTGCCAAGCTCAATAAACGCCGAGCTTTCGGAAAGTGACTTGCTGAGCTGCTTACATTGGAAGTTATCCCACGAACCTTCCATACGCTTATTTGTCACGTAGCCCGTGACATCGCGTCCCATGTCACCTGTGCCGCGCCAAAGTTCGTGGCTGTGGTATTCTTTGCAGCGCTGGGCCAGCCAATCATTGACGAAGTCCTCCAAGCGATCTGGCGGAAGCGCGCGGATAAGAATAGCGTGATTGATGCGCAACGACTGCCCCCTTAGTAGTCCCCAAATTCGGCTGGCACATTCCAATGTGGGCCAATGCCATTGGTGTTTATTATCGCCGCCTTACCCTAGCCACTGTGTTTACCTGAGGTAATATGCCAAATCCTAGCCGACATTAGTAATTTTGAATGCTATTCAGGCATATTGTTTTTTTGATCCTCAGGCGCCTTGCTCAGGGCAGCAACATCAGAGGAATTATAACGAACCGGGTGTCGACGCCATGGCTGAATCAGCTGTGTCCGAATCAAATTCGGCTTATTTGCCACGCTAGTCAGAAGAAGGCTGTGCAGGCGTGGAGGATGCAAACAAGTAGCAGAAATCGCAAGAGTACGCATAGCACACATCAGGGGGAAATAGTTAGCCGGAGGATCTTCGCTCTCCAAAATAAATCGCCTTCCAGAACGAACACACTTGAACCGTGTTAATCGGCCTGGGCCTGCTATGCCAACTCCTAGCCGTTTCAGGCGAGCTTCCTTGAGACTCCACAATTCCGTGAACTTTCTTACACGACGCATATCGCCCATAGACTCAAAGCCAAGCCACCTCATCCGAAGCAAAGGCCGTCCCGGCGATGACAGACACCTCGGTTGAGGCACTTATCCTTTCAACATCAACACCGACAGGAGTGGTGGACAATGCTATTGCGAGGAGACTCTCGCTATAGCTAAAGTTGAAATGGAGCGGGATGTTCTCAAGATAAGGCTCGCCTGCCAGACCTCTTCGAATCGAAAGTCGTTTTGGAGTCCCAATAGAAAATATTGAGGGAAAAACTCTCAATATCATTCGCTCGCCCGTCGCCATTATTCGATCGGTGATATGGCTGTCCGAAACCATTGAACCACTACAACTTGCCCCACTTCGGTGAAGCGCGCTTTTAGTCATACTGTTCGCAAACAGCAATAGATCAACGCAATAGGTCAGGACGAGGTTTCGGCGTGGGCTTGTTCCAGTCTTTGCCCGAGAGCATTACGCTCCAGTATAGCCATGGGAAAAAGCGGCGTTTCAAATGCCAGTTCATGCGTCGCGGCACTCTCGGGTCCAAAGGAAAGCTGGGAACAATTTCACCGTCGTAACGAAATTCCGCCAGCATCACTTCGCCAAGCGACGTGGTTAGCGGACATGCACCATAACCATCATAAAATTTTTTATTTTCATCGTTTCCCAAGTCACGCAGCAAATTAACAACCACAACAGGAAACTGACGACGCACGGCAGCCAGTGTTTTTGCATTTGGCGTATTAGTGCAATCGCCCAATCCATACACATTTGCATGCACTGAATGGCGCAGGGAATGCTTATCAACCGTGACCCACCCGGCATCACCGGAAAGCGGGCTGTGTTTAATAAAATCCGGTGCTGATTGTGGCGGAACCACGTGGAGCATGTCGAAATCTGTTTCTATTTTACCTTCTTCGGTGTCAAACCAAGCCTTTCTCGCAGGGCCATCGACGGCAACCAAGTTATGACCAAAATGCGTGTGGATCCCGTATTCCAAGACCACCTTGTCTAACGCTTCGGCATAGGCAGGCACCCCGAACATTGCACCTCCCTGGCTGTAAAAGTGCACATCAGCAGGCTGTTTGCTTTTTCGCCAATGATCAGCGCTGAGATACATGGCTTTTTGCGGCGCACCCGCGCATTTGATTGGCATGGCCGGTTGTGTAAACAGCGCCTTCTTACCGGAAAACTCTTGTGTCAAACGCCAAGTATAAGGCGCAAGATCAAAGCGATAGTTGGACGTAACACCATTAAAGCCCAAGGTGTCTACAAGCCCGGAAACCGAGTCCCAGTCCAGTTGCAGCCCTGCGGCAACGACCAGGTATTTGTAATTTACCGTTTTCCCTGACGCCAAAGTGACCTGGTTGGCGTCAGGCTGAAAAGATACCACAGCATCCTTTATCCAGGTGGCTTTATCAGGCATGTATTCTTGTTCCCGCCGGTGGGTTTCCTCAGCAGACATCGCCCCGCCACCCACTAAGGTCCAGCCCGGTTGATAATAGTGATCACTGCTCGGCTCAATGATGGCGACATCAATATCACCTGACTTACGCAGCAATCCGGCTGCAACCGAGAGCCCGGCTGCGCCACCACCGACGATAACAATCACATGACTTTGCGAGAAGTTCTGGTCAGACACGGGATGCGCTCCTTATAAGGTTGACAGTTATCTATCTTCTTATTACATTCAGTTACTAGCTTAGAACACTTTATCAGTGGCGCAAGGAGGATTTTATGATTTTCCGACAGTTCTTCGACAAAACATCCAGCACCTATACCTATCTCATTGCGTCTGGCCGGGGGCGGGAAGCAGTGATCATCGATCCCGTAAAGGAGTCAACGAAGGCTTACCTTGGCATAATCGACCAGCTTGATCTCAAGTTAGTACGGGCGATTGATACGCACACCCATGCTGACCATGTCACGGCCCTGGGTGACCTGCGTGATGCCACCAAGTGCGTCACCATCATGGGTGAGTTTACCAATGCAGAATGCGTTTCAGAGCATGTCTCGGAAGGCGATCGAATGGACATTGATGGCATTCGATTAGAGGCCATATACACTCCGGGCCATACGGACGAATCCTTTAGTTTTTATTGGACTCAAGGCAGCCAACAGGCCGCGTTCACAGGCGACGTGTTATTGATTAGAGGCAGTGGCCGGACTGACTTTCAAGGTGGTGATCCGCGTAAGAGTTACGACTCTATCGTCAATAAATTGTTCTGCTTACCAGACGATACGCTGGTGTATCCAGCCCATGATTACAAAGGAATGATGTGCTCCTCCATCTACGAGGAGAAACATTACAACCCACGTTTGGCCGGCAAATCAGAGGCTGAGTACGCGCAAATTATGGATAACTTGAATTTGCCCGACCCCAAGATGATGGATGTTGCGGTGCCTGCAAACCTCGCATGCGGAAAATAAGAGTGGCTAGTTCCTGTATTCCGCTTGTAAAACAGATACGGGAGTCAGGAACAGCTCATTTGTCCGATGACATACTTGCCGGGGTTATTACAGCTATTCTGTTGATCCCCCAAGGCATGGCCTATGCCATGCTTGCGGGTTTACCCCCTGAGATGGGGCTGTACGCTTCCATCTTGCCTCCCATCGTTTACGCTTTTATTGGCAGTAGTCGTGCCTTAGCCGTTGGCCCTGTGGCCGTCGCGGCATTAATGGTGGCTAACGCCCTGTCAGTACACTACGGAAACGAAAGCACTGAAGCCGCCTTCACAGGGGCCATGATTCTGGCGGCAGAAACAGGCGCACTTCTGTTACTTATGGGTATTTTCAGGGTGGGCGCTTTAGTCAGCTTCATCAGCCATCCTGTGCTATCTGGTTTTACCAGTGGTGCCGCCATACTCATTATTACCAGTCAGCTTAAGCATTTGAGCGGAATCAATCTTGAGCGTGGGGATTTGTTTGCGACGATCGTCTCATTTTCTCACCGCATTAATGAACTTCATGTCCCTACATTGTTGTTTGGTTTGATTTCAGTCACCTTGCTGTTGCTCGCGCGCAAACCACTGGCGCGCTTACTCGTAGCTTTGGGTGTAGCGCAGAAATCAGCGGTAATTATCAGCAGAACGGCACCGCTTGTGACAGTGATTGGGGCGACGGTTATTGCGAGTGCTAGCCAGGCAGAGGGGTATGGGCTCTCTGTGGTTGGAGCAATCCCAAACGGGTTACCGATACCTGCGTTTGCTTTCCTGAGTGCTGAAGGCTGGGTTGATTTACTGCCATCGGCCATACTCATCGCTTTGGTGGGTTATGTTGAGAGCGTGTCAGTGGCCAAGGTGCTTGCTGCCCGACGGCGTCAGAAAATCGACGCAAACCGAGAGCTTGCAGCCTTGGGCATGAGCAACATCGCTTCAGCAATCGGCGGCGCGATGCCGGTCGCTGGCGGTTTTTCCCGATCTGTTGTCAATTTCGACGCAGGTGCCCGCACGCAGTTTGCTGCAATAGTGACAGCTACCCTCGTCGCAGTGGTCGCGGTTTTTTTTACTGACTGGTTTTATTACCTTCCTGACGCCGTGCTGGCAGCCATTATCGTTGTTGCAGTATTCCAGCTAATTGATATTTCGGGCGCTATGTCTATATGGCGTTACGATCGCGCGGATGGTGTAGCCCTGTTTGCTACGGCTCTGGCGGTGCCCGTTTTGGGCATTGAATCCGGTCTGCTTATCGGTATTGGCTTGTCACTGGTTCTGTACCTGTGGCGAACCAGCCAGCCGCATATGGCAATACTTGGACGGATGCCAGGTACCGATCATTTTCGTAACATTAACCGCCACCAGGTTGATACCTTGCCTACCGTTTTGATTGTTCGAGTAGATGAGAACCTCTATTTTGCCAACGCCGGCGCGGTAGAATCTTATCTCATGCAAAAAGTAGCAACAGATGATGACCTTAGCGATGTAGTGCTGTTGATGTCAGCGGTTAACTACATTGATTCCAGCGCATTGGAGATGCTCGAACATCTTGAGCAGGATTTTTTGGCTACCGGCGTATCAATGCATTTTGCTGAAGTGAAAGGCCCGGTTATGGACCGACTGCGCCATACGCATTTAGGTAAATCGCTGGCGGATAAGCGCATTCATTTGTCAGCCAAACATGCGTGGGAAGCCCTCGATGAAGAAATACGCGAGGGCTCGGATTGAGATCATACGGAGAGATTCAGTGAACTGGACTGCAAATATTCAAGGCCTGATTGGAGGCGGATTCATCGGCCTGTCTGCCGTTTTTCTGATGGCGACGCTTGGTCGGGTAGCTGGCATTAGTGGCATTCTTGCCGGTCTTTTTCTGGATAGACCCAACCGTGATGAGCTGGGTTGGCGATTGATGTTTTTACTTGGTTTGGTGAGTGGTCCGCTACTATTGATGCTTGTTGGTGGCCCTGGCAACGTCGCCGACTCACCACAGGCTGTTATTGGCGCTCCATCTGGCGGTGTCCCTTTGATGCTAGTCGCAGGACTGCTTGTAGGAATCGGCACTGGCGTGGGCAGCGGCTGTACCAGTGGCCATGGCGTTTGCGGGCTTGCAAGGTTGTCACGGCGTTCGCTGGTCGCAACATTAGTCTTTCTTCTAGCAGCCATGGTCGTCGTTTTCCTGACCCGACATCTGATCGGAGGTGCGGCATGAAAGCATTTTTTGGCTATATCGCCGGGTTACTTTTTGGCGTTGGGCTCGGGCTTGGTGGTATGACGGATCCCGCACGTGTTTTAGGGTTTCTGGACATCTTCGGGGCCTGGGATCCAACGCTGCTGTTCGTGCTGGGCGGAGCGGTAATAACGACGTTTATCGGATATCGCGTGGTACTCCGTCAAACCAAGCCACTGTGGGGCAATAGCTTCCGGTTACCAACCCGCCATGATCTGGACGGGAAGCTCCTTATGGGAGCCGCATTGTTTGGAATTGGCTGGGGACTGTCGGGCTATTGCCCGGGGCCGGCATTCGCCTCGATCGGCAACCCCTCATACCCGCTTATTGCCATGCTGTTGGCAATGATTGCAGGCTGGTGGGTCGCCAGGCGTGCCCCCTTTATTCAATAGGCTTGACTACCCGTGCAAAAATTAAAGGAGATATTTCATGGATATCAAACAGCTCGACGAGCGCCTCAGTGTATCGGCTCAACCTGGTATCGACGATATCGAGCAACTGGCGAAAGAGGGATTTCGTACCATTATTTCCACTCGACCGCGAAACGAAACTGAGGATCAACCGGACACACAGGTTCTCAAGGACAAAGCAGAGTCGCTGGGTATGGCCTGGCATGAAATCCCTGTTGAGCCTGGGAACTATGGGTCAACAGACATTAACACCTTCGCTAAGGCTCTGCAGTCGTCTCCAACACCGATATTGAGCTATTGCCGCACCGGTAAGCGCGCCACCCACCTTTGGGCGTACAGCCAGGCTAAAGTACGACCAATACCCGAGTTGTTAAAATCAGCCGACTCTGCTGGCTACGGCCTAAAAGCGCTAGAGGACGACCTCTTGCGATATCAAAGTCAGACTAATAGCAGATAACATCACACAAATGGGTCGCCAATTTAGCGCTGTAACGGTACGCGCAATCGGCCGGCATTGGCGATGACCATCAGCGAACTTGCCGCCATCGCGCCTGCTGCCGCGAGCGGCGGCACTGTACCACCAACGGCAAGACCGAGCGCCAGGACATTATAGGCGACGGAAAACACAAGGTTTTGCCGCAGCACGCGGCGGGCCTGTCGGGAGATTGTTATCGCCTCGCCCACAGCTTTCATACCGCCTCTGGCGATAACCACATCGGCCAGAGCGATCGTGGCCGGTGATGCATCAGTCGCCGCCACGCCAACATCGGCGCGCACAATGGCAAGCATGTCGTTGACGCCATCGCCTACGAAAGCGGTTGGTCCCGGCCCTGCGCCAACCAGTTCAGCTTTGACCTCGGGCGTACAGGCAGCGTGGATCTCACTCGGTGTCAGTCCTGCCGCGGCACCAACGTGCGCACACGGCGTAGGCGCATCACCGCTTGCCATTCCGAGCATAAGGCCGGAGGCCCGGAGCTGCGCAATGGTCGCTGCTGCGTCCGGTCGCAGCGCATCGCCAAGGAGAAAGGTCGCGACCCATGCGCCATCGGTCGCCATGTGAACGGCGGTCAGACCAGCTTCGTGCTGCCCTTCTTCGGGCGGTGTGACTCCATTACAGGAAAGAAAACCGCGACTACCCACCAACACCTCAGTGTCGTCAACGGTGGCCCTGACGCCGTCGTCGAACCGCTCGGATTCTGTCGCAACCAATCCCTTGCCACCCGCTTGGCACAGCGCCAGCCCCGCGCCAGCTTTCCGCTCGGCACCCCGACCCACAAGAATCGCAATCAGGTTGAACGCGAAGGCGAAATGGCCCAGTACCATGAGCGGTCCGCCGACAGAGCGGCCCGTAAGATATGGCACAGTAAGCTCCATACTCTCTATCCAGTCGCGGGTTGGATCCAGCATTGCCTTGCCTTGCCTTGCCTTGCAGCCAGCCACCGAAGGTGAGCGAGGCGAAATAGATGGCGAAACCGACGACTACAAGCCACCAATGGGCCACGATGAACGACGGAAATGGCCAGACACGTCCAACAAGACGTGGAATCACGTAATAAAGCGCATCGAATAGCACAAAGGTCACGAAAGCATAGGCACCCAGATGCGCGTGCCCGACAGTGTAATGCGTGAAATGCGTGACCGAACTCACGGACCGCAACGCTTCGATCGACCCTTGCATTGACGCTGCCGTATACATGAGCGCACCTATCGCCACAAACCTTAGCGGTATGCTGGCCCGAAAGGCACCCAAATTGCCCAGCCAGAGTGGGTGCTGGTTGACGGCAACCGCGATCACAGGAACAAACATCATTATGGACTGCACCACCGAAAGCGTTACAACCCATGTCGGTACCGGGCCGCCAATCAGATGATGCATGCCAACCTGGCTGTAGAACAGTGCCAGTGCCCAGAAGCCGACGAGTGAAAGACTGTAGGAATAAATCGGCTTGCCGATGATGCGCGGCAGCAGATAGTAGGCAGCACCGACCCCCAGCGGCGTTAGCCAGAGACCCAGCACGTTGTGGGCGAACCACCAATTCACGGTCGCCTGCTGCACGCCGGAATGCAGGCCCGGAATGTTCGCTACGATGAACAAAACCGGAAACCAGACCATCGCGCCAAGGTAATACCAGCCAGTGACGTAGATATGCCGCACATTGCGATGGCGCGCCGTCACGAGCAGCGGCACCACGAACAAAAATACCGATATGGCGATAAAAATATCAATCTGCCAAGGGATCTCGATCCATTCGAGCCCGTCGGTCCAGCCTGAGCCTATGGCCCAGACCCCTGCCCCAACCGACAAATTCATCAGGACCGCGCCTGCCATTGCCACTGACGGCAGACGCAGTCGTGTGGCGAAGATCGTTGGGATCAGCCACAGTGCCAGACCCATCAGTCCAAGCGACAGCCAGCCATATATCACAAGGTTCAAATGCATCGTCCGCATTCGGCCAAAGGTCAGCGGCGCGACGCTATTCAGCCAGTCAGGAAGATGCAGTTTGAGCGACGCTATCAAACCAAAACTGCTGCCAAGAAGCAGCCATAACGTTGCGGTTGCGAAGACAAAAAGGATGATGCGCCGACTGCTTTCCGGGACGAGACTGTCGCCATCCCGCCCTTGAGGGGAGCCGGTTTGCTCGGGCCGGGTACCCGGATCATCGAGCCCCTCGCCTCGCGCCTCGGCCTCAGAAATTGTGTGTGCATTCGCCTGGGTAAAGCGCATCTCGCTGCGCGAAATCGTCCAGATAAGGACAACGAGTGCGACCAGCGACACTACAAAGCTAACAAGGACAAGAGTCCCGATCGTGAATTCCAAGGCATATTCCCCTTTCGCTGAGCGTGTCTCCCAAGCGAAAAATCATGTCTAGTCTCTGCGTTCTCCCCGAAATCCTGCGAGGGCAAAGAAGCGCGAGCCCGTGATCGCAAGTCATAATACCCATGCGCTGCGCCAGCGCACATAAGGCGTCTTTCCGGTTCGTGGAACGACATTCTCCACGAGCACGCCTGGCGAAAACGGCGCGATACGCTTTCGAACCTGGCCATCAGCGCCGATCACTGCGGTCAGGCCGGTGTTGGTCGCGCGTAATACCGGGCGTCCTGTTTCCATGGCCCGCATGCGCGCCATTTCCAGGTTTTGCCACAGACCGATCGTGCGGCCGAACCAGGCATCATTGCTGATATTTATGAGCAACTGGGTGTTGGCAGCAAACTGGGCTACCTGGGCACCAAACGCCATCTCGTAGCAGATCGGGGCACCGACGTCGATGTCGCCGACGGGTAGCGAAGACATGCCTGATGCCGCGGTCAGATCCGAGAGCTCAATACCCAACTCGCGGAGCAACGAATCCAGCCAACGACTGAACGGCACGTATTCGCCGAATGGAACGAGGTGCTGCTTATCACTGAAATCCCCTGACCCAATATCGAACACACTATTGTAAACATGCTCACCCTGTAACCTCAGCGCTCCGGCAACCAGTTGGGCTCGGGAATCGCGCGCCCGTTGCCCGAGGGCATTAAACGGTGCCCTGGAGCCGTCTCGGCATACCTCGGGGATGGCGGTCTCCGGCCAGACAATCAGGTCGACGCTGTTCCAGTAAGGCTCACTGAGTTGCCGATAACGCGCAATAATACCCTGCAGGGCCTCGGGCTGCCATTTGATGGCCTGCGGTATATTGCCCTGTACTAGAACGGTCTTGATTGCATCGCCCGACGGCCGGGTCGATAACAGTGACAGCGTTGGCCAGGGCAGTAGCAGGATAGTTATCCAAAGCAGCAAAGACAGTATCGACCATCGACGTTTTCGCATTGACATACCGAATGCCAGGCTAGCCGCAACGAACGCCACGATAGTGCTGAGCCCGAGTACGCCAGTGATCGGCGCCACAAACGGTGCGAGTTCGCTACCGGTCTGGGTATAGCCTAGCTGCAGCCACGGAAAGCCGGTAAATAGCCAACCCCGCAGCCATTCGCCGAGCACCCAGGCCACGGGCAGCAGGCTGAATCGTTTTCCCGACATCGGCGGTGCTATCCACGCCGCAAACCCGAGCGCCATGGCGCAGAAAACACTCATGAGCATGACCAGCGCAACCGTGGCTGGCACGGCCAGTATAAGGCCGACCCCGAACTGGAGCACGGCCACATGGATCCATGCGATGCCGAAACCAAACAGCCCGAGGCCAAAAACGTAGCCGCGAGCTAATGCCTGGCTTACCGACTCGCTGCGGGTCTGGTAAAACAGCACTGCCATGGGCCATGGTGCCAGCGCGCCCCAGGACCAAGGCGCGAACCCCAACACGAGGGCGGCACCTACAGCCGCTGTGAGCGCAAACGACACCAGACGCGAACTGCGCACGCGCGACGCAAATGTGGCTACCGAAATCATGGATTAGCGCGCATTGTGATCTTTGGCCGGCAGCGAAAGGCGCGCCAATAGCCCACCACCGTCCCGCGCTGTAAACTCCAGCGCTCCACCGTAGCGTTCGGTAATAGTGGCCACAATCGCCAGCCCCAGCCCGCTACCTTGTCTATCGCCCTGGCCGCGACCATGCCGCCAGAAACGCTGGGTTAGATTGTGCGTGCTTTGCTCAGCCGGCCAATCGCCACGGTCACGTATCGTGAATACGACCTCACGAAGCCCTGCCTGCACCTCAAGCGCTACCGGTTCGTCGCCGTGCGTATGTCTCAGGGCGTTTTCAAGCAAATTACGAAGCGCCGCCGCGGCTAACTCATAGGGCACTCCTACAGCCACGGATTCGCTGTCGTGCTCAACCATAACTACGCGCTCACGGCTCACCAGATCTGCCAGCGCTGTCTCTACGATCGATGTGCTGTTCACTTGAGCCCTATTATTGCCCGCCTGGTCGACCTCAAGTCGCGCGAGCATCAGTAACTGATCGAGAGTACGTTGCAGGCGCGCAATACCGGCTTCGGCACGAGACATCGCCTCATGCATCTGATCCGCCGGCACTCTCGACGCCAGCTGGACATGCGTTTTGATAGCAGTCAGCGGTGTGCGCAGTTCATGCGCCGCGTCACTGGTAAAACGCTGCTCACGCCTCAGCGCCTCGCGAGTACGCATCAGCAGTCGATTAAGGGTGTCGACCACGGGCTCGAGTTCGGCGGGCGCATCCACAATAGTGACCGGGGTCAGCGTTTCCGGATCACGGCGCGCGAGCTCGCTACGAAGGTGTTCGAGCGGCCGAAGCCCTCGACGAATACCAAACCAAAGCGTCAAAAGGCTGCCCAGCAGCGCCACCACGAACGGCAGCGCGGCGACAACAACGATGTTGCGCTGCAGCATCACCCGCTCGGCCAGCAGGTCTGCAGTAGTGATGCGTAGCCCATTCTGGATGTAGGTGAAGACTCGCCAGCGCTGGCCGTCGATTTCCCGATTAACGAATCCTGCCTCGGGCGCATCAAACTGTCCGGCGAAATCACCGTGCGTGCGCATCAGCACTTCGCCTGCTGGTGAGCTTATCTGGCAGGCCACACCGCTGCTTTGCGGAATCGATATCATGGGTTCGGCAGCCCGAGTCCAAGCATCTTCTGGCAACTGAGCTACCAAGCCTGCCACCATGCGCGCTGACGCTGCCAGGCGCTGATCGAGCGTCTGACGCATCTGACCACGCAGATCGCTGTAAAGCCACGCAGCAGCAAGCGCCCAAAGCACACAAAACGACAGTCCAAGGGTGAGCAGCAGTCGCCGGCGCAGGCTCATTTCGGGCCGCCGCTGTCGAGGTCGCCGGGGTCGCCAAGCCGGTAACCCAGCCCGCGCACGGTACGGATCAACCCTGTACCAAGCTTGCGGCGCAGGTGATAGATATGGACGTTTACCGCGTTGCTTTCCACTTCGGTATCCAGGCCGTAGAGGCTGTCCTTGATCTGTTCGATATCGAGAATCCCACCACGCGCGTTGAGCAGTTTTTGCAGCAGCGTAAATTCACGTCGCGTAAGCCCAACCTCAAGGCCATCACGCCAAACTCGGCGACTACTGGAGTCGATACACACGGGGCCATGCTCAATAAGCGGTCGTGCGCGACCGGCCGCGCGACGCAGCAATGCCTGTAAACGAGCCGTTAACTCATCGAGGTCGAAGGGCTTCAACAGATAGTCGTCAGCACCGACTTCTAGGCCTGCGACCCGATCAGCGACCGCATCACGAGCGGTCAACACCAGTACGGGCACGATCAAACCCTGCGCGCGCCATTCACATAGCAGCGTCAATCCATCTTCATCCGGCAGGCCAAGATCGAGCACGACGATATCGCTGTCCAGATTGGCCAGCGCCTCCCGAGCTTCCGCGGCGCGTGTGAACCAGTCAACCGTAAAGCCCGCGAGTTCAAGACCGGTGCGAATGCCCGACCCCACCAGTTCATCGTCTTCGATCAGCAATACATGCATGAGGTGTCCTCGTTCAATGTGGCTTTAGTATACCGGCCAAGATTAAGCCGGCATGAACTCGGCGAATTCTGACGCTCTTAATCCTGACTTAATTCGAATGAGCCACCATTGCACACAAATCCCAGAGGTTGTTTCTATGAATAAAGTCGCGCCTATAGGCTTGTTGCTGTTTCACACGATAAAAAACCTTAGAATTCGAGTTGTTGCACTCCTGGCCATGTTGCTCCTCGCAACCTCTACCTTGGCTCAAATGAGTAACAGTGACTTTCTGCCGGTCGAACAGGCTTTTTCGTATGACGTTTCGGCCAACGCCGACGATACGCTAACGATCACCTGGGACATTGCACCAGACTATTACCTGTATCGCCATCAACTCAAATTCGAGGGCGAGCCCCAGCCGGTCACCGACGTCCGGATTCCCGACGGCAAGCCGATCGAAGACGAGTTCTTCGGCGAGTCCGAGGTGTATTACGATCAGGTAGCGGTTACCGTTGACCCCGGCCAGGCACAAACGCTGAATATTGCCTGGCAGGGCTGTGCCGAAGCCGGGCTGTGTTATCCACCGCAACGGGCGACACTTAACCTCTCTGACTACAACATAGGTGGTGGCAGCGGCGGCGCTAGCTCGGCAACCGCAGCACCCACCGGCGACGAGTCAACCAGTAGGCCCGCGCTCGGCGAGGATCAATCTTTGGCAGCGGGTCTCGCCGATGGCAATACCGCCTGGGTACTTGCCATATTTTTCGGTCTCGGGTTGCTGCTTGTGTTCACCCCCTGCGTATTACCGATGGTGCCGATCCTGACCAGCCTGATCGTGGGCAGCGGTGCCCGCGGCAAGCGCGGATTCGTGCTCTCGGTGGCGTACGTGCTACCTATGGCAGCGACCTACGCGCTGCTTGGTGTGGCTGCGGCCCTGGCAGGCGCCAGCCTGCAGGCGATCATGCAGACGCCTTGGGTACTGGGCGCTTTCGCACTGGTCTTTGTCGCCCTGGCTTTGTCTATGTTCGGGGTCTACGAACTGCAACTGCCGGCTGGCCTGCGGGATCGGCTCAACAACGCCAGCAATCGCCAATCCGGTGGCAGCCTGGGAGGTGCCGCGATTCTCGGCGTGTTATCGGCGCTGCTGGTGGGTCCCTGCATGACTGCGCCGCTGGCCGGTGCGCTGCTGTATATCGCCGACAGCGGCAACGTAGTATTGGGTGGTAGCGCGCTGTTCGTGCTGGGCCTGGGCATGGGCGCGCCGCTGGTGCTCGTGGGCAGTGTCGGCTCCCACCTGTTGCCCAAGCCTGGCACTTGGATGACCGGCGTTAAGGTAGTCTTCGGTTTCGTGATGCTGGGCACCGCGATCTGGTTCGTCGAGCGCGTGGTAGCGGACAACGTCGTTCTTGGCCTATGGGGAGCCTGGTTGGTCGCTATTGGCATCACCCTCTACCAGCTCGCAGTGCACGCAGCGACACCGACTGCACCCACGCGCATGATCTCGCGTATCGCCGGGTTATTGATCGGCCTATGGGGTGGTTTGCTTGTCATCGGTGCGGCCGGTGGTGCCGACAGCATCCAACAGCCGCTGGCGTTTGCATCGACACCTGTCACGCTGGCCACTGGGAACACCGCATCCGCCGGACAAGGCGATTTCATGGACCGCTTCGAAGGCGTGGTCGATCTCGGCGATCTCGAGACGAAGGTCGATAAAGCCTCCGCGAACGGCCAGTGGACGCTGGTGGATTTCTATGCGGACTGGTGTATTTCCTGCAAAGTCATCGAGAAAGAAGTTTTCGGCAATTCCGAAGTTCAGCAGGCGCTCGGTAATTTCCAGCTGTTACGGCCAGACGTGACCAAAAATGACACTACCGATCGTGCGCTGATGCAGCAATTCGGTATCATCGGCCCGCCCACCATTTTGCTGATCGACCCGGACGGTCGGGAGCGGCGCGCAGCGCGTGTGGTCGGCGAACTAAGTGCGGATGAATTCATGCAACATTTATCTCGCGCCAAGAGTGCCCTCTGATGCTGTCATTAAATCTCGGCCCGCTGGCAATTTCCGTTGGCCAAGGGTTAATCATAGTCGCCTTTGTGGTCGCGCTGATCGCGGGCAAGCTCGCCGCCCGCCGACGCGACTTGGCCATCGGAGACACCTTATTCAATCTCGCCTTCCTGGGCTTTGTGACCGCGCGTATCGCATTCGTCGTGCATTATTATCCAAGCTACGGTCTGGATCCGCTTGCGTGGATCGATATCCGCGATGGCGGCTTCGAGATGGTCCCTAGCCTGATCGTGATCGGCTTTTATGCCATTTACCTTGCGGCCCGACAACCGTCGTTGCGAGGCCCACTGGGCGTGGCGCTTTTCGCTGGCGGGCTCGCCTGGGGACTGACCGGCGGGGCACTGAGCTTGATCGAAAACCAGGCGAGTCAACCACCGGAGACCGAGTTGTACACACTCGAAGGCACGCCCACCGATTTGGCAAGCCTGCAGCAAAGTGCAGGCAATCGACCGATGGTGGTCAACCTCTGGGCGACCTGGTGCCCGCCCTGTCGCGAAGAGATGCCCGTTCTGGAGCAAGCGCAGGACGAACGAACCGACGTTCTGTTCGTTTTTGCCAACCAGCGCGAAGTCGTTTCCACGATCCGCAAGTTCATGGATCAGATGCAGCTCGATATGGATCACGTGGTACGCGACCCTCGCGGCGGAATCGGTAGCCAAGCGGGGTCTGCTGCACTACCGATGACGCTGTTCTATAACGCCAACGGCCGGCTGGTCGACAGCCATCTCGGTCAACTTTCGAAAGCTACGCTGTCGCGGGCGCTCGAGCGCTTCGATCTGCCATCCACCGAATCAACTCAAGCAAAGGAACTCCCATGAAAAAGCTATTGACCCGCGCATTACTCACGATCCCAGTCGCGGCCCTGGTCGCCAGCGCCTATACGGCCGCAACCTGGGCGGACACACCGAATGCATCCGGCACCAAACTTCCCGAGCCTATCGCCTCAATGGCCGATCGCGGTCTTGAAATCGTGGGCTCATTCGATGCGCCGTCCGGCCTGACCGGCTATGCTGCAACCTTCCAGGGCCGACCAATGGCGATCTATCTAACTGAGGACAGCGAGTACGCCGTTCTGGGCACGCTCATCGATAGCCAAGGCAAAGATTTGACGGCCGAGCCACTCCAGCGCATCGTCTCCGGCCCGCAAGCCGAAAAGGCCTGGGCACAGCTCGAATCAAGTCACTGGGTGCGCGACGGTAGCGAAGATGCTGAGGTGATTGTCTATGAATTCACCGATCCCAACTGCCCGTACTGCCACAAATTCTGGCAGCTCGCACGGCCGTGGGTTGACGCCGGCGAGGTCCAGCTCCGCCATGTAATGGTCGGCATCCTCATGGCAGACAGTGCGCCCAAAGCCGCCACGATTCTGGCCGCTGACGATCCCAGCGAAGCGTTCGCGGTTTCGCAGCACAACTACGACCAGGGCGGCATACAGGTCGCGAAGGATATCCCGGCCGCGGCGCGAGAAAAAATCGCCGCAAACAACGACCTGATGAAGTCGCTGGGTTATTTTGCAACCCCTACGATTGTTTACAAGAACGATAACGGCGAGGTCGGCGTCAAGCAGGGCTTGCCACAGGGCAACGAGGTTGAGAGGATACTCGGTGGGCCCAAACCCTGATCACGAGGTATACCGAATAAGTACTTGGTGACATACCTAATCTTCCAATATTCCCGGAGTGTCTCGATGAAAAAACTTATATATGCGATGGCGATGCTACTAGCACTGACAGTCGCGCCCATAACTGCTGGGGCTGCCGGCAGCACGAGCAATCCCGACTGGCAGTATCCGGAGATCGAAAACTTCGGGCGCATCCAACCCCTGCCCGATGCAGTCAACCAGCCAGCGCTGGATCAAACACACAAAGCCGCGTTCAGCGTCACCAGGAAAGCCAAGGATAGGGGCCAGCCCAACCCCGATCTTGAGCGTGTCGCCAGAGCGGTCAACCTATTCGCGTCCGCCGGAGTGCCCCAGGCCAAGCGCGATTTCGTGGCAGTGATTTACGGCCCGGCAACACCGAGCGTGCTGAACGATGCGCAATACAATAAACGCTTCGGCCAGAAAAACCCCAATAGAGAGCTCATCGCCGCGCTGCGCAATGCAGGGGTCAAGGTGCATGTCTGCGGTCAGGCGCTGGCCGGGCACGGTTTTGATCAGGCTTGGGTAGATCCCAACGTGGATATTGCCCTGTCTGCGCTTAGCGACCTGGTCATCTACGGCAATCGTGGCTACGCGCTGATTCCATAAAAATGCGACGCCCCAGGGCTGTGTCGGCAGCCGTGATGCAAGGTTTTTTCGTGCCGGACCTTTGCCGGGTACGGTCGGTATTCATACTGCTTATTACCAGCGAGCTCCTGGTGCTGGCCGTTGTTCAGGCCAGTAACGGCTGGATCGATTGGAACTATTTCGCACTCCTGTCGCTGTTTGTGCAATGGACTACCCTCACCAGCGCGGCACTCATCATGACGACTGCCCCACCAGGCTCAGGATGGACTTGCCGGACAGTTAATCAGACAGGTGATCAATGGCTGGCGCAACCAGCTCTTCCGCTCTGCCCAAGACCTCTCTCCGCTCGTCAAAGTAGTCGTAACGGTCGTAGGTACCCTCGACGCCCTTCAGCTTATGGTTCAGGCAACGCTCCGCAATATGTCCCGGAACGCTAGCAGCAGACAACAAACTGCGGCAGGTACGTCGCAGGTCATGCACGGTAAACTCGGCGATATTCCCCATCTTCCCCTCTGACTGCAGCTTTCTTCCCGGCTCCCTACCGAATAGCTTGGCAATGGCGCGGTTCATAGCGTTCCGGTGAACCTTCTTTGATCAGAGACTGAACTTTCTTAGCTGTAAAGCTCCCCATCATAGATGATTAAAACCAAACAGGGCGCACGCTGATACTCCGGCAGGCCGACAATAACGTCCATTAAGACTGAGCCCCACCGTCAAGGGTTTCCAGATGATCAGACCATCTTTGTAGCCACTACACTCGGCTTCATAGTTGTGCAAATCATACGCCCCCTCAATACCCTTTCTTGAATGCCCAAGGACTGCCTCAGCCACCTCATTGCGGCAGCCTAAACGGGACAATCCCGTACGAACGGTACGGCGCAGGTCATGTGGAGACCAGTCAGAAATGCTATCGAACCAGGTTTGGCTGGGCTTAAAGTAGGTGCCGCTTCGAGCCTTGGCAGAATTCCTCAAATACCATTTTGTCTCGGTAAGCGACTTCTGCTGGATCGACAAGCCAGTCCGCGTGGAGGGAAACAAATAGATCTTTGTGCTCAAACGAAGCTGACGAAGAAAGGCAACAGCGTGACTCGGCAACTGCACATACCGCTCAGCTCCGTTCTTAGAGTCACGCATGTGCCAAACTGCTAGATTAAGATCTACGTCTGACCAACGCGCTTGGCAGACCTCTCCCGTGCGAGCCCCAGTCCACAGAGTCAGACGAATGACGTTCTTCTGTGTTACCGAGAATCCAGAGCCCGGCAGCCAGACTAGCACTGCCTTCAACTCCGCATCAGACAGTACCCGCTTGCCCCGAACGGATGTAAGCCGCACCCTAGCTTGCTTCAGGCTCGCTTTTGCCAACAAAGCCGGATTCGCAAAATCGTCATCGAACTTGCCAAGGCCAATCGCATACTCGTAGGCGGCAGTAAGCTCACGCAATACATTCCCCGCCTGAACGTTCGCACCCCGGTCAAGAATGCATTTCACCATTTCTACAACATGCTTGCGCCGAAGCTCTGCCGCACTTCGGTCTCCCAGGGTGCGCTCAACATCACCGTATAGCGTACGCCGCGTCTTAGCCTGCCCCTTAGGTTTTCGTGCACCAGGGACACGTTTCTTTGACCCAGTGCGGTGATCTACAACCACTCGATCCTCAATCACTTCAGTTAAGTACAGATCAACTAGGTCACGAACAGTAAACCCTGCCACCTCTGTCGCCTGTTAATTCTGCTCGTCTGCTACACTCTGGCGTGCTTGTTCCCGCTGAGCTTCGGCACGAATGCATACACCATCTCGCCGCAAATCTTTCATCCGAGCAAGTTCTAGGCGAGCCTCTGCCAAACTCATCGAAAGGTAACGTCCTATCTTGACTTGAGTTAGCTTGCCCGTCTCGGGACTCCGGTAGCGATATATGAACGACCTGGCACCGGTAGACCCACAGGTCACACGCAGACCAGTATTTTCTCCAGTGTCGACCTTAACTTTATCGCCAGGTCGCATCGTCTTAATGGCTCTAGCCGATAGAGGCTTATTGCCGTGTTTGTTATTATGCATGATTTAGTCCATGAACTTATTGGAACGATGGTCGCCATTGATGAAAGGCTTGGACGGAATAAGTGTAGGTTTTTAATTGCCCGCAGCCTTGCGTAATAAGGCGCCAATGATCCTACCCCGAAAGCTATACTAAAACCTATACCGCCTACGTAGATTGCAATAGACTCCGCCAGACCTTGCAAGACTACAGACGAGCTCAACATCCACGTAACTGCTTGTATTAAAATGGTTTAAAGTTACTTTACGAGCGATTTATCAGTGAGTACAGACGATATTAAAACTTCTCACACACCCATGATGCAACAGTATCTCAAGATCAAGGGTCAGCACCCAGATGAACTGGTGTTTTACCGCATGGGGAACTTTTACGCGCTGTTCTATGACGACGCCAAAAAAGCCGCAGAACTGATGGATATTACTCTCACTGCAAGGGGGCAATCCGGCGGCAACCCCATTCCCATGGCGGGCATACCGTTTCATGCATCGGAAGGATACATTGCACGGCTGGTTAGAGCGGGTCAATCCATCGCCATCTGCGAACAAATTGGCGACCCCGCAACCAGCAAGGGGCCGGTTGATCGCCAAGTGGTGAGAATTGTTACTCCTGGCACCCTGAGTGATGACGCCTATCTGGAAGACCGGCGCGATAATCTGCTGGTTGCTATATTCCATCACCGAATCATGTCTTCCTGGCCACCCACCATGCGACGGCGACCAAGCTCTACCAGAATATCCACGGCCTTCAGCCCGTACTTCTGCGCCGCCACTTCGGAGTGGCGTAGAAAGCTGGAGTAAACACCCGCGTAGCCCAAGGCCAAAGTTTCGCGATCTACGCGCACCGGACGGTCCTGCAGCGGGCGCACTATGTCGTCTGCAGCATCCATCAAGGTATAAAGGTCGGAGCCATGTTCCCAGCCCATGCGTTCTGCGGCAGCAATGAACACTTCCAGGGGCGCGTTGCCTTGCCGGCACCCATGCCGGCAAGGCTCGCATCAATGCGGTCGCAGCCTTCTTCGACAGCCACAATGGAATTAGCCACACCCAAACTGAGGTTATGGTGCGCGTGCATACCAGTGTGAGTTTCGGGCTTGAGCACATCTTTCAGCGCACGGAAGCGTTCGCGAATGTCGTGCATACCCATAGCGCCGCCAGAATCCACCACGTACAGACAGGTTGCGCCGTAGTCTTCCATCAGCCTGGCTTGTTCGGCGAGCCCCTGCGGGGTTTGCATGTGGCTCATCATCAGAAACCCGACCGTGTCCATGCCCAGCTTGCGGGCGTGCTCTATATGCTGACGTGACACGTCTGCTTCTGTGCAGTGGGTGGCAACCCGCACGATTCGCGCACCTGCCTTGTAGGCTGCGTCCAGATCGTGAACAGTGCCAATGCCGGGCAACAGCAAGGTCGCTATTTTTGCGTGGCTAACCACATCGGCCACGGCTTCGATCCACTCCAGGTCGGTGTGGGCGCCAAATCCGTAGTTGAAGCTGGAGCCTTGCAGGCCATCGCCATGAGCGACCTCAATGCTGTCAACTTTGGCTTTGTCCAACGCGCGGGCAATGTCCTGCACGTTTTTGATTGAATACTGATGACGGATAGCGTGACTGCCATCACGCAAGGTCACATCGGAGATATACAGTTTTTTCCCGGGGTTAAAGGTCATGATGCTGTCTCCTCAGTTGACCAACGACTCAGCAATACGCTCGGCGGTGCCAAGAGTTGCAGAGGTCATGATGTCGAGGTTGCCGGCGTAGGCCGGGAGATAGTGGGCTGCGCCTTCCACTTCCAAAAAGATAGAGGTTTTCAGGCCGCTGAATTGGCCCAGACCAGGCACATTAATAGGCTGGTCTTCAGGGATCCGGTCGAACTGCACCTTCTGCTTCAGACGATACCCAGGCACATAGCTATTTACTGCAGCAACCATCTCTTCTACAGAAGCTTCCACTTCAGCTTCATTGGCCGCTTCAGACAATACATACACCGTATCGCGCATCAGCAATGGCGGCTCAGCCGGGTTAAGGACGATAATGGCCTTGCCCCTGCCGGCGCCACCCACCACCTCAATAGCTCTGGATGTGGTTTCAGTAAATTCATCAATGTTGGCACGAGTACCCGGGCCCGCAGACTTGGACGAAATCGACGCAACAATTTCGGCGTAGTGGACCTTGGCAACGCGGGACACGGCGGCCACCATGGGAATGGTAGCTTGGCCACCGCAGGTCACCATGTTGACGTTACCTTCGTGCAGGTTCTGCTCCAGGTTCACCACCGGTACGCAATAAGGGCCAATGGCCGCTGGGGTCAGATCCACAACCTTGATACCGGGTTTTACTTCCCGCAATAGCTTATCGTTGTGGATGTGCGCCTTAGCCGAGGTGGCATCGAAAACCACATCGATGTTCTGGAACTCGGGCATCCTGATCAGACCTTCCACACCCTCAGAACACGTGGCGACGTTCATGCGCGCGGCGCGGGCGAGACCGTCGGAGGCTGGGTCGATGCCTACCATCACGCCCATTTCCAGGTTCTTGCCGTTGCGCAGAATCTTGATCATCAAATCGGTGCCGATATTGCCGGAGCCGATGATGGCTGCTTTGATTTTCTTACTCATAATGTATTCCTCTCGTCTGCGGGTCAGGCAAAGCGCACAGAGGCGCTGCCGATACCGCCGATGTCAACGCGCATGTAATCGCCAGGTTTGACCGGTTCCAGAGGCACCAGCGAACCCGAAAGAATCACTTCACCGGCTTTCAGCGGAATACCAAATTCACCCAGCGTGTTGGCCAGCCAGGTAACGCAGTTCACCGGAGAGCCCAAGGCGGCAGCTCCAGCACCGGCACTGAGTACAGCGCCATTCTTTTCAACCACCATGCCGCAGGTCACCAGATCTACCTTGCGCGGTGAGACCGCCTGATCACCCAGCACAAACAGGCCACAGGAGGCATTATCAGCGATGGTGTCCTGAATCGCGATCTTCCAATCGCGGATGCGGGAGTCGACAATCTCAAAACAAGGCATCATACACTCGGTGGCAGCCAACACATCGGCATTGGTCACGCCTGGCCCGATCAGGTCCTTTTTTTGGATAAAGGCAATCTCGCCCTCTGCTCGGGGGACTATCAGCCGATCACTGATGGGCACCACTTCACCGCTGTTAAACACCATGTCATCGGTCAGATAGCCGAAGTCCGGCTGGTGCACGTTGAGCATGTTCTGCACCGCCTTGCTGGTTACACCGATCTTCTTGCCAACCACTGACGCACCGGCGGCAAGCCGACGCTCGAGCATGCGCAAGGAGATATGGTAAGCATCATTAATACTGATGTCTTCGCCACGACCGGTCAGCGGATCAACAGCTTCAAGGGCCAGCATCGCTTGATATAGCTCGTCACCAAGTTCCTGAATTCGTTTCTGTTCCATTAATATGCTCCTGAAGCCATAGCGTCAGCTTCACTAAATAAACCGTTAACCAATCGAAAAAAGCGATGGGCGTGTTCAACCTGGGTCCAATGACCGCAACAGCCGTTTGCGGTCAGACACTCCTCACAGCTTGACGCAGATGTTCTTCATCTCGGTGTAGAACTCCAGGGAGTGCACACCACCTTCACGACCAATACCCGACTGCTTGCTGCCACCAAATGGCGTGCGTAAATCTCGCAAGAACCAGCTGTTTACCCAGATAATTCCAGCCTCTACCTGACCGGCAACACGGTGCGCACGGGTGATATTTTCACTCCAGATCGCAGACGCGAGCCCGTAAGGAAGGCTGTTGGCAAGTTCGATCGCTTCCTCTTCGGTATCGAAGGGGCGAATGTGGCAGCAGGGGCCGAAGATTTCATCGGTCACTACGGCTGAGTCATCTGCCAGACCGGCCCAGATTGTGGGCTGTATTCAAGCCCCACCTGCCAGCTCCGCCGGCATGTCCGGCACGCCACCTCCGGTGACAACCGTCGCCCAAGTGGGTCAAAATAGATGACCATTGACACTCCTGATCCACTTCTTCGTGAATGGCTCCATAAGGCCAACACCGATTTCTGTACCTGCGCCTATGGCTGACTGAACTGCCAGCAAGACTGCGAATTTTGACGGCCTTGGCAATTACCGCGAATGATCAGTTTTGCTCCAAGCTCTCGGCCAAGGCCATTAGCGCTCAGCCGCCAGAAAAAACAAAGCACTGCCAGCTAATCGGGGTAGGGAGGCACCTCACGATGCCACTCCTCCAACATCACCGAACATACGCATCACATACCACGGCGATTCAGTGACTTTTTCAACCCTTTACCGCACGGCTAATGCTGGCAGTCCAGAGCTCCGGAAGGGCCGGCAATGCCTGCGCCACTGCTGGTGATCGGCTCAGACGCCATTGCTTCCAGACAATACTTCGCAATCTCCGCTGTAGCCACTTATTCAGGTACCGCAGCGAGCTCAGTACTTCGGCTGCCGACGTACGCTTTCCAGCCAAGCAGGGTGTCTTTCAGATCTGCGCTCACCTGGGCAACAAGTGAACGAAGTGACTGCAGCGGTAGCGCAACTGGTAAGTGACGTTTTTTTGGATCTATTTCACTCCGAGCGCAGAGAGTCTGCTTGGTACGGATAGAAATGCGCTTCTTGCGAGTAAAGGCTACCTTTAAAGGATTCATTTGCCAGAGCTTGAATTGATGGCCGACTTTTCCCAAACTCCCCTCCGGGCGGCAATCCTGACCCCGCCTAAATCAATGTCTCCCCAGTGCATGACCGTTTTGGGTTCTAAGGACCCTGCCAGCGTCGCGTCTATGGCTCACGGGCTGATTGCTATACCGCTTAACGATGAGGGCTTCTCCCAGCCCCATTACTAGCTTGCAAGGAGGACAACCCTCTAAGTGACCAGCTCAGAAATTTTGTCGACTCACATTAGCTGAAAGCATTTCAGGATACTAATTACCCTCACGCCATCGCCGCAAGTACCCTATCTGCCCAATGTTGCAATGAACCAGGCTCTAAAAGTCCTTTGTTTTCTAAAGACGTTCTTGGATGCGGGATGCGCGTGTGGTGGTCAGGGAATACTAACTTTAGGTGAGAGGTTGGCCAGTTCAATGATTTTCTTAGTAAATTTTGCTCTAAGGTAGTTATCCCAGTCTGCCAGTCGAAATGCGGAGTAGGTTGCTTCAAAAGCAACGTCGACAGCCGGTTTTTATTATCCGATGTATCAACCTCCAAGAGAGCGTAGTTCTGCCCACGCTTAGCCAGCACCTGAAATGATATGCACCGCGGATTACCATCCTCCAGCAAGTGTTTCGAGTAGCCTGCAATTACTGGCAACTTTCTGACGCCCCCACACACTTGCCGACACCCCTTTGTTCTAAGCAGTTCAACCATGGCGGAAAATGCCTCAAATTTACGAGGGTACAGATGCAAGTCATCACTTTGGTCGTCAACGGCATCAAACCCGGCAGCCGGTAACTGACCCTGAATTGTCGGTTCGTCTGTACTCACGTCTGTTTGGTCACCACCTGTCTCGCTCTCTGTTTCCTCGCTTTTTTCCGCCCCAGAACGACGGCGGCCATTGTAGGCTTTACGAGTCGTCATAACCGGTTGGGAGAATGAAAGCTTGACCGGTGGAACATCAAGAATGTATTCCTCCGAGTCCAGCGAAGGCAGCTCTTCGTCATCAATCAGTGGCTGAGTTACAGGCGCTGATGCTCCCTGAGCACCCGCGCCCTTATTCGCCTGCTGTTCTGCAAACCTGGGATCAAAAAACTCAACCGTTGTAGAACTCTGAACGGTCAAGTTCTCAACACTGTCGATCTCATAAACAAAGAAGGTTCGCGATTCTTTTTGAAACTGCCCCCGCATCGTGAGCTCCACGTTCGCCAATGCCGGAGGATCAAATCGAAACTTCCAACGTCTATGGCCATTTGACTCTTCACCCTCTTTTAGTTGGTGTTGGGCGATGCTGCTGAAGGAACTTCGAGTTTCTTCATCCAGCAGAATCCAGGCCAACACTCTGCGCTGTTCGTGATCCCCTCGCGCTTTCAAAGGGAGCGTACTGGTCGGCAGGATATGAATTTCTGTTATGTCTGGCTCATCGCCCGGCTGGATATCAAACTCTTCGCTCAATCCATTGGGAAGCATCGCGAGGCGGCTCATGTAGGCGCTGTGAAAAAAGAGCACACGTGCCAGCTCTATTTGGGGCAAGAAAAACTCGATACCTTCAGATTCAAAACTGAAACACCACTGGTCCTGATCTTCCTGCTCACTGACGTTCTTGATCGGACACCCACGTATTCTGCGATGCGACCACATAGTTGCATCGTCTATGTGAATCGTCGCTGGATACCCGGCTGGCTTGAAGTTCTCCGTCGCATTAAGGACCCGTCGCCTGGCCAGCACCGTCAGCTGCGAAATAGCGAAGTTCTTTCTGTGCTGGCCGGGGTCTAGACTGATATTAATACGCCAGTCTGAGCCACCCACACGTCGATACATTAAACCGATTTCTTTAATCCGACTGTTATCCTTGATTCTCTTGATACGCAGTGGGGCTTTTTTCGAGGCCATTCAAGCAGTCCCGTGCTTCATTGGTAAGTCGTATTTCACTGAGCCCGGCACGACGCAACAATCGCCAACGTGGCGGGTGCTCAAAGTTCTGTTGGAGTTCATAACACGCGTTCTGCAACCGACGCACCTGATATTGAGCAACGCTCTCAGAATACCGCAACAGAAGCCGCCTGGTTCGCGGTAACAGGTGGAGTCTCTTTTCCAAGGTAGAGCTCTTCCCTAACCGTTTCAGGAGATAGGTTCGAGACTGTCGGGGCCCAGACAGACTTGCTCGTATAAACCGGAGTATTTCTCGCAATTTTACCAAGTAATGCCGATCCCGCTGTTCCCAGTCGACTCGCGGCTTTCTGTTTACTGTTCTTGCTCGCCGTTGGTCACGATTTACCTGTTTCAGCCAGAGTCGTTCGGATCGGTACAGCCTTGCATAGAGCGCCGGCTTGGCAGCCCTCGCTGCTTTCGGTGGCCTCTCCTCCAGTGCTTTCATCCACTCCTGCTGATCTTCTGTTAAATCAAGTGTGGCTTCAACATTTGCTCTTGTAGGTATTGCCACCGCTGATTGCACTGGTAAGTTCCGTACACGATCAATAACTTCGCCAATACGCCAGAACTCTGGCAACAGCGATTCGTGCACAATGATGTGCTGGAGGTAACTGAAAGATTTCCTGTGTTTTCGGAATATGGCCTGCAGCCACAAATTACCTGCTTGACCTTCTATTCCCAATCCATACCGCCGCAGAAATTTTGAAGACCATTTGACTGACACGGCCTCAAGGATAGCGGTATGGTCAATTTGGGAATGCCCACGGATAAAGCCATACTGTCGAGCCAGGCAATGGTAATGAGCAGTCCACTGCTCAAAGCTCGGAGAAATAGCCGGCCCTTGCAGCAGTAACTGTCGGACTTGGCTCAGAATCCTCACTGACTCGTCACAAACCGGCTTTTGGGGAAACAACGGGCATGCGTCAGGCGACGCTGCATGGTAACGGTGGCGATCTTTCAGAGGTCGGGTAAAAGCGGTATTCAGCAACGCTCCATGTCTTTCACAGCACTCCACCCCGGCCACTTGCCATTCACGTTGCCAGAAATACTCGCCAACAGAGTGTTTTTGCTCTTTGAGACACCCTGAGCAATATCGAATGTGGTCCGGCGCCTTCACAATTGAAGCTGCCACGCCCATCGCGAGGTGGACTGCACCCTGAGATTCACCAGATATCCATTTCAGACAACGTTTGCGGCGCTCTTCGGGGATGAACGGGGCATACATGGGGAACAGGGTGTGCCGGTACGCTATGGTTTCCAGGTCATAGCCCTGTGGCAGCCAGCGCACAACCTTTTCCAGCTGATTGGGTAGATCCAGCGTTGCTATAACTTTGCGGTTGCCATAGATTTCGTCCAACAACTGCTTGGGGCTAAGAATCCCATGCCGAATGCCTGCCCTGGCTAATATGCTATATAGCAATTCTTCAGGGTAGGGATTTGGAAAATTCAGCATACGGATTTATCGTCTACTCGCCAGAAGTTAGCCACCGATCGGTGTTAAACACCAAGCCGGATTGCTGAACAGCCTCCAGCATCTGCTCCTCGTTGGCGGCCTGAGAGTGCATGAATCGAAAGTCATCCGAAGCGAGAGTGTGCCAGTCTTTTACCTTGATCGATTTGGGTTTTTGCTGCTTTTTCGCCGGTGGCGATTGCTCTGTAAACTGATACCAGTTCAGGATGATGGGCATCAGATCTTTTATCTGTAGGTCAGGGTGTTGCTCAAAGGCTCTTTCAATCAGGGGTTCCAATAAATCCGACTCGTAGCCCATATCAACCAGCATATTGTGCAGCCTGATTGCCTGGTCGTTACCGCCGTAGCGAACTGATTTTCGAATCTGGTCCTTACTGGATTCCAGCAAGTTGCTCAGTTCCAATATCTTCTTATCAATATCAGGAATCGTGAGATCAGAATAGCGGGCAATTTTGCTGGAGTCGCCGGATCGTAACGCCTCCATCATTGGATGAATTGGTTTCAGCTCGTCTTGATAGACCGCTTTCAGAATGTTGGCCGTAATCCGCTCCGTACCCGTCACAACCGCACGAATTTGTGAAAGTACAAACAACTTGATCACAACGTCCATGATGCCCTGAGAAAGATCAAACCACAGATCTCTTAACTCGTCGGCGACCTCCTCACTGGCCTTGGTCAGCCACTGGTATTTCCAGAGTTTGTTTGTGAACGCGCCCCATTCGGTACGCAGTACATTTTCGCCAAGTGCAGACTTTTCCATAGGCTCCCACAATATAGAGCCAAACCCGGCGCCACGGCGTGCAGAGCGCAGGTCCATTTCAAATATTGGTCTGGCTTTTGGTGTGCCAACCATTACAACCGGGATAGAGATCTCATTCACCAAGGTCACGAAAAAATTCAGCATTTTTTCAGCACCACCCGATGCCCGAATGCTCAAATGTTGAATCT
>NZ_DRGY01000028.1 GCF_011049865.1 Marinobacter antarcticus | reverse complement strand
TTCCAGCACCCGAAACTCCTCGGGCCTGGACAGGCTTTCCGCAACGCCTGACGGGGCATCCTGGCGCACCACAAAGTTCTTGAGACCCGATTGTTCGCCGCCTTCGATGTCCAGGCTCAACCCGAAGTTGTCCTGGATGGCACCTCCGGAGAGCTTGTCAAACGCCACCACCTTGGCGCTTCTAGCACCGGCCTGGTGAACAATAAACCGGCTGAAGACCTCCGCAAGCTGCGACATCCGGCTTACACTCCCCAGCGCCAGAAGTCAGCGCGCTCAGCCAACAAGGTTTTTGAGAACACCATTTTGTGAATCTCCGATGCGCCATCAACCAGGCGCGCCTGGCGCGCATAGCGGTAGATCCATTCCAGCGGAGTGTCTTTGGAGTAGCCTCTCGCCCCACACAATTGAATGGCGGTGTCTACTGCTTTATGCAGCGTATCAGCAACCGCCACTTTGGCCATGGAGACTTCTTTTCTGGCAAAGTCGCCTTGGTCGAGCTTCCAGGCAGCGTGCATGGTCAGCAACCGACCCACCTGAATATCCATCGCCGCCTCGCCCAAAAGCCATTGCACACCTTCACGCTGGGCCAGCGTCTGACCAAAAGACTCTCGTGTATTAACGTATTCGGTGGCTATTTCAAGGGAGCGTCGCGCCAAGCCAAGCCAGCGCATACAGTGCGTAAGCCGCGCCGTTCCAAGTCGAATCTGGGTAACCTTGAGACCGTCGCCAACCTCCATCAGACGGTTCTCATCGGGAATTTCCAGACCGTCGAACCGGATTTCGCAGTGTCCGCCGTGTTCTTCCGGCCCCATAATCGGAATACGCCGGATAATGTCCCACCCGGGATCATCTTTATGGAACAGGAACGCGGTTAAACCCTTTCGAGTGTCGTCTGAGGTTCGGGCAATCAGAATGAAATGAGAGGCAGCAGCAGCGCCGGTAATGTAGTGTTTTTGGCCATGGATAACCCACTTGTCTCCCACACGCTTCGCGCTGGTTTGCATCATACCGGGGTCTGAGCCACAACCGGGGGCCGGTTCCGTCATCGCAAATGCGGAGCTCACTGTTCCCTCAACAATGGGCTTTAACCAACGTTCCTTTTGCGCCTCGGTACCCACCTTCGCCAGCACCATCATATTGCCATCGTCAGGCGCCGCCGAATTGAAAACCACCGGGCCAAAAATCGAGCGGTTCATTTCTTCGTAACAGGCGGCCATACCCGAGATATCAAGCCCTTTTCCGCCAAGGTGCTCAGGGATCTGTAAACACCACAGACCCTCCTGCTTTGCCTTGGCCCGCATTATCTCCAGGTGTTCAAGCGCAATGTTCTCATGCTCGTCATAGGCTTCCGGATTGCTCTCCAGCGGCAGCAGGTGCAGCTCCACAAAGTCTCTTATGCGCTGTCGATAAGACTCGTTTTTTGCGTTGAGATTGAAATCCACAGAGCGAACCTCTCTATAGTGAAGATTGAAGATGACCGCCATCCACCACAAGGGTGCTGCCGGTCATGTAGTCAGAAAGTTCCGACGCCAGAAGCAGCAACGGCCCACACAAATCATTGCCTTGCCCAAGACGCCGCTGGGGGATTCGGTTGATCATTTTCTGGCCCGGCTCGGTGGCAAAAAAATCCCGGTTCAGATCGGTTTCTATGTAGCCAGGTGCCAGCGCGTTGACACGAATGCCGTGGCGTGCCCATTCCAGGGCAAGAACGCGAGTCAGTTGCTCAACACCGGCTTTCGCAACGGCATAGGGTGCGACATTGCCCGCCGCACGATGCCCAAGAATGGAGGAAATCATTATGATGCTTCCGCGCCGCTCCGCGCTGGACAAGCGGCGGGCCGCTTCGGTGGCAACCAACCAGCAGCCTTTGAGGTTCGTGTCGATAACACTATCCCAGTCGTCGACTGTGCAGTTCAGAGCTTTTTTGCTGACGGCCACGCCCGCATTGGCAACCACTACATCCGGAATGCCCACCTCATCGGCCATCACATCGAACGCGCGGGTAACGCTGGCTTCATCACTGACATCCATGGGAACAACGTGAATGCGATCAGCGTGATCGGGGAATTGTGATTTGAGGTTCTCGAGGGCTTCGCGACGACGACCGCTCACAATGACGGTAGCACCCGTATCGAGTAAACAACCGGTGAAGCTTTGCCCCAAACCGCCTGCAGCGCCGGTTACAAGCGCGATTTTGCCGTCGGTACGAAGAGGCCAGCTTGTATTATCAAGATTCGTTTTATTGGAATTGTTCATTTTTTTAACCCCTACTCTCAAAAATAGACCGAGCGCTCGATTTATTCAAGGAAGAAAGCGCAATTCTTAGTAAATCAATGCGCCCCTCAGAAAACCGCCATCCCCGAACAGGCTGTCACGAACATCATCCAATGGGGTTGTGCGTTTTTTTCACAGAGGCGCCCTCCATTCCTGTGATCAGAGAGACATAATTTGACTAAACGACTCCTATAGTCCAAAACACAATGTAAGCTCGTCGCAGCGGAGTATCCATTATGAGTGAAAACCATAGTGTTCAGGCCTCCTCAGTCCCAGATGCGTCTGATTCAGTGCTTCATCGCGCCATCTCCGATTTGCTGGCAACTGCCAATATACAAATCAATGGCAAGCGCCCTTGGGATATTCAGCTCAATGCCCCAGGCGTGATTGAACGTGCCATTAGCAAAGGCAATCTCGGTTTCGGCGAGGCCTATGTGGACGGAGATTGGGACGCGGATCGATTGGATGAGTTTTTTTACCGATTGCTGAGCTGCCAACTGGATCAACACTTCAAGCCCCGCAAGCAATTGCTCTACTATCTCAGCGCCACCCTGCGCAATCTGCAGCAGGGCAAGCGAGTGTGGAAGGTTGCCCAGGTTCATTACGATCTGGGCAATGAATTCTATCAAACCATGCTTGACCCCCGCATGACCTACAGCTGTGGCTATTGGAAAAATGCCGACAACCTGGCCGCCGCACAGGAAGCAAAACTCGATCTGGTCTGCCGCAAACTTGGCCTGCAACCGGGCATGCGGGTACTCGATATTGGCTGCGGCTGGGGCAGTTTTATGGGTTATGCGGCAGAGCACTATGGCGTGGAATGCGTAGGTTTCACTGTTTCCCAGGCCCAGGCTGACTGGGCTCGAGTTCATTACGCCGGTTTACCCATTGAAGTAAGACTGCAGGATTACCGGGAGGTAGAAGGCAAGTTTGACCGCGTCGCCAGTATCGGCATGTTTGAACATGTGGGCCGCAAGAACCATCTCGAATTCATGCGCGTAGCCTACGACGCTCTCACTAAAGACGGGCTGCTTCTGCTCCACGCCATCGGCAAAAACAAGACTCGGACCGTGACAGACCCCTGGATCGAAAAATACATTTTCCCCAATGGAGATTTACCTTCAATTCGCCAGATTGCGGATGCGTCTGAAGGTTTGTTTGTCGTTGAAGATCTGGAAAATTTTGGTGCTGATTACGACAAGACGCTGATGGCGTGGCACGCCAATTTCGAGGTGGCCTGGCCATCCTTTCGGGATAGCCTGGGCGACCGTTTCTATCGAATGTGGCGTTATTACCTGTTGTCCTGCGCCGGCGCTTTCCGTGCCCGGGATCTGCAATTGTGGCAATGGGTGCTGTCCAAAGGAGGTGTACGAGGCGGTTATTTGCTAAGGCCTCGATAGCCAGGCCGCCCCGCGCACCCCGCTGGAATCTCCGTGGGCGGCTTTTAGGATCGGCGTTCCACACTCTCCGCCAAACACGTACTTCCCCAACCTTGGCGGTAATTCCCGGTACATCTGTTCGACATTGCTCATACCGCCGCCCAACACAATAATGTCCGGGTCCAGAACATTGATAACGGCCGCCAGGCCACGGGCAAGATGTTCGAGGTACTGATTCAGAGTTTCAGCGGCCGCTGCGTCGCCTTTGCAAGCGTTGTCGACGATGTCTAGGTCTGGACATTCCTGGCCGGACAGCCGCTTGTGCGTCAACGACAGCCCGATACCAGACAAAAACGTTTCGTTGCAGCCATAGCGGCCACAGAAGCAGGGGCGCAGCGCCAACTCGGATTGTGGAGTCCAGGCCAACGGGTTGTGGCCCCATTCCCCCGCAACGCCGTTAGGGCCGGAGAGAATCCGGCCATTCACGCTTATTCCGGCCCCGCAGCCTGTACCCAGTATCGCTGCGAATACCAGGTTGTGGTTTGCGCCTGCGCCATCCGTGGCCTCAGAAAGCGCGAGGCAATTGGCATCATTGGTTACTGTCACGGGCCTTTGCAACAGGGCGCACAAGTCGTCTTGCATGGGTTGCCCGTTAAGCCAGGTGGAGTTGCCGTTCTTCACCAGGCCGGTGATCCCAGAAACGCTGCCGGGTATGCCAATACCTACCGGTAGGTCGCCCGAACCTGCCTGCGCCTCTGCGTCCAGCACCAGCGACCGTATGGTTTTCAGCGTGGCGGGATAATCCCCCGCAGGGGTCGGCACGCGCTTCCTGAAGCGCTCGTTGCTTTGCCGATCCATCAGGATGACTTCGGTTTTGGTGCCGCCCAGATCAATGCCAATAAGCCAATCGATGTGCATGGAGCCCCCAACTAACACAGTGCGCAGGGAAACTCAGTGCTCATTCAAATGGCGAAGGCGCCGCCTTGAACTCCGCATAAAGCTCTGGATAGTCCTCGCGCAGCCGCGACAGGTTGTCTTGTGCAGCGGCTGGCAACATTTTCAGGAATTCCTTCTGCTGGGCATCGGTCAACTGTTCACGCAGGAATGGAAACAGCTGGTCACGCTCAAGCTTCAAATAAGCGATATGGGCATCAAGATAGGTTTTGAGATCTTCGATAAAGCGCTCCATGGGCACCACGGCGTCCATGAGAATCATATCGAGCGTTTTGGAAAGCAGGTTCAAACGCTTACGCAAGGCTTGGTAATCCTCGCCCATTCGACGGCTTAACGCCTCGGCTTCAGGATCCTTGGCCAGCAGATGTTCACTGTACAGGCGCTCCAGCGGCATAATGAAGCCGTCCATGTATTCGAGAATGTAGTCCACGACCTCTCGTATTAGATGAAAATCCGGGCGCTCGCCCTGCTTCAGGTTTTTATGCCTGAGCACGAGTATGTGCAGCAACCGAGCCATGTTGGCATGATCGCGACGCAATTGGTTAGAACTAACCATGTTAAAGCCTCCTTTGCTGGTAAGTCGTGTCGTGGTTATCCCCCCAGTACTAGCGGGATCCAAAGGTAGACATCCGCCGACCATAAAAAGTTTTTGTTGAGGGGTAACCCCGCCGAGTCTCATATTGGATTGTTAGTTATTGTAATACCAGAGCCAGCGGCTGACGTCATTCTGAATTTCTTCTGTGTGCACAAACACAGTGCCTATTCGGAGTACATTTTTTATCCGGTTCCGGCGCTTGCGTCGCCTGATGGACATTCCGATAATTTAACGCCTGATACTTGCCAATAGAAGGAACGCGTCACCGATGCCCTATCCCATCGAACAAAAGCTCGTTATTGCGGTTGCCTCCAGCGCTCTTTTTGATCTTTCCGAGTCTGACCGTGTCTTCCGGGAACAAGGCGAGCAGGCCTATCGAAAGTATCAGGAAGGCCACCTGGATGAACCCTTGCACAAGGGCGTTGCCTTCCCGTTTGTAAAACGCTTTTTGAGTGTAAACCGGAAGTTTCCGGAGCAATGCCCAGTAGAAGTAGTACTGCTGTCACGGAACTCGGTGATCACTGGTAAGCGGGTATTCCACTCTATTCATCATCACGGTCTGGACATTACCCGTGCGGCTTTTCTGGAGGGCAAATCGCCCTATGCGTACATTCCCGCGTTCAATGCCTCGCTGTTTCTTTCTGCCAACGCCGGCGATGTGTCCCAGGCCATTGATTATGGCCACCCGGCGGGCACGGTTCTGCCGAGCCAGGTAGTGGATGATGAGGGTGATGCGGAACTGCGCATTGCATTCGACTTTGATGGTGTGATTGCAGACGACGCCTCCGAGCAAGTCTACAAATCCGGCTCGCTGGAGGACTTTCAGAAGCATGAGACGTCTCGTTCTCAGATTCCGCACAACCCGGGCCCGCTTGCGGGTTTGTTCCGCAAACTTTCACATCTGCAAAAGCTGGAAGATCAGGCGTTAACGAAAGATCCCGGTTATCGGCGGGTATTGAGAATCGCCATCGTAACGGCCCGTAATGCGCCTTCCCATGAACGGGTCATTACAACCCTGGAGCACTGGGGCGTAGACGCCAACGAGGTATTTTTTCTGGGCGGAATGAAGAAAGATCGAATTCTGAACGTGCTTAAGCCCCATATGTTCTTTGACGACCAGCGATCACACCTGGAATCCGACGCGGGAGACATTCCGATGGTGCACATTCCGTTCGGGGTGGTGAACTTGTGATGCTGAAATGCGAACAACCACTGCATCAGAATACGCTTGACACCTCAGCCTTATCCTGACTAATATCGAAAAATTGGTACGGACATCATGTTATCCGGTCATCCGGACTGGCCGATCATCTACAGAGTAACGCTATGCGCGCTATCACAATTGACAGAGAAAGCCCCGTTCCGTTGTATCTGCAACTGGCCGAGCTACTGCGATGCCAAATCACAGAGGGCACATTGAAGCCTGAGGAGATGCTGCCTCCCGAACGGGTTTTGTGTGAGGTTCACGAGGTCAGCCGAGCCACTGTGCGTGAGGCGATCAGTCAATTGAAAAACGAAAAGTTAGTCGTCACCCAGCGGGGGGCCGGCAATTTCGTAAAGCGCACTGAAAAGGTAGAGCGCGATCTGCTTGGCGTACACGATTTCGATATGCAGATCGAAGCGGGCGGTCATACGAACGATGTCGAAGTCATCGGTTTCGATCCCGACTACCACTCACCGAGTGCTATATCGCGACTGGGACAGCCGGGCGAGCATGTTATCAAGGTCACTCGTCTTCGCCGGGCAGATGGTGAGCCGCTGTTTATCGAGAAAATCTATCTGCCTAAATCGCTTTTTCCAAATCTCATTGCAACGGATTTTACCTCTACCAAAATCTTTTCCAGCAAGATCACCCAGGAGTATGGCCTCACCATCGGCGAGGTCACACTCCAGCTCGAGCCTGTCCTTCTCAGTAATGACGAAGCCGGGATGTTGGGCGTGGAAAAACTGCCTGCTGCAGGGTTGCTCAACGAACGCACGACCTATGACCAGCAGGGTCAGCCAATCGTCTTTTCCAAGTGGCTATTCAGCGGAAACCGCTGTCGCCATGTTCTTAAAATAAAACCGAAATGAACCCGAGGAAACTGTGATGAAATTTTACAAGAAACTTCTGGCCACGATCGTCTATTCTGCCGCGCTCACGACGCCACTTGCCATGGCGGAGGGTTATCCCGATAAGCCTGTGACAATGATCGTCGCTTATTCCCCAGGTGGCGGCAACGACACAGTGGCGCGCTTGATGACTAAATATATCGAGCCCTATCTTGGCGTACGAATGGTTGTGGAAAATTCAGCGGGCGCTGGCGGTCAGATCGGTTTCACGCGGCTAGCCAAGGCCGACAACGACGGATACACAGTGGGGCTGCTGAGCTCGCCATCCATTTTCCTGATCGAAATGCTGCGCAAAAACGTGCCTTTCTCAATGGATGACTTCCAGGCTATTGCCAATATTCAGTCCGATCCGATTCTCCTGGCCGTTAATGCCCATAGCGATTACAAAACTTTCAAGGACTTCACCACGAAAGTCGAAAACGACGCGGGCGCCATAAACGTCTCTGGCGACGGACCTCAGTCCAACGTCAATCTTCAGGCGGCAGCGATGGAAGACGCGTTGTCGCTGGACATCAACTTCATCAGCTACAGCGGCTCAGGCCCGGCGGCCACTGCTCTACTGGGCAATGAAGTGGAGGCTGCCTTACTGAGCACCAGTTCGGCCTTGCCCTTCATTGAGTCTGGTCGAATCCGCCCATTGGTCGTGTTCTCACCGAAACCCCATGCTGCGCTCAAAAGTGTGCCAACGATTAGTGAAGCGGCTGGCAAGGAAGTCGCGACGGTAGGTACGGCTATTCGCGGTGTCGCCGCGCCGGCAGGTGTTCCCGAGGAGCGCGTTGCCCATCTGGAGAAGGCGTTCAAAAAATTGCTCGAAAATAAAGAGTTTGTTGAAGCCGCCAAAAAACTGGGCATTGCGCTGACCTACGAAGACAGCAAGGACTTCGATGCGACGCTGAAATCCTCCCGTGCAGATACCGAGCGCTACATCAAACTCATGAAGTAATTCAGCCTTCCCGCTCGCCAGATGGCTTGCGGGATCGTTCTGTTCCGGAGGTATACACGTGACGAGTATCAAGAAAGACGCCGGTTTTGCGCTGGCGTTCATTCTGCTGAGTATCTGGATCACCTGGGAATCGTTCAGTTACTCCTATCAGTCCTCTGTTTTGCTAAGAGGCCTGGCGATGATTCTGGTCGTCATGAGCGTCGCATTTTTTATCATTCGAATTTACCAGTATCTTCGCATGGCGAAAGCCAGGGGCCACGCCGCTCCGTTTCTCGAGGGCAATGATGTTCGCCACCTGTTAAAGAGTCTGCTCGTATTCGGGCTGGTGGGTGGATATATCCTGGCGATCACGTTGGTTGGCTTTCTACTCGCGACCTTTCTTTTCGTTTTTATCTCCATGTGCTGTTTTTCAGGTAAGCCTCGCGTCTTTTACCTGGTCTATAGCGCGGCACTGGCGCTGACCATTTTCATGCTGTTCTTCAATGCGCTCGGCGTGACGCTGCCCGATAGCCTCCTGCCATTCGATACCTTTTTCAAGATCGTCTGATCAATCCGCTTACAGGAATCAACGCTATGTTGGACGCACTTTCTATTGGCTTTTTAACCGCACTGCAACCCAGCATGCTGTTGGCCGCATGCGTAGGCGTCACGATCGGCGTTTTTATAGGCATGCTACCGGGTCTTACCAGCACCATGGGGGTTGCGCTGTTGATTCCGGTCACGTTTTCGTTCCCGCCTGCCGTGGGTCTCGCTTTATTGGGCGGAATCTATCTGGCATCGACGTTCAGTGGCTCGATCAGTGCCATTCTATTGAACATTCCCGGAACGCCGTCTGCCGTGGCAACTTGTCAGGACGGGTATCCGATGACACGAGCCGGCAAAGCAGGACGGGCCGTCGGGCTCTCAGTCTTCGCATCCTGCATAGGCGGTATTTTCAGCGCCATCGTGCTTTTGTTCATGGCACCGGTACTCTCGGAACTCTCGCTCATGCTGGGCGCACCGGAGTACTTCCTGCTTGCCCTGTTCGGCGTCACCATCATTGCCTCGTTGTCCGAAGGCAGTATGCTGAAAAGCATGATGGGGGGCGTGCTTGGCCTGATCATCAGCTTGATCGGCATGCATCCGCTAACCGGCGAGATGCGACTTACCATGGGCCTACCGTCGCTGTATGACGGTATTCCGCTGGTCATCACGTTGATAGGCCTTTACTCGATTCCGGAAGTCGTCAATATCCTGAGCGAAAAGAGCAACTCGCAAAAGCGTGAAAATTCTCAATTCAGTGGTGCCTGGAGCACCTTGAAAGACGTGCTGGCCCAGCGCCTCAATGTCTTTCGTTCCTGCGTCATCGGCACAGTCATCGGTATTATCCCGGGTGCAGGACAGAGTATCGCAAGCTTCATAGCCTACGATGCAGCCAAGCGAGGCTCGCGCACGCCCGAGCAGTTCGGTAAGGGTTCCGAAGAAGGGCTGGTGGCCGCAGAGACAGCCAATAACGCGGTCACAGGTGGCTCATTGGTTCCGCTACTCACTCTCGGTGTTCCCGGCAACGCGGTGAGTGCTGTACTGATGGGTGGCCTGATTATCCACGGCCTGAGTCCAGGGCCTATCCTGTTTCAGAACTCACCAGACATCGCTTACGGCTTTATTTTCAGCCTGCTGTTCAGCAACCTCCTGTTCGTACCCGTCGGGCTGTTAGTAGCCAAGTACTGCGTCAAGGTTATCTATCTGCCAAAGGAAATTTTGGCTGCTTCAATCCTCTCACTGGCCGTCATGGGCGCCTATGCCATTCGCGGACAGGTAAGCGATGTCGGTCTGATGCTGGCGATTGGCGTTCTTGGTTATCTGCTCACCTTCTTCTCGGTCTCCCGCGCCCCGATGGTATTGGGTCTGGTACTGGGCACCATGGCGGAGTCCAATCTGTCCCGAGCTTTATCGCTGGTGCGTGGTGATGTCGGCGAGCTGCTACTGCAGTTTGTCACGCGTCCTTTCTCGCTGGCGCTGGTGTTGCTTTGCGTCGCCTCGGTCGTCATGGGCTATCGCAAGTCACGCCGCAGTTCCCTAGCCGCCCAGGACACGACGTGAAGCCCAGTTAATAACACCAAGCATATCAGCGGCCCAGTGCGCGCAGCCCCCCGGCCGCTATTCTTCAACGCCTCTGCTGCATGCAGAGATTTATATGGAGCACATACCCATGGATTCATCCCATCAGAAATTGGTCAAAACAACCTGCCCGATCCGTCAACTCGGTGACGGCGAGTACAACCACTTCTTCGGCTACTACAACAAAAGCCCCTGGAGTCAGGATGGCCGCTATGTATTGGCCGATCGTGTGCCCATGATGGATGCTGATCTGAGGCCCGATCTCTCGGCCGAAGTGGGTTACTTCGATACCCGGAACGACGACGAATTTCACGTGATTGGCGAGACCACAACCTGGAACTGGCAAATGGGTTGCCAACTGCAGTGGCTGGCAGGCAAGCCTGGACGGCAGGCTATTTATAATGTGCGCAACGACAAGCCGAACGGACGCTATCCAAGCTTTGGAGCGGTTATCCATAATGTCGATAGCGGCGAGAACCGCTTCCTCCCGGATCCGATTTACTCAGTGGCGCCTAACAGCGACTACGCCATCACCGTTGACTTCAGCCGGCTCTTTATCACGCACGAGACCATTGGGTATTGCGAGCCAAATGACAAAACAGGCCAGGTGCCACTTTGCCCGTCCGACGATGGCTTGTGTCGCGTCAATCTGGACAGTGGCGAAACATCAGTGCTGGTGAGCTATCAAGACCTTAGCCAGTTTTACCATCGCGATTCAATGAATGATGCGATCCACTGGATCAGCCATATCGAGATCAATCCGGCTTCTACGCGAATTCTGTTTCTGCATCGCTGGACAAGGCGCGTCGAGGACGAGACGTGCTTCCTCCATCGACTGATGACCATCAACCCGGATGGTAGCGACATGCGCCTGCTAGAAGACTCGGATCATCCGCTGCCTCAGCTGGAGGACAACTTCGATCCAAATGCAGTAGGCACCTACGACTATGAAAAGTCTGAATATCAGATCTCGCATCCGATGTGGCGAGACAACAAACATATCGTGGTCTGGGGCCCTCACAACAACGCCATCCACTATCAGCTATACCACGATGCTCCGGATGGCGAGGTAAACGTAATCAGTGGCGATTTGCTGACCGAGAATGGCCACATGAGCTACTCCCCTGTGAACACTCGCTGGCTTCTGACGGACACCTATCCAGACTCAGAGACAAATATTCGGAAGCTGTTGATCTATGATGCACAGAAAAAGCTGGCCCATGAGATTGGCGAGTTTTACACCTCGGATCTGAAGAAAGTAAGCCGCTGTGACCTGCACCCTCGCTGGAGCCATGATGGGAAACAGGTCTGTATTGACTCTGTGCACGAGGGCGTGAGGCAGATGTATATACTGGATGTAAGGTCAGTAGTAGAAAGTTAACGGGTCCGTAATTAACCCACTATCAACTTAAGAGTATCTGAGGCCACTTTCCTGATAGAATCGGCAGCCTCAACGGTCGATTCAGACGGAAACGTGAAGCTGGGAATCAACGTTTGAACTGCAATCCAACACTCATGCAGCGTGCTTGCAGAGCACGGTGCTACAAGTCATTTCCGTGTAGCACCATTGTAGCACCGAGACCCAGGCAATAGGTTAAACCGAGCAATAAATGATCAAGAATGCGTTTTTAGAGAATACTGAAAACAGCCCTGAAGCTCTTGTACATAAAGGAATTGAGCCATCCCGCCGCTTCTGCGTCGCTCCAATGATGGAATGGACAACGCCGCAATATCGTTACCTCGCCCGCCTTTTAAGTCGCCATACCCTGCTCTACACCGAGATGGTCACCACAGGCGCATTGATTCACGGCGATACCGAGCGCTTTTTACGCCACAATTCTGCCGAGTACCCTCTGGCGCTTCAGCTTGGTGGCAGTGATGCCGGTGATCTGGCCCATTGTGCACGGCTGGCGGAGCAGTTTGGTTTCAGTGAGGTAAATCTGAACGTTGGCTGCCCCAGCGATCGGGTTCAGAACAATATGATTGGCGCCTGTTTGATGGCGCATCCGGATAAGGTGGCACAGGCCGTGCGCGCGATGATTGAGGCCACTCACCTTCCGGTTACGGTCAAGCACCGTATCGGCATTAATGGTCGGGAGTCCTGGGACGATCTTTGCGACTTCGTGGAGAAAGTCAGTACCGCCGGCTGTCGAACGTTTATTGTGCACGCGCGCATCGCGGTTCTGGAAGGCCTGAGCCCTAAGGAGAACCGGGATGTGCCGCCGTTAAAGTACGATTGGGCCTATGGGCTGAAGCAAAAATACCCGCACCTTGAGATCATTATCAACGGCGGTATCAAAACGTTCGACGAGTGTCATGAACACCTGCAACATACGGATGGCGTGATGCTGGGCCGCGAGGCCTACCACAACCCCTGGCTTCTGGCGGGTGTGGATTCTGAGTTCTTCGGTGACGTGCCTCCCACTGCCTCGCGTCACGATACGCTTAGGGCCATGTATCCGTTTATTCAGAGTGAGCTGGAGCGCGGCGTATTCCTGGGCCACATATCCCGGCATGTGCTCGGGCTTTTCCACGGTGTTCCCGGCGGTCGTCAATTTCGTCGTTATATCAGCGAAAACGCTCACAAGCCTGGCGCCGGCCTTGAAGTAATTCAAACAGCGCTGGAGAACGTTCAGGAACCCGCGCAAACTGTACTGACTGAGGCGCCATCCAGGGCCTCATTGGCACCTTAACGCCGTATTACCGGAACCTTACTTTTTGCTGTCTTGTTCCTGTCTTTGCACCCCGCTATTGTAGATGTACAACTCGCACCCCGGACTCGGATGCGCTATCAAAAACAACTCGGACGACAGTACGAATGGCCAACAAGCTCGACCAACTGAAAACCATGACCACCGTAGTGGCGGATACGGGCGATATCGATGCCATTGCCCATTGGCGCCCGCAGGATGCGACCACAAATCCGTCGCTGTTATTGAAAGCTGCCGCCTCCGATGCCTATCGCCCCATGCTTGGAAAAGCAGTGGCCATGGCACGCAAGCAAGGGGGGTCGGACGCCGATCAGATAACCGTGGCAACCGACATGTTGGCCGTTTTGGCGGGCCAGGAAATACTCGGTTTAATACCCGGGGTGGTTTCCACAGAAGTTGATGCGCGATTGTCATTTGATACCGAAGCCACTCTCAAGCGCGCACGCCGCCTGGTAGAGCTCTATGATCAACAAGGGGTGGACAACCGCCGGGTCCTGATCAAAATCGCGGCCACCTGGGAAGGTATTCGAGCGGCCGAAATACTTGAGCAGGAGGGCATTCGGTGCAATCTCACCCTTCTGTTTTCATTCGCACAGGCAGCCGCTTGCGCGCAAGCCGGGGCGTTCCTGATCTCCCCGTTCGTCGGCCGCATACTGGACTGGCACCTGGCCAGCACCGGACGAGAGCATTTCCCCGCCGCTGAAGACCCTGGCGTGCAGTCGGTTGCCCGAATCTATAATTACTACAAGGCTAATAGCTTTAATACCGTGGTCATGGGTGCGAGCTTCCGCAATTCCGGAGAGATTGAAATGTTGGCAGGCTGTGACCGACTGACCATCAGCCCGGCGTTGTTGCAGGAACTGAAAGACGACAACGGAAGCCTTGAGCGGAGGCTATCCCCTGCCGGCGCGACGTCACAGGATGGGTTCGGCACTCTGGATGAGAAGCGGTTTCGCTGGGAATCTAACGAAGACGCCATGGCCACGGAAAAACTGGCAGATGGCATTCGCAGGTTTACTGCAGACCAGATAGAACTGGAGAATCGGGTTCGCACACTTGTCAGCAATGTAGCCTGATTTCAAATGCACCCAAATAGCCGTGCCAAATTATGATAGAAAGCCTGAAAAAACTGTTTAGTGCACCGGAAACGGAGCATCATAAGCCCAGCGCCCGCGATATGGCGATCGCCGCAACCGCTTTGATGGTGCAGCTTTCGAGGGTTGATAACGATGAAGATGAGCGAGAGCTGCAAGCCATCGTTGACTGTGCGACTAAGATTAATCATGTAACCCGGGACGAAGCGGAAGAAATTCTTAACCACGCCCTGAATCAGGCAGACCACGCCACCTCGCTGTATGAATTCACCGAACAGATCAACGAATATCTTGATCAGGAAGGCAAAGAGTCCCTGCTGGAAAGTATCTGGCGTGTTGCCCTCGCGGATGATCGAGTCGACAAATACGAAGAACATCTTATTCGCCGTATTGCTGATCTGCTGCACCTTAATCATCGGGAATTCATTCTGGCGCGACACAGAGCAGAGAGCGAAAGCTCCTGATTTGCACATATTGGAGGACACCCCATGCTAGCCATTCTTTACCCCAACACGCCAATGGACAGCGAAGCATACCGCCAGACAATGCACTTCCTGGAAAACCTCCCGGGGGTTTCTGTAAAGGTTCATGAAATTCAGGGCGTCAGTCAACGGCTGACAGAGATTTATCTGTTAGGCGATACCAAGCCGCTCGACAAGGAGCAAATCGAAGCGCTGCCGGCTGTCGAACGTGCCATCCGTATATCCGACGACTACCGGATTCTGGGTCGCCACAGAGACGACAACCGGCAAACGGGTTTTAGCTACAACGGCGTGGAATTCAATCAGTCCAACCTCAATATATTTGCCGGGCTGTGCGCCGTAGATGTTCCCGAGCATGTCGAGATGATGTTGCAGGCGCTTGAAGAGCAAGGCGAGGTCTGCACCCGCATGGGTGCCTACAAACCACGCACCAATCCCTACTCGTTTCAGGGGCATGGCAAGGGCTGTCTGCCGTGGGTATTTGAAAAAGCCGGCAAACACGGCATCAAAGTAGTGGCGATGGAAATCACCCATGAAAGCCACATTGAGGAAATCGACACCTGCCTGGAAAAACTCGGGCGGCCCACCGGCGTCATGCTCCAGGTAGGCACCCGGAACACCCAGAACTTTGAGCTTCTGAAGGCCATCGGCCGGCAAAATACCTATCCGGTTCTGCTTAAACGCGGGTTTGGTATTACGCTGAACGAATCGTTGAATGCCGCGGAGTATCTGGCCAGCGAAGGCAACGCGAACGTCATTTTCTGTTTGCGCGGCATGAAAACAGAAGCCGGTCAGCCGCATCGTAACATGGTGGATTTTGCCCATGTGCCGGCGGTCAAGAGACTGACTCGCATGCCCGTCTGTGTCGACCCCTCCCATTCGGTAGGCACCCGTGAAAAAGCACCAGACGGCATTCTGGACGTTATGCACGCAACAGCCCAAGGCGTCATTGCGGGCGCCAATATGGTTCTGGTGGACTTCCACCCGAAACCGGAAAAAGCGTTGGTGGATGGCCCGCAGGCATTGTTGATGAATGAGCTGCCGGCCTACCTGGAAGATATACGTCTGTGCCACGACACCTGGAAAAAACGCCAGGCTATTTACCAACGTCTGAGAGGTGAAACACCGCAATGATTGTCTACGGACACCGGGGCGCGAAAGGTGAAGCCCCAGAAAACACCCTGCCCGGATTCAAGCTTGCATACAAACAGGGCATCCGGCATTTTGAGCTGGACCTGGTGCTGTCGAAAGATGGTAAGCCGATGCTGGTGCACGACCTGACAACCGAACGCACCACCGGTGAGAAAGGCAATGTGGGCCAGTATACTGCGGCGGAACTTAGCGCTATGGACGCCCGTCGTAATACCAGTTCATGGCCGGTGAAAACCGGTATTCCAACACTGGAAGCCCTGTTGGATCAGTTCGATGATATTGAGCATTTCCAGCTCGAAGTGAAAAAGGACACCCACGCCAGGCTGAACATCCTCTGCAACCGCTTGACGGAAATTATCCAGCATCGCAATTTATATCAGACCGCCGCGATTACCTCGTCAGACAGCTGGTTTCTGAAAGAAATACGCAGAAGAAACAAACGCATTCGTACCGGATTGGTTGCCGAACGACGGTTCCCGCGGCCACTCGGCACAGCAACGCGTCTGGGCTGTAAGTATCTGTGTATCAACTGGAAGATTTGCTCAGCGGAGCTGGTAGAGAGCGCTCATCGAAAAGGTATGCACGTCTCCTGCTGGACCGTGAATAGCATCCCGGACATGCTCCAGCTTGAATCTATGGGCGTGGACAGCATCATCACAGACTATCCGACGAGTACGCGGATGTTCTTTGACAACCGCGCAAACTCTACGACTTCGCTCCCGGACCGCCAAGAACGAATTGCGGCGAGTAAAGAGGCATTACCCGCCAACTAAGCCATCAGAAGATTCGGTTCAGGCCGTTCAACGCCGCTACCCGGTATGCCTCGGCCATCGTCGGGTAGTTAAACGTTGTGTTGATGAAATAGTTGAGAGAGTTGGCTTCACCCTTCTGGTTCATGATCGCCTGTCCGATGTGAACAATCTCCGCAGCCTGGTCCCCAAAACAGTGTATGCCTAAAATTTGCCGGGTTTCACGGTGGAAGAGGATTTTGAGCATACCAACTGCCTCGCCGGTAATCTGGGCGCGAGCGAGGTCCTTGAAAAAAGCCTGCCCGACTTCATAGGGCACCTTGGCTTCTGTCAGTTCACGCTCGGTTTTACCGACCGAGCTGATCTCGGGAATCGTATAAATGCCCGTGGGCACATCTGACACAAATCGAAAGTGCTCGTCATGCACAATGGCCGAGGACGCGGAACGCCCCTGATCATAGGCTGCGCTGGCAAGACTGGGCCAACCGATCACATCGCCGACCGCGTAGATGTTTTCCACCGCCGTACGATAATGCTCATCAACCGTAAGTTGACCCCGACCATTGGGCGCCAGCCCTATATTCTCCAGCCCCAGGTTTTCGGTATTGCCACTGCGGCCATTACACCAGAGAAACGCATCGGCGCGTATTTTCTTGCCTGACTGTAAAGAAAGAACAACGCCGTGGTCGTCTCCATCCAACGCTTCATACTGCTCGTTGTGACGCACCAGTACACCGTTATTACGAAGGTGATAGCTGAGGGCGTCGGAGATTTCGTCATCAAGAAATGACAGCAGGCGACTGCCAGGGTTGATCAGATCAACCTTCACACCAAGACCGGCGAAAATGGATGCGTATTCCGAACCGATAACACCGGCACCGTAAATAATAAGCGTTCGCGGGGTGTGGGACAGATTGAGTATGGTGTCCGAGTTGTAAATCCGGTGATGGCGGAAATCCACATCGGGTGGCAAATAGGGGCGTGAGCCGGTCGCAATCACAATCTCTTTGAAATGCAGCGTTTCAACGGATTTGTTACCGCGTACTTCAAGCCGATTCTCGTCCAGAAACGACGCACGCCCGTTGATCAGATCCACACGGTTACGGGAATAAAACTGCGTTCTGAGTTTTACCTGCTTGCCAATCACTTTCTGTGCGTTTTGCAGCACCCGGGGAAACGAGAACCAGCGCGGTTCACCGATATCCCGGAACATCTGATTGGTATTGAAGGTAATGATCTGCTTGACCGAGTGGCGCAAAGCCTTGGAAGGAATCGTGCCCCAGTGGGTGCAGTTGCCGCCTACTGTGGGCTTGTCTTCAACGATAGCAACACGCTTGCCGTGCTTCGTCGCATTCATTGCTGCGCCCTCACCGGAAGGACCAGCCCCGATAACGACGACGTCGTAATGATGTTCTGCCATACGCGCCGTGACTCCTTATCTACGTCGTGAAAAAATAATTGTCATGATTCGAAGCCGGCCGGTGCTTATAGCTTGCGATCGGCTCTGCTTGCATCATAAGACAGCGCTTCGGGTGCAGAGGCCTCTGACACCAGACGCTGGTTTTCCTCGTCGCACTTTTGGGTGTTGCCACCGCAAATGTCACAAGACGAACTGATGCCAAGCGCACCAATACCACCACAGGTGCCGCTGATAGGCTTGCGACCGAAAATCACGCCAATCGACATGCCGGCCACCAGCAAAACCACAATGAATAGAACCAGAAGAAAAGTACCCATATTGCCCTCCCCTTACGGCGTAACGTAGGACGAAAACGCCGGAGTCTGATGCCCCTTAAAGCCGTTTTCGGTCCGGATGATGAAATAAGCCGGAATATTATCCCGTGTTGCGAGCTCACTCGCCCGCTCGTATCCCATGACGGTAAAACCGGTCGCCAGAGCATCTGCCGTCATGCAGTCATCTGCGATAACCGTGACAGACGCCAGATTATGATTTACCGGTCGTCCGGTTTCAGGGTCTATTGTATGGGAAAAGCGACGCCCTTCCGATTCGTAATAGTTACGATAGTCTCCTGACGTAGCCATGGCCCGGGAAGGCAGGGAAACGATGCGATTCACCGAATGCTGTGCACCCTCTACCGGTTGTTCAATGGCCAATTTCCACACGTCGCCATCGGGCTTGCGCCCGTGGGTGCGGATTTCACCACCTATTTCAACAAGATACGCCTCAATACCTTCACTATCGAGATAGCGGGCGACCACATCGACACCGTAACCCTTGGCAATCGCAGACAGATCAATGTATTGGGGTATCGCAGCTTTTACAGCAGGCGGATCGGATCGAAGCACAAGTTGCTCGTAACCGGTCGCAGCCAGCGCGCGAGCCAAGTCTTCGTCCGAAGGAATCTGCTCAGGCCTGGCTTTTGGCCCGAACCCCCAGAGATTGACCACGGGTCCGATGGTGACGTCAAACGCCCCGTCTGTCAGACGTGAAATTTCCTCGGATTTTGCCAGCACCTCAAAGAGCGCATCTGACACAGGAATCCAGTCTGACTGATCCTTCCGGCGATTCAGCCTGGACAGCTCAGAGTCTTCCTGCCAGGTCGACATGGACGCATCAACGCCATCGAGGACTTGTTCAATGCCTTTTGCCAGCGCCTCAAGCTTTTCGTGATCCTCTGGCAGGACCACGCTGATATGATAACCGGTACCGAACACAGGTCCCGAGATCTCCCAGACGTCTTCGTCTGGCTGAAACGAGCAACCCGCCAGGGCCGTCAGTGCAAGCGTCATCAAGACGCAGACAAAAACAGCCCGAGCGGGTTGTAACATGCGAAATGTCATCTGAAAGATTTATCCTCCGAAGTCATCCAGCATGATGTTCTCATCTTCAACACCCATATCCTTCAACATCTTGATAACCGACGCGTTCATGATAGGAGGCCCGCACATGTAGAACTCACAGTCTTCCGGAGCGGGATGATCCTTGAGGTACTTGTCAAAGAGAACATTGTGGATAAAGCCGGTCGGCCCCTCCCAGTTGTCCTCCGGCTGCGCATCCGACAAGGCCACATGCCACTCAAAGTTCTCGTTCTCCTCGGCAAGCATGTCGAAATCTTCTACGTAGAACATTTCGCGAACGCTACGGGCGCCATACCAGAAGCTGATCTTGCGCTTGGAATTCAGGCGTTTTAACTGGTCGAAGATATGGGACCGCATGGGCGCCATGCCGGCACCACCACCGATGAAAACCATTTCCGACTCGGTCTTCTTGGCAAAAAACTCACCAAATGGCCCCATCACCGTAACCTTGTCGCCCGGCTTCAGTTTAAACACGTAACTGGACATGATGCCCGGCAGGTGATCGGTTCCCGGGGGCGGAGTGGCAATCCGGATATTGAATTTGAGAACGCCCTTTTCTTCCGGGTAGTTAGCCATGGAGTAGGCGCGAATAGTCTCTTCCTTGTTGATAGCCGTGAAACGCCAGATATCAAGCTTGTCCCAATCACCGTGAAAATCCTTCTCGATGTCGAAATCCTTGAAGCTGATTTCATACGGATCACACTCCAGCTGTACATAGCCGCCGGCGCGGAAATCGACTTCCTCACCTTCCGGCAGTTTGAGTATCAGCTCTTTGATAAAGGTGGCAACGTTGTAGTTGGAAATAACCTCACATTCCCACTTTTTAACGCCAAAGAACTCCTCTGGCACTTCAATTTTCATGTCCTGCTTGACCGGAACCTGGCAAGACAGGCGCCAGCCTTCCTTTTCTTCACGATTCGTGAAGTGGGTCTTTTCCGTCGCCAGCATAGCGCCGCCGCCGTCCAGTACCTTGCATTTGCACTGAGCACAGGTGCCACCGCCACCGCAGGCTGACGACAGGAAAATACCGCTGCCTGCCAGGGTGCTCAATAGCTTGCCGCCGGCTTCCGTTTTCACGGTATGTTCCGGATCGTCATTGATTTCGATGGTCACATCACCGGTACTTACCAGTTTGGATCTCGCTGCGAGAATGATCGCCACAAGCGCCAGAACGATAACGGTGAACATGACCACGCCGAGTATTATTTCTGTATACATGGTCTCGCCTTTTCGTTAAACCGAATCACCGGATGAATTACAGGGAAATCCCGGAGAAAGACATAAAGCCAAGGGACATCAGGCCTACGGTAATGAAGGTGATTCCCAGGCCACGCAGACCTTCCGGAACATCGCTGTACTTCAGCTTTTCACGGATGCCCGCCAGCGCAATAATCGCCAGAGCCCAGCCCACGCCAGCACCAAAGCCATACACCACACTTTCGCTGAACGTGTAATCACGCTCTACCATAAACAGAGCAGCGCCCATGATCGCGCAGTTAACCGTAATCAGCGGCAGAAACACGCCCAGTGCGGAATAAAGCGCGGGGATGTATTTATCAAGAATCATTTCCATGATCTGAACAATCGCCGCGATCACACCAATGTAGGTGATCAAACCGAGGAAGCTCAGATCCACGTCGGGCAATCCTGCCCACGACAATGCGCCTTCACGAAGAATGTTGTTGTAAATCAGATTATTGGCCGGAACCGTAAGGGTAAGAACAACAATAACGGCTATACCCAAGCCGGTTGCGGCTTCGATCTTCTTCGAAATAGCGAGAAACGTGCACATACCCAGGAAGAAGGCGAGCGCCATGTTTTCAATGAAGACGGCCTTCAGAAGCAGGCTGATATAGTGTTCCATCAGAAGGCCTCCTTATGGGTGTGACGAGACATCTTGTAGTCTGCCTCTTCCACTTGCTCAGGCATCCATGAGCGCAGACCCCAGATCGCAAGGCCAATGATAAAGAACGCGCTCGGCGGCAACAGCAACAGGCCATTGGGAACGTACCATCCGCCTTCACTTACCGGCGACAGCAGCGTGAAGCCAAACAGCGACCCGGCGCCCAGAAGCTCGCGGAAAAACGCCACGAAAAGCAACATGACCGAATAGCCCAACCCGTTACCAATGCCGTCCAGGAAGCTCAGCCAGGGGCCGTTCTTCATAGCGAAACCTTCGGCACGCCCCATAACAATACAGTTGGTGATGATCAGACCAACGAATACGGAGAGTTGTTTACTGATCTCGTAGGCATAGGCCTTGAGTATCTGATCAACCACGATGACCAGGGAGGCAATAATGGTCATTTGTACGATGATCCGGATACTTGCCGGGATCTGGGTACGAACCAGCGACACAGCCAGGTTGGAAAACGCGGTAACCGCGATAACCGACAGGCTCATAACGAGGGTGACGTTCATGCTGGTGGTTACGGCGAGGGCTGAACAGATGCCAAGGATCTGCAGCCCAATTGGGTTGTTACTGAATATCGGTTCAAAAAGAACCTGTTTGGCGGTTATTTCGGCCATGATCAGACCTCCCCTTCACGAAGTTTCTTGAGGAACGGCGCATAACCCCGGTCACCCATCCAGTAATTCACCAAGTGCTGAACGCCACGGCTGGTCAATGTCGCACCGGAGAGTGCGTCGACCTTGTGTTCCTTGTCTGCAGTGTTGGCCCCTACGCCGCCTTTTATCAGGCGAATTTGAGGGCTGCCTCTGTTGTCCTCATCATAGAGTTCCTTGCCAACCCACTGGGCCTTCCAGCGTGGATTGTCCACTTCACCGCCAAGACCCGGTGTTTCTGCGTGGGCGTAAAAGCCAAGGCCTTCGATCGTGTTCAGATCGCCCTCGAGAGATACAAAGCCATACAGCGTTGACCAAAGGCCGTAACCACTGATCGGCAGCACAACCCGCTTGAGCTTGTTGTTCTCGGTCAAAACGAACACTCTGGCGACGTTTGGCCGACGCTTGATGCCCGCCTTGTCTTCAGAGGACGGAATTTTGATCGACATCTCGGGATTCGATGCGGCTTTGTACATGTCGTACTTCATTGGATCTTTAACATCCACAGAAGCGGGTTCCACATATTCACCCGTATCAAGGTTAACCAGGCGCACATCAAATTGAGAAAATACCTTCTCGATTTCCTCGGCGCTGGCGCCCTGGGGCAGCATACCGGCCGCCGACAGGATATTGGTCTTGATGTCCAGATTCTGGTTCTTGATTTGGGCAGGCCGAAGCACCACCGCCGCAGTTGATACCACTACGGAGAAAACAATACTCAACACCAGAGCAACCAGCAGCGTTCTGGAGACGGTCTCTTTGGATTTAGCCACGAGCGAGCCTCCTTTTAACATTAGCCTGAACCACGTAATGATCCATTAGCGGAGCAAAAAGGTTCGCAAACAGAATCGCCAACATAATGCCTTCCGGAAATGCCGGGTTAACCACCCGGATCAGAACCGTCATCACACCCACCAGAATACCGAAGCACCAGCGGCCCGTGTTGGTCATTGCCGAAGAAACCGGATCTGTTGCCATGAACATCATGCCGAAGGCAAAGCCGCCTATAACCAGGTGCCAATACGCGGGAACAGAAAACATCTCGTTGGTTTCTGAGCCGACCGTATTGAACATAAGCGATGTCGCGATCATACCGATCAGCACACCGCCTACAATGCGGTAACTGGCGATCCTCATTGCGACCAGAATGAGCCCGCCAAACAGAACGGCCAAGGTGGATGTTTCGCCCATAGAACCCTGAATCGATCCCATGAATGCGTGCATCCAGCCAATTTTATCGTTCAGCGCGCCAAGGCCATCCGTCGAAGCCAAGCTCAGCGCCGTTGCACCACTGAAGCCGTCTACTGCGGTCCACACCGAATCGCCGGAAATCTGCGCCGGGTAGGCAAAGTACAAAAACGCACGGCCGGTCAGTGCGGGGTTCAGGAAGTTTTTGCCTGTACCGCCAAAGACTTCCTTACCGATCACGATGCCGAAGGTAATGCCCAGCGCTACTTGCCACAGCGGGATAGTGGGCGGGCAAATCAGTGCGAACAGAATCGAGGTTACAAAAAAACCTTCATTCACCTCGTGACGCCGCACCGTCGCGAACATCACTTCCCAAAAACCACCAACCACAAAGGTCACGAAGTAAACAGGAACGAAATACGTCAGCCCGTAAACGAAATTATCCCAAATGCCCGCGCCGGCACCGGTAACCGCAAGCGCCTGGATGAAGGCGGTACGCAAACCGCCGTCAGCAACCAGCGCATCCGGGTTAGTCGCCAGAAAGCTGTTGGCCTGGAAACCAATGTTCCACATACCAAAGAACATCGCCGGGAAGGTACACAACCAAACCGTGATCATGATGCGCTTGAGATCAACGCCATCCCGCACGTGTGAGGTCGTAGACGTTACCGAACCGGGCGTGTAAAAAATCGTGTCGACGGCTTCGTACAACGCATACCAGCGCTCGTACCTGCCACCTTTTTCAAAATGATGCTCGATTCCATCGAGAAACTGCCTGATAGCCATCGTATTAGCCCTCGATCTCGATTCGGGTCAGGTTCTCACGGAGAATCGGACCGTATTCATATTTACCCGGACACACAAACGTGCACAGAGCCAGATCTTCTTCATCCAGCTCCAGAGCTCCAAGCTTTTGCGCCATTTCTGTGTCGCCCACAATCAGGGAACGCAGTAACTGGGTCGGAAGGATATCCAGAGGCATAACCTGCTCATACGCACCAACCGGCACCATGGCTCTCTCGCTGCCATTTGTAGTGGTAGTAAAGTTGAACAGTTTGCCGCCGGCAAGTTTGGACAGATAGATGTTCAAAACGGAGAACCTGTTAGCGCCCGGCGTCAGCCAACCCATGAACTCGCGCTTGTAGCCCTCTTCCAGAACGGACACCTGATTGGCAAAGCGGCCAAGGTACGCACAGGGTCCATCGCCCCGGCGACCTCCGAATACCGAACCGGAGATTGCTCGTATCTCACAGTCTGTGGCCACTTCACCGTCGAGCAGTTCGGTCAGGCTAGCGCCCAGCCGGGTACGAACCAGGCGTGGCTTCAGTGCCTTTGGGCCGCCCAACGCTACAATGCGACTGACTTGCAGCTCCCCGGTTATGAACAATTGCCCTATATCAATCACGTCCTGATAATTAATCGTCCAGACGCACTTTGAGGCAGACACCGGATCAAGGTGATGAATGTGTGTTCCAACGTTGCCGGCAGGATGCGCCCCATCAAACTGCTGAACAACGATGTTATCGGCCTTCGGAACGGACACGTTGGAACCGGGCCGACCGGTTACAAATACCTTACCGGAGGTTAGCCGACCCAGAACGGTCAGCCCGCTCTCAAACGCGGTCGCATTTTCAGCGATCACCAGAGTGGGATCAGCCGCCAGCGGATTCGTGTCCATAACGGAAACAAAGATGGAGTGCGGAGCCGTATCGATTGCCGGCACTTTGCTATAAGGACGGGTTTTGAAAGCCGTCCACAAGCCCGACTCAATCAGGTTATCAACGACTTGTTGACGCTCCAGACCGGCAAGATCCGCGCTACTGAAGCGGGCAAAAGCCTCGGTGTCATCGCCATCAATCTCGATGACAATTGACTGGAAAACCCGACGCTCACCGCGATTGACTTCTTTCACTACGCCAGCAGCAGGAGATGTATAACGAACGCCTTCGGTCTTCTTGTCCGTGAACAGCAGCGTACCGCGCTTAACACGGTCCCCTTCTTTAACAGCCATCGTCGGCTTCATGCCGATATAGTCAAAACCGACCAACGCCACGTGGCGAATCGGCTTGCCGTCTGTAATGGTCTGTTCAGGAGCGCCGCTGATGGGAAGATCCAGGCCTTTTTTGATCTTGATCATTAGCCTCATCCATCATCAGAAACAATTCTATGCGTTTGTATTGCCCGCCCCGTGCAGCCCAGAAACAGTATGAGAAACGGGGGGACGGACATACCCAAAATCGCGCCAATTATAGGGTCTAAGACAAGCTATTTCCACCTGAAACGAGAACAGGTTTGTACCTGAACGTAATTGCCGGGTGCGCCGCTATCGTTAACAAAAAAACCCGGCGACTCTCGACACCGGGTTTACGGAGTTATCCGCGCCAACTCTGACGCTTCAATCTCAGTCGCGAGTGCGCTTCGGGAAAATCGGGTAATGAATGCCTGCCATCTGGCTGACCACCCGAATGACCTGCGCGCTGTAACCGAACTCGTTGTCATACCAGACATAGAGAATCAGGCGTTTACCTGCGGCAATAGTGGCTTGGGCATCCACAATACCAGCGTGACGGGAACCGACAAAGTCGGTGGACACCACTTCTGGCGAGTTCACAAAGTCGATCTGTTTTTGTAACTCGGAGTGCAAAGCCATTTCACGCAGATAGTCATTGACGCCGTCAACGTCGACTTCTTTTTTCAGGTTAAGGTTCAGAATGGCCATGGAAACATTTGGCGTCGGGACACGGATTGCGTTCCCGGTAAGCTTGCCTTTCAATTCAGGCAGCGCTTTGGATACGGCCTTTGCAGCGCCTGTCTCGGTAATTACCATGTTCAGCGCGGCACTGCGACCACGACGGCTGCCTTTGTGATAGTTATCGATCAGGTTCTGGTCGTTGGTGTAGGAGTGAACCGTTTCGACGTGCCCGTCTTCAATGCCATATTCATCGTAAATAGCTTTCAACACAGGCGTAATGGCATTGGTAGTGCACGACGCGGCCGACAGGATCTTGTCTTCGTCGGTAATCCAGTCGTTGTTAATACCGTAAACGATGTTCTTGATGTCGCCTTTGCCGGGAGCCGTCAGCATAACCCGGCTTACGCCCTTGGATTTAAGGTGCAGACCCAGGCCTTCTTCATCACGCCAAATACCGGTGTTATCAATCACGATGGCGTTTTTGATGCCGTATTGGGTGTAATCCACCTTATCCGGGCCGTCTGAATAGATCACTTTGATAAAGTTGCCATTGGCGATCAGCGCCGACTCTTTTTCGTCTACGCGAATGGTGCCATCAAAAGGGCCGTGCACAGAATCGCGGCGAAGCAGGCTGGCGCGCTTTTCCAGATCGTTTTCTGCGCCGCCCTGGCGAACCACAATCGCTCTCAAGCGAAGGTTGTTACCCCCACCGGCTTTTTCAATCAGAATGCGGGCAAGAAGACGGCCGATACGCCCGAAACCATAAAGCACAACATCTTTGGTACCGTTGTTGGCATCTTCTTCGGACTGGGCATGGTAATGACCCACCACCGGCCCGATTTCCCTTTTGAGAAATTCAGCCAGATCACCGCCTTCTTCCTTGAACTTCATCGCCAGCTTACCGATGTCTACGTGGGCGCGACCCAGATTCATCTGGTCCATTGCCTGCAGGATTGGCAGGGAGTCGTGAACGGACAGCTCACTGTCTTCCACTTGTCGTACGTATCTGTGAGCGCGGATTATATCGATAACTGACTGGTTAATAATGGCGCGGCCGTATACGGAGGTAACAACATTGTTTTTCCGGTAAAGACGGCCAATCAGCGGAATCATGGCCTCCGCAG